>CAYYQO010000287.1:0-3115 GCA_964473845.1 uncultured Aeromicrobium sp.
GCGCCAGAGGACCCGGGTTCGATTCCCGGCAGCTCCACAACGATGCTCCTATCAAAAGTGCGTCTGATCTTGCTGAGGCCGCCCATCACGGGCGGCCTCAGTCTGTTTCTGCGTCGTCGGAGTCGAGCAACGAGTTGTAGGGCCCGTCCCACACTGCCTCGTTGCAACACCTTCTGCCGCATTCCCTTCCTGACCTCGGTGGCGAGGTTGTGGGAGTAGAACTCGGCGATCGAGGCCATGATCCCATGCACGAGACGCCCATCCGGGGAATCGCTGATTGCCTCGGTGCTCGACGCGAGTCGCGCCCCTGACCCGCGGAGCAGCCCGGTGATGTGCACGTCGTCCGCGCGGTCGCGGGCGAGGCGGTCCAGCTTGTGCACGATCACGTAGGCGATCGGCCGTTGGGCGACGTAATCGAGCATCCGCTTCAGCTCGGACGATCGGCAGAGCGTGCAGAGGCTCCGCGTTCGATGAACTCCGCGACCACCAGCACTCCTGGGGAGTGGGCGTGGCGCTTGTTCGCCTCTCGCTGTGCTGGTATCGAGTACCCGTCGCGGGTGCCGCCACGAGTCGCCTGGGCGGCGGTGGAGACACGGACGTAGGAGACGGCCGTCAAAGGCGCGACCGTATGGACCGAGTAAGCGGAGTCATTGAGCATGGCTGGGACTCTCACTGATGGTCAGCTGGTCGCGTCGCGCGCCCCGACGCTCTTGGCAATAGAAGTTGTGTGTTCTAGAATCGTTATGTGTGGAGCGTGGATACGACCTTGGTCGATGACTGGCTCGACGCGCTCGATGACGACTCTGCCGACCAAGTGCTCGCCGCGTTGACGATCCTGCGGGAGGTAGGGCCGGCGCTGGGACGTCCGTTGGTAGACACCGTCACGGGCTCCAGGCACAAGAACATGAAGGAACTGCGGCCGGGTTCTCGGGGTAGGTCGGAGTTGAGGGTGTTGTTCGCCTTCGACCCGGTGCGCCGAGCGATCCTGCTCGTTGCGGGAGATAAGGCGGGCAACTGGACCAAGTGGTACCGCACGAACATCCCGTTGGCAGACGGCCTGCTGGACCAGCACCACCAAGCACTGAAGGGAGACGACAATGGCGAAGACACTTGATGAGCGGCTCGCGGAGCTGAGCCCGGAGCGTCGCGCAAGGGTCGAGGCGCACCGCCAGCGGATGCTGGAAGAGGTCCGCGCCTATCGGCTCCGGGAGTTGCGTGAGCAGCGCCTGTTGTCCCAGGCCGAGGTCGCCGACCGCATTCACGTCTCCCAACGCCGAGTCTCGGGCATCGAGTCCGGCGATATCGAGAAGACCCAGGTCGACACCCTGCGCAAGTACGCCGAGGCCGTCGGTGGCACTTTGCGAGTCGAGGTAGAGGTCGACGGCGACCGCTACCAGATCGCCTAACCAAGTCTTCGCGCGAAGCGGTGTGACTGCGTCGTTTTCGTCCACCATGTGGCAGTTCCTACTGCGACCATTTCGTGCAGCAGAGGTGGCAGAGCCGCACTGCCGGTCGGCATCGCGCGGCGTCCAGCCCGATCGGTACCTCCTCGAACGCGCTGACTGGCGGAAACCTCAAAGTGCGCGGAGAGCGCTGGAGCATCAGCGAATGCGCTTGTCGCTCCACACGAAGTCGCGGCCATCGGTTGAAGTGTGCGCGGCGATACCTCTGGTTTCCAACTCGGTCAATACCAGGTTGTGGGGGTGATCGTTTCCGGTGCCACCCTTCAACCTGTTCGCCTCGATCGTGACCCAGCGCGCGTTCGGGAGGGCCCTCCATAGGGGCGCACCCGAATCATGCTGTGACCCGTGGTGCGGCGCAGAAGAGATGCCGACGCGATCTAGTCGGCGTTGCGTCAAACCCGACTGCATCGCGTCCACGTGGTGTGCTTCCCGGAGCCCTGCGTCGCCCGTACCGAGCCAGGCCGGAGCGATCGGGACGGCGTGTGGGGTCACATCTAACCGATTCCAACCCCTGCGGAAGCGACACCAGTCGTACGGAGCGACAGGCCCGGAATAGACGCATAGCGAGGAAAGGTTGGGGCCGGTGCGGGCGCTTGACGACCGCGTTCCCCGACTTGACTGAGCGTGGTGGTGGAGCACGGCGGAGTGGAACTGTTCGAGGAGATCCGCATCGTTGGCGAATGTGATCAGGTCGGCGACCGAGCACTGCTCTGTCGGCTTCCCTAGAAGTTGGCGAATGCGCGCAGCAACAGCCTTGGCCCCAACCAACGTTGACTCGATAACGAATGGCTGGAACTCCCACAGCACTTCGCCCCCATTTGGTGCGCCTGAACCTGCGACGAGTCCGCGCCCGCCGGGAGCAGCCGCCAGGGTGATGTCGCCTCCGATATCCGCGTCGCCCGTGCCCGCTCCGCTAGGTGGCAACGGGATCGGTTCGTTGTCCGGAGCGACCTGCTCGACGTCAGCGCCGTCGAACAGCTCGGTCAGTCGGCTAACCGGATCGGCGACGAAAGCGGCGTACGTCTGGCGCGCAGAACCGGTCACGCCGGAGGTCGCGATCGCGAAAAGAGCCTCGATCTTTGTCAGCACCGGCGTCCACACCCGCGCGACGCGGATGTTCTTCCTGACAAGTTCGGCTGCGAGATGAGCGAGGCCGTTGATGTGATCCAAGTCGAAGTGAGAGATGACGAGGAGATCAATAATTGACCCGTCGTCAACATCCTCCAGCATCCGCCTCACCGCGTCCACGAGGGCTCCCCGAGGTCGGGCACTCCGCCCGGATCCGCAGTCGAAGATGACCCGAACCATCGACCCGTTCCCGACAGGTGCCGTTGGATTGCGGTCGAGAGCCTGAAAGAAAAGTGACTGCGAATGGAAACCGCCGTGACCCACTCCCCACTGGTTTACGACGAACTCGTACGAGCCCTGCCACACGATGACCCCCTGGCTTGATGTTCCGCGGGGCAATACAACCAGACGGCGCCGATCGATCGGCGCTTTTGGTCGCGACCTCCTGAAGCGTGGCGGACAACCGCTCGACTCGCGCGACGGTAAGTCGCTGTCGTGGCGGAGTGGGCCCCAAGGCTGGCGCCGGCCAGCGTCTATCCGCCGCGAGTGATGTCGTACGGGGTGGAGGTGGTTGCCGAGACTCA
>CAYYQO010000288.1:0-3101 GCA_964473845.1 uncultured Aeromicrobium sp.
CGAAGCAGCGAGGTCCGCCGGTCCGAGCGACAGACCCTGCATGCGCGGGCTGGCGGCGGCGATCTCCTCGACGTTGGCCACGCCGAGCGCGGTCTCGAGGATCGCGTGCACGAGCAGTGGCTTCCGGACGTTCGCCTTGGCCTCGAGCTGGGCCAGCAGTCGGTCGACGTAGTGGATGTCCTGGGCGCCCTCGACCTTCGGCACCATGATGACGTCGAGCTTGTCGCCGATCTCGGTCACGAGCGCGAGCAGGTCGTCCAGGACCCACGGGGAGTCGAGCGAGTTGATCCGGACCCACAGTTGCGTGTCGCCGAAATCGGTCTTCTTCGCGATGTCGATGAGGCCCTGACGTGCCGCTTCCTTGTTCTCGGTCTTGATCGCATCCTCGAGGTTGCCCAGGATGATGTCGACCTTGGCGGCGATCGACGGCACCTTCTCGGCCATCTTCGGGTTGCTCGGGTCGAAGAAGTGGATCATCCGGCTCGGGCGGAACGGCACATCGGTGACGGGTGCCGGAGCACCGACGGCGAGTGGACGCAGGAAGGCACGAGGATTGCGCACGGGAACTCTCTTCCGTGGGTTTGCGGGTCGGGGCCAGTATGGCGCGCGGACCTCGGAACGGGTCAGCCGGGTGCGCGGACCGCTCAGAGAATCTCGTCGATGTCCTCGACCGGACGCGCGAGTCGCGTGCCCTTCGCGGTGACGACGAACGGACGCTCGACCAGCACGGGATGCGCGACCATCGCCGCCAGGATCTCGTCGTCGGAAACCGAGTCGAGGCCCAGTTCGCGGTACAGCGACTCGCGCTTGCGGACCGCCTGGGCGGGGGTCAGACCGGCCGCCGTGAAGAGGTCACGCAACTGTTCGGCGGTCCACCCCTCGTCGAGGTACTTCACGACCGTGGGTTCGATGTCGGCGTCCTTCAACCGGGCCAGCGCCTTGCGCGAGGTCGAGCAGCGGGGGTTGTGATAGATCGTCGCGTCCACGGTCCTCACCGTACTGAATCACCAGACGCGAGGCAGCACGGCGACGGGCGAACCCGATTCGATGCCCTCGCGGGGCACGATCGCCACGACGTCGGCATCGGCCAGGCCGCGCAACATGTGTGGACGACTGGCCCCGGCCGGGACCAACCCGGCGGGAGTGTGTTCGGCAGGGACCAGAT
The DNA here is from genome assembly GCA_964473845.1 of uncultured Aeromicrobium sp. Classification (GTDB taxonomy): domain Bacteria; phylum Actinomycetota; class Actinomycetes; order Propionibacteriales; family Nocardioidaceae; genus Aeromicrobium. The sequence goes on from CAYYQO010000288.1 coordinate 1,166, forward strand.
TCGTCCCGGCCTTGCCCGTGAAGGCCGCAGCCGCGACGGCCTGCTGGGGTGCGCCGAGCGGGACGCCCGTGTGGCCGGCCACGAGAGGTGGGACGAAGGACAGCGCCGTCAGGGCGGCTGCGAGCGGATTGCCCGGCAGTGCCAGCCAGGGCCGGCCGTCGGGAAGGACGGCGAGTGAGGCCGGATGACCCGGTCGCATGTCGACACCGCGAAAGCGCACGTCCACGCCGATCGACGCCCACGCTGCCTCGAGGGGATCGGCGGACGACCGTCCGGTGCCGCCGGCGCTGACGATGAGGTCGGCGTCGCAGGCCAGTGCCGCAGCGGCGACCGCTGCCGCGTCGTCCCTGACGTGGTCGAGCCGGGACACGCGGGCGCCCAGGCCGGCCAGCAGCGGCGGCAGCATCGGGGTCATCACGTCGCGGACCCGTCCCGGATCGGGAATGCCCACGGAGACGAGTTCGTCACCGGTGACGAGCAGGTCGACCAAGGGGGATCGCCGGACCGGGATCTGGTCGTGGCCGGTGGCGGCCAGGATCGCCAGTCGGGAGGCGGTCAGGACGAACCCGCGTCGAACGATCACGTCACCTTCGTGCGCCTCCTCGCCGGCCGGCCGGATGTGACGCCCGTGTGGGGGCGTGTCGCCGGTCAACCGGTCCGCGGTGATCTCGCCGAGTTCGGACGGCACGATGGCGTCAGTGCCCTCAGGTGGCACGCCGCCGGTGACGATGGGTCGGGCGTGGCGTGGCTGCAGTGGGCCGGCGCCGGAGTCGAGCGACCAGGGCCCCTCGCCGGCCACCGCCCACCCGTCCATCGCCGAGGTCACCGCATGGGGGACCGGCCCCAGGGCCAGGAGGTCCTCGGACGTGGTGGCGCCCAGGGCGCCCGCCAGATTGAGGTCGATGACCTCACCGAGCGGGGCGGCGGCCAAGGCACGTGCGCGCGCCTCGGCCCAGGAGACATCGCTCACTCGAAATCCTCGGCTGCGCCCTCAGCCTGTTCCACGAGCCGAGCCAGTCCGGCCGCATCGGCATCGGCCTTGCCGGCGGCGTATCCCACGAGGAAGGTCGTGAGCGGCGCGGCGGGCCGCACGACCGCGTGGGCCGCGGTGCCGGCGAGGTCCAGCAGGACCTCCGGATCGGCATCGGGCGAGATGCCCAGTTCGGCGGTCAGCGTCTGCCACCAGCGGGCCAGGACTTCGTCATTGCTCATCGGCGTACTCCTTCGCATCGTCGGGCGTGTCGAGATCGGCTGCGCCGTCATGGGACACCACGACCTCCTCGAGATCCAGCGTGCCGAAGAGGGCACGCAGCGACAATCCCGGCAGTTCGCCGGCCGCGCGGACCTTGGCGCCGAGGTCGTCGGATCGTATCCGGACGCACGCCCATTGTCGTTGTCCGTCGGGGTCGACGGCGATCGTCCCGGCCCTGCCGAGCGAGGCCACGACCACCTCGGGCCGGACGAGGTCGGCCGGCAGGATGAGGATCTCGTCGTCCGGGGCTGCGGCCAGCGCCGTCCAGCCCGCCGCGACGCCCGCGGCCGGACCGCCGAACTCGGGTACCTCACGCGCCCACGTCACCTCACGCGGCAGATCGAGCACACGTTGCGGTCCCACCACGACGACCTGCTCGGCAGGAGCGACGGCCTCGACCGCCCGGAACAGCAGGGGCCGGCCTCCGACGACGGTCATGACCTTGTCGATGCCGCCCAATCGACTGGAACGACCGCCCGCGAGCACGATGGCGTGGAGGCTGGGCATGGCGCCATCGTCCCACCCGCCTCCACTTTTGGTACGGGATCCACGTCACAGCGCCTCCCGAACGTGGATTCTGTACCAAAAGTGGAGGCAGGGGCGCCGGTCGCGCGGCCGCTCCCGGTTGCGAGTGACCTAGGTCACAGGATTGATTGGGTTCATGGCCAAGCCCCCAGACGGCCC
>CAYYQO010000289.1:0-3077 GCA_964473845.1 uncultured Aeromicrobium sp.
CGGTGCCGGTGAACGTCGGGGTGTTGTCGTTCGTGATGTCACCATCGGCCGGGCCCGTGATCACCGGGGCCGGGGGCGCATCGGTGTCCACCACGACACCGATGGTGTTGGAGTCGCCGCTCGTGTTGCCTGCCGGATCGGACTGGACCGCGGTGAACGTGTGAGGGCCATCGGACAGGGCGGTCGTGGTGCAGGACCACGTGCCGTCGGTCTGGACCTCGACGCCCGCGCAGATGACATTGTCGTCCTCGTCGCGCACCGAGACCAGCGCGCCGGGCTCACCCGTGCCCGAGATGGTGGGCGTGTCGGTACCGAGCAGGCTTCCGTCCGCCGGGCCGGTGATGACCGGCGCGTCGGGCGCCGTCGCATCGATCGTGAAGTTGCGGACGGCCGAGGTGCCGCTCGCGTTGCCGGCGGCGTCGGTCTGCGTCGCGTGGATGGCGTGCGGGCCGTCGGCCAGCGCGGTGTCCGGGACGCAACTCCACGTCCCGTCCACCACGGTCGTGGTGCAGAGCACGGTGGAGCCTTCGTAGACGGTGACCGTCGCACCGGTCTCGCCACTGCCGCTGATCGTGGGCGTGGCGGTGTTCAGCAGCGCGTCCTCGGCCGGGCCGGTGATGACCGGCGCGTCGGGAGCAACGCTGTCGACCGTGAAGTTCACGGGAGTCGAGGCCGGGCTCTCGTTGCCGGCCGGGTCGGTCTGCGTGGCCGTGATGGTGTGGGGGCCTTCGTCGAGGGCCGCGCTCGTGCACGACCACGTGTTGCCCGCGCCGACCGTGGTCGTACAGAGCACATTGTCGTCCTCGTCGCGGACGACGACGGTCGCGCCCTCCTCACCGGTACCCGTGAGCGTGGGCGTCGTCGTGGTGACGGTCGAACCGTTGGCCGGGCCGGTGACGACCGGCGCGTCGGGAGCGACGTCGTCGATCGTGACGGTGATCGGGCTGGAGGCCGCGCTGGTGTTGCCGGCCGGATCGGTCTGGGTCGCCGTGAAGGTGTGCGGACCATTCGCCAGCGCGTCGTCCGGGGTGAAGGTCCAGTTCCCCGAACCGTCCGCAGTGGCCGTGCCGATCTCGGTGCCGCCGTCGAAGATCGTGACGGTGGCGTTCGGCTCGGAGGTACCCGTCAGCGTCGGCGTGGTGTCACTCGTGACCGTGCCGTCGGCCGGACCCGTGATGACCGGGGCATCGGGCGCTGTCGCATCGATCGTGAACGTGCTGGTCGCGGCCGGGCCGGTGTTCCCGAAGATGTTCGTGGCGGTGGCGGACACGGTGTTCGGGCCCTCGGGCAGATCGGTCGTCGGGGTGAACGACCACGTGCCGTCCCCCTGGACCGAGGTGGTGCCGAGTGTCGTGCCCCCGACGACGACCGTGATGGTGTCGCCGGGGTTGCCGGTGCCGGTGATTTCCGGGGTCCGGTCGTTCGTCAGGCTGCCATTGGCCGGACCCGAGATGACCGGGGCGACGGGTGTCGGGTTGGTGACGGTCGTGCTCAGCGTGGTCCAGGCCGTGCTGTCGGCGGAGTCCGTGAACTGGTAGCCGAGGGCGGGAGTCGTTCCGGTGTAGCCGAGCACCGGCGTGTAGAGCACACGCCCGTCCGCCTGGACGGCATACGTGCCCGCGGTCGCGTGGGTGGCGGTCTTGTTGCCGTTGCTCAGCGTCCAGCCGGCCGAAGTGCGGAACTCCGTGCTGGTGGCGTTCTTGGTGAACCCGGTGCCCGCCGTGTCATTGGCCTGGACATCGATCGTGATCGGCGTGGCCGAGTCGGTGCTGGCGGTGTCTGCCACGGCGGTGGGCAGCGGCTGGTCGGGGATCGAGGCGATGAAGTTGAGGTGATCGGCAGCGGTCGTCGGGAGAGTGCCGCTACCACCGCTGGCCTCGATGCTCATGGCGAACGTCAAGGTGGTGAAGGCCGTCGGGTTGGTGACGCGGACCGTGCCACAGCCGGCCGAAGTGGCGGCAGCCGAACAGGCAGTTGCCGGGCGGACGGCAGTCGACTGCCACTTCTTGCCACTGTTGACGACCTGCAGGGCAGAGCCGCCCGTCGAGGTCATGGTGGCCGTCGTCGGCGCGGTCACGGTTCCCGCGGCACCCAGGTTGATGGATCCCGAGGTTCCGCCGATACCCATGATCCCGATGGACACCTCGGTGACCGGGGGGTTGAACGTCATCGTGAGCGTGCCACGGTTCGCACAGGTCACCCTCGAGGTGGTGCTACTCGTCGTCCCACATCCGCCCGCGGTCGTGGTGAACCCGGTCATGTTCGTGCCGTTCGGGATGACGGGGTTGAACATCGCAGCCGTCGCGCTCTTCTGGGGGAAGTTCGCCCGGCCGTCGTTCTGGCCCGATCCCGTTCCCGAGTCGCTGTAGGTGAGCGAACCGTCGGCGGCGTACGTCACCGCGACATTCGCGGCCTGCGCGCCCGTCGTCGCGTTACCCGTCGACTGGGTCAGCGTCTGGGTGTACGTCCCGCTGGCATACGTCATCGTGCCGAACCGGTCGGCCTCAGCGGCTGTCGGCAGCATGGCCAGCAGACCGGTCAGCAACACGACGGCTGCCACCGGTCGGAAGGTGCGCGCGGCGAAACGACGCAAGGATGAGCGCGTGGACGTGGGCGTCCCGAGATTCATGTGACTGCTTTCGATCAGATCAACACAACGACCACCGTCACCGGCGGCTTGAGCCTTCCCTCACCAGACGGCTCGGGGGCGTGGCTCTGACGCGGTCTCGCAAGGAACCACCCGAAAGAACTAGCCGGAGGACTCCCGTCTCGCAGGAACGCGAGGACCTGTCAGCGAAGCACCTTAGACCAGATCTGGGACAAGCGTGGCAATTGTGGCGAAAATAGAGGATGTAGCGCAGGTCACACGGTGCGGGCGCTGCTCAGGGCGCGAGGCCCACGTACTTCGTCTCGAGGTATTCCTCGATGCCCTCGTCGCCGCCCTCGCGGCCGAAGCCCGAGGCCTTCAGTCCGCCGAACGGCGCGGCCGGATTGGAGACCACACCCTGGTTGATCCCCACCATGCCGGTCGCCAGTCCTTCGTACACCTTGATGGCGCGCGCGTAGCTCTCGGTGAA
>CAYYQO010000290.1:0-3069 GCA_964473845.1 uncultured Aeromicrobium sp.
GAAGCGAATGAACCCCTCTCTGACTGGAGTCACCATGAAACGCACGATCGCCCTGACCGCCACCGCTCTCGCGCTCGCCCTCTCCCTCGCGGCGTGCGGTGACGAGGAGCAGGACACCCAGAACGCCTCGGCCGAGCAGTCTCAGCAGCGCGGTGGCGGCATGCCGTCGCAGCAGCCCGGATCCGGGAAGGTCGCGGCCGTCGACGGCTCGACCGCGCAGGTCCAGGGCTCCAGCAGCCAGACTGCGGTGTCGTGGACCGACGCGACGACGTTCACGCAGCAGGTCGCCGGGTCGCTCGACGACCTCGCGAAGGGCGCGTGCGTCGTGGTGGTCGCGGGGGACGACTCCGATTCCGACGTGGTGACCGCGTCGAGCGTGCGGATCAGCGAGGCCGTCGACGGGGAGTGCAGCAACGGCTTCGGCGGCGGTGGCGGTGGCGAACGTCCGACAGACCTGCCCACCGACCGCCCCAGCGACATGCCGACGGATCGGACGGACGGCGGCTCCCCGGGTGAGCGCCCCGAGGGCGGACCCCAGGGCGGCGGCATGACCTCGGGCATCGTCACCGCCGTGACCGATTCTGGGTTCACGGTCGAGTCCTCACAACCCGGTTCGGACGAGACCAGCACTGTCACGGTGGCCGTCGGTTCCGACACGACCTACCAGGCCTCGGCTGGGGCGAGTGCCGATGACGTCGAGGTGGGCGTGTGCCTGCAGACCCGTGGCGATGCCGACTCGAGCGGTGCGGTCACCGCGACCTCGATCCAGATCAGCCAGCCGACCGACGGTGAGTGCTCGACGGGTCCCGGTCGTCGGGGCGGAGCACCGGGCGAGGAGGACTCCCAGTGATCCACGTCAGCCGGCGGGTGCTGGCCGTGGGGGTCGTGGCGACGACCGCCGTGGCGGTCGGTCTGTTCACGGTGTCCTCCAACGCGGGGGAGGGGCGGTACCGCACGGTCGTCGCCGCGACGGGTGACGTCGAGCAGACCGTGACCTTCGACGGCACGATCGCGGCATCGAACCGATCGGACCTGGTGTTCGCGACGGACGGCACCGTGCTCAAGGTCAGGGCCGAGGTGGGCGACGAGGTCGAGGCCGGCGACGTGCTCGCCACCCTCGACGCGACGGAGCTGAAGGCCGCGGTCACGAAGGCGAAGGCCGACCTGGCCGAGGCCGAGGCCTACCTTGACGACGTCGAGGACGGCCAGATCGACACCGTGAAGCGGGCCAGCGGGGCTGTCTCGGCAGCCTCGACGTCGTCCGCGGGCACGGTGACCTCGGCGGTGTACGTGGTCTCGGCCAATGCAGTGACGACTGCCGCCGCGACGAGCGACGAGCTGGCGGCGAAGCTGGCCGAACTGACCGTGCAGCAGGAAGCCGTCAAGAGCGCGCAGAGCGAGGCGACGTCGGCCATCGCCGACGCCAAGTCCGCCCTCGCGGCACAGCAGCAGGCGTGCGCGGACGAACCCAGCGCGGATGCGGAGGACGAGGTGGTCGCGAGCGGACTCTCGCAGGAGTGCAGTGATGCGCTGCAGGCGGTTCAGGATGCGCAGGACGTCGTGGCCCAGAAGCAAGACGCGTTGCAGGGCGCCCTCGGCACGCTGGGGGACACGTTGAACTCGGCCGTGGCGCAGCTGGAGAAGGACTCGGCGGACTCGGGAACCGATGACATGACTGAGCCGACGCCGACGCCGACGCCGGATTCCGGGACGGACTCCGGGAAGAAGACGGACGAGAAGATCGAGCAGCCGACTGAGAAGGCTGCGCCGAAGCAGACCGAGAAGGGCGAGCCCTCGGGCGGCAGCCAGTCGGGTCAGACACCGGGCGGGTCCGGTTCGGCTTCCGGTTCCTCCGGCACGACGGCCACGGCGGCAGATCTGGCGTCGGCGCAGGCCGACGTCGACTCGGCGAAGTCCGCTCTCGCCGAGGCCGAGGCAGATCTGGAGGCCGCGACGCTGACGGCTCCGTACGGCGGCACGATCATGGCGGCCGACGTGACCGCCGGCGACTCCGTGTCGACCTCGGACCGCGCCTTCGTGCTGATCGGTGACGGTGACAACACGGCGACACTCAGCGTGCCCGTTGACGACCTGTCCGACATCGAGGTGGGCCAGGCCGCGAGGATCACGCCCGGCGCCGCGGCGCCCGTCGAGGGAGAGGTGTCGGCGATAGGACTCACGCCCGAGGCCTCGGACGACCAGTCCGAGTCGACGACGTATCTGGTGACGGTCCGGATCGATGGCGACGTCGCCGCGCCCGAGGGATCCACGGCGTCCGTCGCGCTCGTGACCGGCACCGCGGCCGACGCCGTGACCGTGCCGACGTCGGCCGTGACGCGCCGGACGGCGACGCAGGGAACGGTGCTGGTGCTGGGTGATGACGGCGAGGTCTCTCGCAGTCAGGTCACCCTGGGTGCGATGGGCGGCACGTTGATCGCGGTGACCGAGGGACTCACGACCGGCCAGCGCGTGGTCGTGGCCGATCTCGAGGCGGCACTGCCGAGCGGCGACACGGCCACCGTGAGGTCGTTGACCGGTGGCGGCATGGGCGGGCCGCCCACCGGCGGTGGCGCGGGCGGAGGCGCTGGCCCACGGTCCCGCTGAGTCGCCCGAACGGCTACGTAGGATGGCCCCGATGACCAACTCAGACGCAGTCGTGCCCATCGGTCCGCGGGGTGTCCTGTTGCACGTCGGTCCGCACAAGACGGGAACGACGGCAATCCAGGGGGCGCTGGCGGCCGCTCGTGAGGAGCTCGCGGCGCGCGGGGTGCTCTATCCGGGCAAGACGCGGTCGCAGGCCGATGCGGCCCGGGTCGCGTCCGGGTTCGCCAGCCCGATCGGTTCGGCACTGCCCCCGCAGTGGCACTGGGACGATCTGGTCTCCGAGGTCAGGGCGGCCACCGGCCGGGTCGTGATCAGCAGCGAGTACTTCGACGTGGTCCTGCCGGACCGCGGTCGCGAGATCGTGGCCGAGCTCGGCGGAGACGTGGTCGACGTGGTGATCACGGCGTCCCCGCTGGCGTCGGTCATGCCGTCGTCGTGGCAGCAGGCCGTCCGGTCGAACACGCG
>CAYYQO010000291.1:0-3063 GCA_964473845.1 uncultured Aeromicrobium sp.
GCCCGCCGGAGGCGCGCAGGACGACGCGCTTCTTCGAGCGCGGACCCGTGCAGACGGCGCGGATCTGTACGGTCCTGGCGGCCTTTGCCACGCGTTGGGCCGACGTCGGTACGGGCCTGGGCTTCGGCTTGGTCGTGGGCTTCGTCGTCGGAACCGTCGGCGTGGGGGTGGGCTCTGTGGGTCCGCCCACGAGCGGTGCGATCGTCTCCAGGGCCTTCGTCGCCATCTGCTGCATGCCCGCGGTCGAGGGGTGCAGAGCTGCGCCGTCGCCGAACGTGAAGATGCCGCGGATCCACTGCTCGGCCGGGGGAGCGCAGGCCGTGTGCTCGCGCCAGCCCTCGATCGTGCGCATGTCGACGAAGGCGATGTCCTCCTCGGCCGCGACGGTCTCGATCGTGTTGCTCAGTCGGTCGATGATGTCCTGTAGGTAGACGAGGTCGGCGTCGGTGGCGTTGATGAGAGCGTCGCACGTGTGGTCGGGGACGTAGGTGCCGTACCCGACGGCCACGATCGTGGCGTACGGGGAGCGCTCTCGCACATCGTCGATCAGATCGCGGTACACGTCCGCGAGATCGTCAATCGTCTGGTGGTAGGGCTCGACCGGCAGTTCACTGCACCCGGTGGTGAGGCATGTGCCGGCGAGTTGGACGAGCCCCGCGTCATTGCCGCCCATCGTGCCGAGCGTGACCAACGTGGTGTCCGGCCGCAATGCGTCGAGCTGAGCCGGATTCGTCCCCTGCGCATTCCAGTAGTGCGTCGTCTGGGCTCCGCCACAACTCGCGTCGGTGAAGGACGTGAACTTGAGGTCTGCGGCGACCAGGCTGGGGAAGTTCTTGTCGCTGCGCGTGCAATCACCGGGGCGCTCCGTCGGGATCCCGGGCCCCGAGACGAAGGAGTCGCCCATCGCGACGTAGCGCACACCACCTGGACCGTGGTCCCAGATCGGCGGGAACACCGGATCGGCCGCGTTGGACGGCGCTGCCGCGACGAGGCCGGCGGTCATGGCGATGGCGGCGGTGATCGCCAGTGAGCGAAGGGTCGGTGCGGGCACGAGCACTCCTTGCAGATCGAGGACGTGACGTAAGTCACATCATCGCTGCGTGAGGTTATCACCGGATGAACGTGATAGGTAGGAAGCCATGTCCGACGTCACTGCCCATGCCCGCGACCTGCTGGGCCGCCTGCTGCACGGGCACGGCGTGACCGCCCGGATCACCGAGGTCGAGGCCTATGGGGGAACCCAGGATCCCGCGTCGCATGCGTTCACCCGCACACCCCGTTCGGAGATCATGTACGGGCCACCGTGGCGGCTGTACGTGTACCGGATTCACGGGCATCACGCCGCCAACATCGTGACGGGGCCGACCGAGCAGGCTGCGGCCGTCCTGATCCGCGCCGGCGAGATCGTCGAGGGAATCGGCCCGGCCCGCGAACGCCGCGGACCGGTCGCCGACCACGCTCTCGCCCGCGGTCCGGGAAACCTGACGAAGGCCCTCGGCATCACGAGTGCCGATCTGGGCACGGACGTGCTGGACGGTGTCCCGGTGTGCCTGGGGGAGCGGGTCGATCGGCCCGCGATCAGTGCGGGTCCTCGCGTCGGAGTACGCCTGCAGGCCGATGTGCCCTGGCGCTTCTGGGCCACCGGCGACCCGACGGTCTCGGCCTATCGACGCCACCCGCGGGCGTGAGCCTCAGATCCAGCGACGCAGCGGCTTGACGAGGTCCAGCAGCCAGGCCAGCAGCACCGAGATCACGACGGTGAGGACGTAGAGGACCGGCAACCCGATGACCGGGCGTTCCGCGATCAGAGCGCCCAGGTCCGTGGTGACGCGCAGCGAGTGCATCACCAGGACATGCCCGAGATAGATGCGAAAACTCAGGTCCGACAGTCGGCGTATCCACGGCCAGGCAGGCCCTGGCCCTCGCTGCTTCGTGGCGAAGAAGGCGAACACCCCGATCGAGTACATCAGGACGGGCGGATAGAAGTTCCCGTACGCCCGGAAGGTGCTCGGGTCGCCCGACTCGGCCGCCTGCCACACGGCGATGAACGTCCACAGCACGCCGACGGCGGCGAGCGCCAGCCAGGCGCCACTCGGTACCCGGATCCGGTCGCGGTAGTGGAACAGGACGTAACCCAGGACGAACAGGCCCACGTAGCCGGTCGGCAGCGGCTCGAGTGGCACGGAGTAGATCGTGGGTGCTCGGTCCTTGAAGAAGAACAGGCTCCAACGCTGCAACAGCAGATCAGCGACGAACCACAACAGCAGGAACCACAGCAGCAGCCGGAGCCGTTCGGGCTCCGGCCGGGCCGTGATGGCGCGCAGCAGGGGCACGACGAGGTAGATCGCGAGCAGCACGTACACGAACCACAGGTGATACGCGGCCGGGTCGGCCAGCAGGCCGCGGATGAAGGCCTGAGGTGTGTCGTACGCCTCGGGGTTGCGCAGGGCGCCCCGGACACCGATGTGGTCCAGCCGGTTCAGCAGGACGTTGGCGATCCCGTAGATGACGATCCAAGTCAGGGTCGGCAGCGCGACCCGCAGGAACTGGGGGCGCAGCACGAACCGGCGGACGGGATCGAGCAGGAGCGCGCCCGAGGCCATGAAGAAGCAGTTGACCGCGAATCGCCCGGCGGAATTGGCAGCGTTGCCGATGTTGAAGTTCGAGACCAGGTCCGGCGTGGAGTCGCGCCACACGACCACCACGATCGCTCCGACGTGCAACAAGATGACGCCGAACGTCGCGAGAACGCGTAGGTGGTCGAGCTCGTGGTGCCGGGTTGGTCGAGTCGTGGTCACTCAGTCGACCCTAAACGGCGGCGCCGGACTCCTCGTCCGTCGGTTCCGTCGCGGCGGGCTCGGGCAGGGCGCAGACCCCATCGACACACGTCGGAGCGTCGTCCTCGCCGACGAGTTCGAAGGGGCCGACCACGGGCGAGGTCATGCGGAAGCCTCTGAGGTCGCCCGCTCCAGCACGTCGCGGAAGGTCTCGGGTGCTTGGGCGCCCGAGACGCCGAGCCGTCCGTCGAACACGAAGAACGGCACGCCGCCGATGCCGTACGCC
>CAYYQO010000292.1:0-2999 GCA_964473845.1 uncultured Aeromicrobium sp.
ACCGCGCGTGGCAGCTGACCGGCACCGATGACGTCCAGGACGACCTCGAGGACGATCTGATCCGCCGCCGCGCCGAGCGCGACCAGGTGTCGGCGACCTTCGTCGAGGCCGACGACACCGAACTGCCCGACGAGGGCTACGACGGCGACGACGACCCCACCGGCTCCGAGCAGAAGGTCACCGCGAAATGATGAGCGAGCCCACGGCGGTGCCGACATGAACGGCTTGCTCGACCAGCTCGTGCTGGCGCCGGTGATCCTGCCGCTGCTGGGCGCCGGCCTGTGCCTGGCGTTCGGCCGGTTCGCCGGACCGCAGCGGTGGATCAGCATCATCACGCTGCTCGCCGTCGTCGCCTCGGCCGTCGTGCTGTTGGTGCGCGCCGACCGGTACGGACCCCAGACGTTCAACGTCGGCGGGTGGCCTGCCGAGCTGGGCATCAGCCTCGTGGCGGACCGGCTCAGTTCCCTCATGCTGCTGATCTCGACCATCGTCACACTGTGCGTGCTGCTGTACTCGATCGGTCAGGGCATCGTCGAGTTCGGCCGCGACACTCCCCTGTCGGTCTTCTACCCGACGTTCCTCGTCCTGAGCGCCGGCGTCTCGAACGCCTTCCTCTCGGGCGATCTGTTCAACCTGTTCGTGGGCTTCGAGATCCTGCTGGCCTCGTCATACGTCCTGATCACGCTCGGCGGTACCGATGCTCGCGTCCGATCGGGCACGATCTACATCGTCGTCAGCCTCGCGTCGTCGGCGCTGTTCCTGATCGCGATCGCGTCGGTCTACGCCGCCACCGGCACCGTGAACTTCGCCCAGTTGGCCCAGCGGATACCCACGCTGGACAGTGATGTCGCCACGATGCTGCAGCTGATGCTGTTGCTGACCTTCGCGATCAAGGCCGCGGTGTTCCCACTCTCGGCGTGGTTGCCCGACTCCTATCCCACGGCGCCAGCGCCCGTCACGGCGGTGTTCGCCGGCTTGCTCACCAAGGTCGGCATCTACGCGATGCTGCGCACCCAGACGCTGCTGTTCCCGACGCACGAACTGCGCACCCTGCTGTTGTGGGCGTCGATCCTCACGATGGTGGTCGGCATCCTGGGCGCCGTCGCGCAGTCGGACATCAAACGTGTGCTGTCCTTCACCCTGGTCAGCCACATCGGTTACATGCTCTTCGGCATCGCGATCGCCAGCCAACTGGGCATCGCCGGCGCGATCTTCTACATCGTTCACCACATCACGGTGCAGACGACACTGTTCCTGGTCGCCGGACTGATCGAATACCGCTCGGGCACGACCAACCTCGACCGGCTCGGAGGTCTGGCCCGACATGCGCCGGCCCTGTCGCTGCTGTTCTTCGTCCCCGCCATGAACCTGGCCGGGATCCCGCCGTTCTCGGGTTTCCTGGGCAAGCTCGGTCTCCTCGAGGCCGGTGTCGAAGCCGGCGACTGGCTTGCCCTGGCCGGGGTCGCGGCCGCCGTCGCCACGAGCCTGCTGACGCTCTACGCCATGGCCAAGATCTGGAACCGCGCCTTCTGGCAGCCACTCGGCGAGGCGGAGGACGACACGCCCGTGCCGTTCGACCCGATCGTGCCCGGCGGATCACTGCACGGCGGCAGCGGCATCTCCACCATGACGCAGCGCGAGACCTCGTGGAAAGAGGACACCGAGGGTGAGCGGCTGCCGCTGCGGATGGCCATGCCGACCGTGGCACTCGGGCTCGTGACGATCGCGCTGACCGTGTTCGCCGCACCGCTGTTCTCCCTGGCCGAACGCGCCGCCGACGAACTGCACGAGCGAACTCCCTACATCGAGGCGGTGTTGGAACGTGGCTGACCGCGTCCGGGGCCTGCACGTCTGGCACCTGCCCGTCATCATCTGGCTGACCATCGTCTGGCTGTTGCTGTGGGGCGAGATCACCCCGCTGAATCTGGCCGGTGGCATCATCGTCAGCTGCCTGATCCTGGTCGTGTTCCCGTTCCCGCGGGTCTCGGTCGATGGCGTGTTGCGGCCCTGGTCGACGATCGTGCTGGTGGTGAAGTTCCTGTTCGATCTGGCCGTGGCGAGCTTCATCGTCGGCTGGCTCGCGATCCGGCCCAAGGGAGCTCCGGCCAGCGCCGTCATCAAGATCGACCTGGTCAGTCACTCCGAACTGCGCCAGACCCTGACCGGAGAGCTGATCTCACTCGTGCCGGGCTCCCTGCTCATCGAACTGGACTCGCAGGGACGACGGATGTGGCTGCACATCCTCGACGCGTCGACGCCGCAGAAGGTGGCGACCGCGCGGCACAACGCCCGCTACCAGGAGCACGTGCTGCTCAAGGCCATCGGCACCGACGACGAGATCGCCGAGAGCGAACGACGACTCCGGGAGGACGCATGACCATCGTGGGCATCGTGTGTGCCGTACTGCTGGGGCTGACCGGTCTGGCCTGTCTGTTCAGGATCGTGCGCGGACCGACCATGCTGGACCGGACCGTCGCGGCCGATGTCTTCGTCGCTGCCTGCGTCGGAGCCATCGGGGTCGAGGCGGCGGTCCGCCAGCACACCACGACCCTGCCGATCCTGGTCGCGCTGGCGCTCGTCGCGTTCCTCGGCTCGGTCAGCATCGCGCGGTACGCCGCGCTGCAGGCCGGAAAGGGTGAGAACCTGTGAACTGGTCGCTCGTCCTCGACGTCATCTCCGGGACCCTGCTGATCCTGGGTGCCCTGTTCGCCTTCATCGCCGCGGTCGGCGTCGTGCGCTTCCCCGACATCCTGACCCGCATGCACGCGGCCACCAAGCCCCAGACGTTCGGCCTGCTGCTGATCCTGGCCGGGCTGGCCCTGCGCATCGACTCCGTCAGCAGTCTCACCCTCGTGATCGTCGTCGCCCTGTTCCAGTTGCTGACGGCGCCGGTCTCGGCGCACATGGTCGGTCGTGCGGCCTTCCGGGCCGGCCAGGTCGATCGCGATTCGCTGGCGGTCGACGAGGCGGACTGACTGACCTGCCGTGGGTTGCGCGAG
>CAYYQO010000293.1:0-2986 GCA_964473845.1 uncultured Aeromicrobium sp.
GGCGTAGAAACTCACGCCGGCGTCGCCGCGGGTGGGGCCGATGATGTCGACCGCGATGTCGCTGCCGATGGCGGCCGCCTTGATGATTTCGGTGGTGAGGGTGGCGTCGAGCTGCGCCTGGACGTTCTGGCCCCAGTCGAGGGGGACGGCGACGACCTGCGTCTCGCCCGGATTGATGTCGAAGGCGTAGGTGCCGTCCTCGACGACGGGTGCGTTCGCGATACTCGTGCCGGGAACGACGTCGCCGACCGGGGTGCCGGATGTCAGCGTGGTCCACGCCGGCCTCGCGGAACTGGGCGGCAGTTGGCGCGCCGTGGGATCGGCCAACGGTGGCTCCTCGTAGACCGCCAGTTCGACCTGCTTGCCGGCGAGGTTGCCGATCGAGCCCTCCAGACCCACGATGAGTTCGTCGGCCGTGGCGCACCGGCCCTCCAGATCGGTGGACCACGAACTGAGGGTCGTGTAGGCGAAGGGGCGCCGCTCGCCGAGGGAGACGTCGTGGGAGGAGTCCGATTCGCACTGGCGCGGCTCCCCGTCCTCGGCCAGGGCGTAGATCGACAGCCGCAGTCCGCTGCCGGCCGAGCCCGGTTCGCCCTCATTGATCAGTCCGACGTGCATCGTGCTGCCGGGCGTCGTGCGCGGCAGCCGGTAGAAGATCTCGCCCGTGACGGGGGCACGGTCCAGGTACTGGCCGGTCTTCAGGACGGGAGTGCTCTCGTCGAGCGTCGGTGTGCCCTCGACCGGTTCGCCGGTCAGGTCGAAGGGGCGCGAGGCCCGGGTCGTGGAAGTGTCGAGCGACTCGACCAGTTCGTCGGCGTTGCCGGCGTCGTAGTACGTGCCGTTGCCCCGCTCGGCGATGCACTTGAGCTTGGTGCGGGCCTGGCCGGAGACATCGAGGCCGACGACGTCGATGCGCACGTCGACACCGTCCCTGGCCAGTTGCGCGGCGACTGTGCAGGGATCGGGGTCGCATGTCGGTTCTCCGTCGGAGACCAGCACGACGGTGCGCGGTCCCTCCGAGCCCAGGTCCTTGCCGGCCTCCTGCAGGGCGTGGCCGATGGGAGTCTCGCCGTAGGGCTTGTAGTCGGCCAGCGAACCCTCGAGGTCGTCGCGGTTGTCGGTTCCCGGCTTGACGATCAACTGGGAGTCGGTGCACGCGCCGTCGTCCGAGCGGTCGAAGACCTCGGCGCCGTAGACGCGCAGACCGACCTCCTGCTCCGCGGGAAGCTTGGCGATGACCTGCCGCAGGGCGTCCTTCGCGGCGTCGATGCGCTTCGTGCCGTCGGGAGTCTTCTCGGCCATCGACCCGGACGAGTCGAGCACCAGGATCATCCGGCTGGCCCCGTCGACCTCGTCGGCCGCGACGGCCGGCGTGGCCGCCCAGGCGGTGGTGATGGCAAGCGCGCACAGCGCGATCAACGTTCTGAACATGTGTCTCCCCCGAGAAAGCTTGGCCCGACAAGAGTAGCCACACCGATGTCGGTGTGCAGATCTACGACGGCCGGGTGATATCGAACCGCTCGCCAAGGCCGAAGTAGGTCGTGGGGCCGCCTCCTCGGACGACGGGCCGGGCAGCCGCTGTGTCCCACGTGCCCTCGGTGAGGAACTCCTGTGACAGGTGGACCCCGACGACCTCACCCAGCACGAGGGTGGACACGGTGGGTTCGCCGGCGGCGGACGTCAATGGGAGGGTGCGGATCAGGCGGCACTCCATCGAGGCCGGTGACTCGAGCACGCGTGGTGCGGCAACGACCTCACCCGGAATCGCGGTGAGTCCGGCCGCATTGAACTCGTCGACCTCGGCCTTCGTCGACGTGGCGTTCATCGCTTCGGCGAGGCCGCGTGTCACGAGGTTCCAGGTGAACTCGCCGGTGGCCTCGACGTTCGCCAACGTGTCGCGCGAGCCCGTGCTCGAGAATCCGATGATCGGCGGGCTGTAGTTGAAGGCGTTGAAGAACGAGTAGGGCGCCAGGTTGTGCGCACCGTCCGCCGACCTCGATCCGATCCAGCCGATCGGGCGAGGAGCGATGAGCGAGTTGAATGGATCGTGGGCCAAGCCGTGGCCACGAGCCGGTTCGTAGAAGTGGAAGTCGTTCACCACGAGGAGGCGCGCCACTGGCCGGGGCCGGAGCGGTGCGGTGGGCGGTGTTGGCGGGCCGGGTGGCCCCATTGGCTGCGGGGTTTAGGTGTGGCGGTGGCTGCTGCCGCGGCGGCCGCGGCGTTGCGGGCGGCGACCACGGCGATCAGCGCGGCGAGTTCCTCGGCCGTGGGGTCGCCCTTGACGACGCGCAGCAGCGGTGTGGCCTCGACCTGGTCGGTCGCGGCCTGCGTCGTGGTCGTGTCGTCCTGACTCACAGCGGGATGTTCCCGTGCTTCTTGGGCGGCAGCGTCTCGCGCTTGGTCGCCAGCAGGCGCAGGGCCTTGACGACCTCGGCGCGGGTCTGGCTGGGCTTGATGACCCCGTCGATGTAACCACGCTCGGCGGCGACGTAGGGGTTGCAGAGGGTGTCCTCGTACTCGGTCATCAGTTCGGCACGCAGCGCTTCGGGATCGTCGGCGGCGGCGATCTCGCGGCGGTACAGGATGTTGACCGCGCCGGACGCGCCGACCACGGCGATCTGGCCGGTGGGCCACGACAGGTTGATGTCGGCGCCCAAGTGCTTCGATCCCATGACGTCGTAGGCGCCGCCGTAGGCCTTGCGGGTGATGATCGTGACGAGCGGGACGGTGGCCTCGGCGTACGCGTAGATCAGCTTGGCGCCGCGGCGGATGATGCCGTTCCACTCCTGGTCGGTGCCGGGCAGGAAGCCGGGCACGTCCACGAACGTCAGCACGGGGATGTTGAACGAGTCGCACGTGCGCACGAACCGCGCGGCCTTCTCGGAGGCGTCGATGTCCAGGCAGCCGGCGAACTGCATCGGCTGGTTCGCGACGACGCCGACGCTCTTGCCCTCGACCCGGCCGAAACCGATCACGATGTTGGGCG
>CAYYQO010000294.1:0-1094 GCA_964473845.1 uncultured Aeromicrobium sp.
TTCCAGGTCAAAGCTGGAAATCGGAGGCATTTCGGTTTCTCTGCTGGGTGCTCCGTGCGTGCCACATCACCACTGAGGCGCTGGGTCGCCTCCGCTCAATCATCAGAGCCCATCGAGAAGATGCCGGAGAGAAACGGCAGGGGAGGGCCGCAGCGACCGGTGCTGAGACAGCAGCCACGCCACAGGCAGACTGGAGGCATGTTCCACCGGCATCCCTTCCTCAGCCTCGCGACGTTCGCCTACCTGGGCTTCGTCGGCTGGTTGACGCTGACGCCTCGCCCGCTGGGGGAGCAGACGGACATCCTGGCTCGCGTCATCAACGGGCTGCACCGCCGCGGCTACGTCGAGTCGCTGACGTTCGAACGAGCCGAGTTCTTGGCGAACATCGCCCTGTTCGTGCCGGTCGGCGTGTTCCTGCTCCTGCTGTTCGGTGCCGGTGGGTGGTGGCTCGCCGCCATCGGGTCATTCGCCATGACATCGGGCATCGAGTGGCTGCAGCGGTCCATCCCCGGGCGGGTGCCGGACGAGCGTGACATCGCCGCCAACACCCTCGGGGCGCTGGTCGGCATCGTCCTGGCTCTCGTGCTGACGTTGCCCGCGACGATCCGGCGGGTCAAACGCAAGAGAGCAGCCAGGCCCGCCTGAGGATTGCGGCGTGTGCCAGTGCCGAACACGGGTACCACTCCCACGACGCCACTGTCGTCGAAAGGAGAATCCGACATGTGTCGACTCTTCGGTTACATCACCGAGAGCGAACGATCCGTCGCTGACCTGCTCGGTGAGGACGGCCTCGAGGCCTTCACCGCCCTGACCGCAGTCCACGACGACGGCTGGGGTGCGGCGTGGTGTGAAACGGACCGCGACGGCGCCGGCTCCATCCGCACCACGACCTCGCCGCAGTCGGCCGCGTTCGATCCCCACTACGCCGATCTCATGCGGCGGCCGGTGTCATCGGCCGGGATCGTGCACCTGCGATGGGCGACCGGCGGGTTCGTCGTCCGGCCCGAGAACACGCACCCGTTCTTCGCCGATGACTACGCGTTCGCCCACAACGGACACGTCTTTCCGCGAGACGAGCTCGAGGCACTGCTGAC
>CAYYQO010000294.1:1194-2969 GCA_964473845.1 uncultured Aeromicrobium sp.
GACGAAGGTGACATCCCGCCACGTCACACGAACGAGTACTTCGCCATGGACTACCGGGTCCGGGAGGGCAGCATCGAGATCGTGTCCAGCGGGCTGGACCAGCCGGGATGGACTCCCGTTCCGGCGGACACGGCGGTGCGGGTCGACCTCGCCACACGGGAGATCACGCGCCTGGACCCGATCGCGAGGTTGGCTCGCGACCACGTGGGTGACGATCGACGGGCGTGACTGCCCAAGTTTGGGTAGGAAGACAGCATGACCACGATCGACCTGGGCCGCCCGCAGCCAGGAGACGTCGTCGACCTCATCCTCGACGACCACCGCAGGTTCGAAGCGCTGCTGCGCGAACTACGCAACTTCGAGGCCGACCGAGACGCCGTCCGGAAGGCCTTCTCTACCTTGCACGTCGCGCATGCCGAGGCGGAGGAGAAGGACGTCTATCCGACCCTGCGCAAGAAGTTCCTCGGTCGGCGAGCACGAGGCCGAACACGGTGAGGAGGAGCACGCCGAGGGCCATCAGGCGCTGTTGGCCGTGCCCGAATGCGCGAGCACCGACACCCAGAAGTTCGACGATGCGGTCGAGGAGTTGGCCCGCGTGGTGAACCATCACCTCACGGAGGAGGAACTCACGATCCTGAACCCGGCGAGAGAAGACGTCGGCGAGCAGCGCAGCGCGAGGGCCTCATCGACGCCGACTGAGCCTCGATGGTGCTGACGGTTCTGATGCCGGTTCAGGCGAACGCGGTGGAGGATCCACCAGTTCCAGCACCTCAGGAACTCATCACGGAAGGTTCAGTCGATGTCGACACCTTCAATGACTAGGGGAAACTCTTTGTCGTCACAGACTTTTGGATTTCGCCTTCTATGATTGCGGGGATAACAACGGCAAGCCGAAAAGTGCGTACAAGCACTACCGGATGGGTCGTTTCGAGAACTGTGTCCTGAAGTACGGGTGCATCTCGAACACCTACCCGGCCAACACCCTGCGGTCGTACTACAACGGCACATGGGCTTGGACAACGGCCGGATAGGGGGCATCAAATGACGCAGCGGAGAAAATCTCTACTCCCGCTACTGATTCTGTTCGTGGGGTTCTTCTTCCTCGGGCAGATCGGTGTGGTCGAGTTCAGCATCTGGCTGGTCTTGGTCGCGGTGTGGGTTGCCGTGTTTACCTTCTGGGGTCGCGGTGAACCGAAACATCCTCGGACCGAGTAGTTGAACGAGACGGAAGACCCCGGGAGTTGTGCTC
Source organism: uncultured Aeromicrobium sp. (assembly GCA_964473845.1). Classification (GTDB taxonomy): domain Bacteria; phylum Actinomycetota; class Actinomycetes; order Propionibacteriales; family Nocardioidaceae; genus Aeromicrobium. The sequence continues at coordinate 2,444 of CAYYQO010000294.1, forward strand.
CCGGGGTCTTCCGTCTGTTCAGATCAAATCGGTCCGAAAGTCGCGCTGTGGTTGAGCGTCTGACCGGCATACGGGAGTTCGGTCCGCAACACATACGCCATCCCACGGGTCCCGGGGTCGCCGAGGCGTTCCCGTAGCTCGCCGGTCGCGTCCGCCTTGAAAACGCGAGGACCGGCTTCGGGCTCCTCCGCACCGATCTTCACCCAGCTACGCATTGCGACCTGCGCGTTAGCCGGGAGATTCCGCATGTGCAGAACGACCTTTCCCGTCGTTGCAGAGTCAGACCAACCCGGCGTTCCGCGGCGCGGCGATCAGCGGCGACTGGTATGCGAGTCAGTCAGGAATCTGGAGGCGACCGCGTCGAGTTGGCGGACGTGACCGAAGGTGAAGGTCCGCAGGAACGACCCCAACGTAGACGGCGCATACGCCCGGTCGAAGAGCCGCCCCATCGCGCCGTGCCGTAACAGTGCCATGTCATCGATCGAGTCGGCGCCAGCGACCATCCCCGCGACCAGCGAGGTCACCT
>CAYYQO010000295.1:0-408 GCA_964473845.1 uncultured Aeromicrobium sp.
CCCTTCGCAGCGTCGACCGGATCGCCCGTGATGAAGGCGATGGCGGTGGGGCCGGAATCGAGCTCGACGAGTCGTTGCTCACCGGCCCCACCGCGATCGCCTTCATCACGGGCGATCCGGTCGACGCTGCGAAGGGTCTGCGTGACTTTGCGAAGGCAAATCCCTCTCTCGTCGTCAAGGGCGGCTTCCTCGACGGGAAGACGCTGACGGCTGACGAGATCAAGAAGCTGGCCGACCTCGAGTCGCGCGAGGTCCTCCTCGCCAAGCTCGCGGGTGGCCTCAAGGCCAACCTGGCCAAGGCCGCGGGGCTCTTCAACGCCCCGCTCTCGCAGGCGGCTCGCACCATTGCGGCGCTGCAGGCGAAGGCCGAAGCCGATCCGTCGGTCCTGGCTGCGGGAACCCCCGCCG
>CAYYQO010000295.1:418-2942 GCA_964473845.1 uncultured Aeromicrobium sp.
CCCCCGCCGCCGAGACTGTCGAGCAGGCACCCGTCGACGAGGCCCCCGCGGCCGAGTCGGCAACCGACGTCGAGACCGACGACACCGAGGGCTGAACCGCCCCGATCCATATCGGGACCCCCTCGGGGTCTCACAGCAGAAAGGACGCCACAACCATGGCGAAGCTCAGCACCGACGAACTGTTGGATGCCTTCAAGGAGATGACGCTGATCGAGCTCTCGGAGTTCGTGAAGCAGTTCGAGGAGACCTTCGAGGTCACCGCGGCCGCTCCGGTCGCCGTTGCCGCTGCCGGTGCTCCGGCCGCCGGTGGCGACGCCGAGGCCGCTGCCGAGCAGGATGAGTTCGATGTCATCCTCGAGGCCGCCGGCGACAAGAAGATCCAGGTCATCAAGGAGGTCCGCGCCCTCACGAGCCTGGGCCTGAAGGAAGCGAAGGACCTCGTCGAGGGCGCTCCCAAGCCGATCCTCGAGAAGGCCAACAAGGAAGCTGCCGAGAAGGCCAAGGAGGCCCTCGAGGCCGCCGGCGCCACGGTCACCCTCAAGTGACCTTCGGTATCTGACTGAATCGAAGGCGTCCACCCCGCACGGGGTGGGCGCCTTCGTCATGTCCGGGGTCGCCGCAGGACGACCCGCCTGTGACGGATGAGTCTGGTGGTTCGGCCAAAAGTAACGTCCGGTTACGGTAGTCTCCCGGTTCGTGAGGCAGTTCCGATGACGCGCGCGATGATCGTGGTCGGTGTCGTCGCGGCGGTGCTGGCCGTCGCCGGATTCGCTCTCGGGACTGGCTCGGCGACGTGGTTCGGCGGACGCAGCCAGCCCACGGTCGAGGTCGCCGTCCTGGCTGCGGCATCGGGCTTCGTGCGGGCGCACGCCGCCTACGACACCGCTGACGTGCAGGCCCATCTCGACGCAGTGTCGCCCTGGGTGACACCTGCCTATCGCGACGAACTCGCGGCGCAGCTTCCCCGCCTGTACGCCGTGGGGGCCGCCCGCGGTCAACGGGCCGACAACGTGCGACTCCCCGCGCGTGGACTGCGCAGTCTCACCGGCGACACCGCCGAAGTCCTCGTGGCCGTCGACTCCACCGTTGCGGCAGGCCGTCGCCAGGTCGAGCGTGAGGATCGTTGGCTCGTCTCCCTGGTTCGCGATGGCGCCGACTGGCGGGTCGCCGGCTACACCGCCCTTCCTCCCGGAGGTCCCGCATGACCATGACGGCCCCACCGAGACTGAATCAGTACGACGACGATGTCGAGCCGGTCACCTCGCGACGTGTCGTCGTGTTGTGGTCGCTCATCGGCCTCGGGCTGCTGGTGGCCGCCTGTATCGCCGCCTTCGGAATCGCCAAGATCGTGGGTCAGCCGAGCCTGCAGGAGTCCCGCGAGGAAGCCGTCGCGGCGGCGGGACCCGCGATCGAGCGGATCTTCACCGGCCCGGCGACCAGTCAGAGCAGGGTGGACCGCGCCGGTGACGTCATGACGAAGCGGTTCCGCGACTCCATGCTCGTGCCGCGCGGGGGAGGCCGTGGCTCGGTGACTCCGACGAGCTTGGTCGTGGTTTCTCGCGAGGCGTCGGCGGCCGACTGCGGAGCGAGGTGCTCGGTCGGGTCGGTGGACGTGCTCGTGTTCGCCGACCAGGCCACGCAGAACTCCGCGGAACCCTCGGCTTCCTTGCGCTTGATGGTGCGCATGGTTCGCGAGGGAGATCAGTGGCGAGTGGACGGAATCCAGAACGTCTGACGCCAGCCCGGGTGGAGTCACGAATTTGGCCACGTGGCGCGGGGGAAATCGTTGATCGTCCCCCACAAACTCGGCAATGTCAAGACCCGGGGTTGATTTCGGAGTGTCGTTCGGGTTAGCATGAAGGTTCGCGCCCCCTTTGTCATGCCCTCGATCCATCCTGCCCGCATGTGCAGGACTTGACGGGGTTCCCGAAGCGTGCGCATCGCACGGCGTCAGCCGTGTGGAAACACCGTTGCGGGGTGTGAGCCCCGCAACAGACAACTGAAGAGTACAGAACCGCCACGTTCACCGCATGCGAGTTCCTTCGGAAGGACTTCTCTTGGCCGCCTCGCGTACCGCCGCCTCACCCACGAACAACACTTCGCGCATCTCTTTTGCGAAGATCGCCGAACCGCTCGAGGTTCCCGAACTCCTCTCCCTGCAGACCGACAGCTTCGACTGGCTGATCGGCAGCGACGCCTGGCGCGAGCGCGTCGAGTCGGAGTTGGCCGCTGGCCGCACGGATGTCTCGACCAAGTCCGGCCTCGAGGAGATCTTCGAGGAGATCAGCCCCATCGAGGACTTCTCGGAAACGATGAGTCTGTCGTTCCGCGACCACCGCTTCGAGCCGGCGAAGTACTCGGTCGAGGATTGCAAGGATCGCGACGTCACGTACGCCGCTCCCTTGTTCGTCACCGCCGAGTTCATGAACAACGAGACCGGCGAGATCAAGAGCCAGACGGTCTTCATGGGCGAGTTCCCGCTCATGACCGACAAGGGCACCTTCATCATCAACGGCACCGAGCG
>CAYYQO010000296.1:0-2941 GCA_964473845.1 uncultured Aeromicrobium sp.
GTTCGACACCTGACAGAATCTCCGCATGTTCCGCAACGTAGGCGCGTCCGAAATCGTAGCCACCCCTGTAATCACGCTCGGGGTGGCGGCGGTAGGGGCAGCGTGATCCCGCTCGCAATCGCCGTCTACCTCGGCAAAATTTCGTTTCCCAGACGCCCGATGGCCGTGCGGGTGCAGCCGGCGATTGGATCCCAGAATAGCTCGGGTAGTCAGGGGGCGAACCCGAACAGACCAAGCACGGCGCACGGTCGATCGCGCTGGCTGCGAGCTTCGATGGTCAACAGGAGGTCGTCGACCTTCGCGAGCGCTGCACCCGGTGCTGGCATCAGCATGGGCGACGCGATCAAAGGTCTTCGTCAAACCATCCTGTGCGATCTCGAGCCTGGTCACCTCATGCGGTGCAGACACGTCCCTTAGTCAACCGAACGATCCTCGTTTAGTCGCTCGGCAACTTCGAGCGAGACCTCAAGCCTGCCCAGGAGGGTAGCAAGCTGCACAATCTCCGCCTTGCTTAGACCAACGAGCATCGAGTCCTGCCAGGCGAAATGTGTCCTGATGATCTGGTCGATGAGCTGCAAGCCCTTGCCCGTAAGCTGGATGTACACGAGCCGACGGTCCCCGTCGTCCCTGATCCGCTCGACCAAGCCGTCGGTCTCGAGCCGGTTGATTCGCTGCGTGAGTCCACCGGTCGTGATGAGACCGATCTCGGCGAGTTCGCCCGCGGTACGCCGATGATCGGGACCACTTCGCCGCAGCGACGTCAGCACATCGAATGACGCGGGGCCGAGGCCGTATGGCTCCAGACCTTGGGCGACGAGACTCTGATATCGAACATCGCAGCGGTGGAGCCTCCCCAGAACCGCCACGCTGCTGGCATCGAGATCGGGCGCCTCGCGCGACCACTGCTCGAGGATCAGGTCCACGAGATCCGATGACTTCTTGGGCAGTGCCACATTTCACCTCAGGGCTAAGAGATCTCGATCGCGAAAGGTTGTTCGGAGCCGTCGTCACCAGTATGCCGCTTTCGCGGACCGCACTACAACAGACGCTCTGGACCGGCGTGATCTGCTGCACAAAACTATCTTAGCGGTAAGATGAATGATAGATTTTTGCCATGCCTTCTACCGATCATCCGTACTCCGTCGCCTTCGACGCCGGCGACTTCATCTACGTCTCAGGAGCCCTCTCGGTCGACACCGACGGGACTTCTGTGGGCGGCCGCATGCCGGCCATCGCCGCGGCCCTGGCCACACTCGAGCGCCGCCTCGGCACGGTCGGCCTGGGCTTGGAGAACGTCGCCAAGACGACCTACTACGTCACTGACGTCTCCCTGCGCGACGAGGCCAACGAGCATTTCGCCGCGGCGTTCGCCGAGCCGCGTCCCGCCCGCACGTTCGTCGAGGTTGCCGCACTGCCGTACGGCTGCACCGTCGAGATCGAGGCCGTCGCCACCCGCCGGGCGCTGCGCTGACCCCGAACCGCTGATCCGATCTAGGAAGTAGCGAGGAACTGTGCCACCGACCGGTTGAAATCGGCCGGGTTCTCCTGGTTGGCCAGGTGTCCGGCGTCCTCGATCACGGCGACCCGCGCATCCGTCAGCCCGGCCGCGAGCGCATCGGCCTCCGGCTTGCCCGTCACGACGTCATGGCGCCCGTAGAGCACCAGCGTCGGCGCCGACACGCGGTGCAACCGGTCCGTCATGTCGGTGTCGGCCATGCTGGCGGCGGCGCTGTCGTAGCCTGGCCACCGGATCGCGGCGGCCATGTCGGACGCCACGCGCTGGCACTCCGTCTCCGGTGCGGCGGGTCGCAACAGCCGGCCGGCCCGCATCGCGGCGAACGGACGGGGTCCGAGCTCGGCGAGCTCGACGGATCGCGCCCGCATCGCGCGGGCGCGAGCAGTGCTGGTGGCGGAACCTCGGGTGCTGTCGCCCAGCACCAGCCGATCGACCAGCTGGGGGTGGTCGACGGCGAGCTGCATCGCGACGACGCCGCCCCATGACATGCCGATGACGTGGGCCCTGCCGCCTCTCGCGACGATCAGGTCGGCGGCGATCCGCGCGTACTCCGCGATGCCGAGTCGCCGGCCGAGATCGGCGGACCGGGCGTACCCCGGGGCGTCCCAGGCGACGACCGAGTAGTCGGCACCGAGCGTGGCCTGCTGGGACACGAACGAGGCCGACGACGATCCGATCCCGTGCAGGCACAGGATCAGCGGACCGTCGCCGGCCTCGGTCACATGGATGCCCGACAGGTCGGGATCCGGGGTGGAGCTGTCAGTCACGGGTGACGCCGTGCATCTCCGACGACTCGGGGTAGAACGGCAGCTGCGGCTTCTTGGCGCCGATGATCACGCAGATGCGCGCATCCTCGTCGCTGACGGTCTTGAGGCTGCGGGGGACGCCGGCCGGGACACGGATCAGGTCGCGGTACCCGAGGATGCGGCTGGCCTTCTTGTTGCCGTCCTCGACGTCGTGGACGCTGAACTCCACGCGTCCCTCGAGGACGAAGAAGACCTCTTCGACGTCGGGGTGCGTGTGCTCCGGCCCGACACAGCCCGACGGCAGCACCATGTTGGAGAACGTGAAGTGGTCCGACGGCAGGATCGACGTGTCGGTGTCGTGGTGACCCGTGGCGCCGGACCCGATGTAGCGGACCTGTGCGCGACGGAACTGGTCGCCGGCCTTCGTCTGGAACTTCAGGGTGTCCCAGTCGACGTTGCGCGTCGCGTCCGAAGCGATCGACGCGTCGATCATGGCCTCCAGCTCGGGGGTGGAGGTGCTCTCTGCAGTGGTGTCCGACATGGTGCGCCTTTCGTAGAGGATTATCTTAACTCTAAGATATTTAGAGATAAGGGTCAATGGTGATGCAGGTCATGCGGGGAGTGGCTTAGCCCGGATTCACCGATGAACTTGGGCGGGTGAGCGTGGCGTAGAACGAGA
>CAYYQO010000297.1:0-2913 GCA_964473845.1 uncultured Aeromicrobium sp.
CGGCCGACCCGGCCGAGTTGAGGATCATGTCGAACATCGTGTCGGCGTAGCCGCGCGAGTGGCCCGTGCCGTCGATCTGGTCCGACGTCCACTCGGCGATCTCCCACAGGGAACCGATCCCCAGCCACGCAAGCCACAGGGCGGACAACAGCAGCAGGGCGGTGTCGGCGCGGAAGCGGTGCAGGGTCAGCCGGGCGAGAGCCGCGACGCCGACGAGCGAGAACAGGAAGTGGACCACGTCGTCGTACCACCAGATTCGGTCGTAGAAGCTCAGTCCCCAGCCGAGGATCGCACCGAACACCATCGTGGTGAGCGCGGTGATGATGAGCGGGTCGCGCACGGTCTGCCAGACGGCGATGCACGCCAGGATCCCGGCCACCATCGTCAGCCGGATGAAGTGATCGGACGTCATCAGGCCAACCACTGCGGCGCTGACCATCGTCAGCGTCGAGAAGATCAGGACTGCCCAGGGCTGACGGGTCTTCGTGACGGACGTATTCCTGTGGAGCATGGCCGCTTGAGTCTATCGGCCTGAAAGGCCCGGGAGTCCAGGCGCCATCGGTTGGCACCCGGATTCCTCGGTCCGCGTCAGTGCGATTCCGGTAGTTCCGCGAAGGCTCGCTTCATGTCGTTGTACCAACCCAGCGACTTCTTGGGGTGGCGCCAGCGGCCCTTCATGGCGTTGCGTGCCTCTTGGTGGGTGGCGTCGCCGGCCTTCTCCGCCTCCTTGAGGTGGCGGTCCTGCGCCTGGATGACGTCATCGGCGCTCTCGCCGTGGTGTTCGAGGTCGCAGGGTCCGCCCAACTGGCGGCAGGTCATGGTCTTCATCGTTCCTCCTGATGCAGTGGCTCTGTACCTGGTTGACGAATGGGATGCCGCAGGTGTGACAGGGGTGCGCGACTAGCTGATAGGCCTGGAACTCCGGTTCGACGTCATCTCGAATCCCACTGCCAGAGCGGCAGCCCGCTGGTAGACTCCTCCGCATCCAATCGCTGGCCATTTGTTCATTTTCCCGTGGCCGGGGCCTCCACACCACGAAGCGGACACAACATGCGCCGACCTCACCTGCTCTCGCCTGCCACCTGCGGGACGTCCTCATGATCGAGGCGTGCGCACCTGTACCGAGCAACTACGCCCGTTTTGGGAAAAACGTACATGCCTGGCCTGACCTCGCGCTATTTTTGACCACGCCTGCGTGGGCCGATGGCGTCCACGCGACGAAGCTCGCGAACGGCTTGACGATCGAGCTGCAACTCGTGAATGATCCTTTCGGCGACGACGCCACAGGGAGCCTCCCGATCTTCTTTTCCGGCTCGGTTGGCTCGCGAGAAGGCTCCAGTCCCCCGTACTTTTCAGGCGCGACGATTGCGGACAAGCTCAACACCCCTGCCATCTTGATCTCGGATCCGACGCTTAATGTCGGGCCCGATCTGATCCTGGCGTGGTACACCGGCACTGCGGAGCAGCCTGCTCGTGCAGGTATCGCCGCGATACTCGACGAGGTGTCGGTGCGAGCCAATCGAGATCTGCTGCTGGTCGGCGGATCAGGGGGCGGGTTCGCTGCCCTCGATCTGGTGCGTCATCTGGGTGACCGGGCATCGGCCTTCGTGTGGAACCCCCAGACAGACTTCCTCGACTACAACCCGAATTTCGTTGCCCAGCATCTTCGTACTGCGCTTGGGCACGAGTTCGATGACGCTGACTCTCCAGAAGTCTGGAAGCGCCAAGCGGCTGAACAATTGCGCAGACACGGTATCGAGCACCGGCTGACCGGATCGAACGCCGCGAGAGTTTTCTACCTCCAGAATGAGACCGACTGGCACCTCAAAGCTCACGCCCTGCCGTTCGCTGCGCGGAATGGGTATACCGACCGCGGCGACGGTACTCACTACAGCGATCCCGGCCACTTGCTTGTCGTCTCACAGTTCGGCGAAGGTCATGCCGTCCCGCCACAGCCGGTGCTCCACCGAACTATCCAACTCATGCTCCACGCTGGACGGTCTGCCGAGTCGGTGTTCGCGATGCTGGTCGATGAAGGTCTGCTTCCCGCGTCAAAGCAGACCTCCACGTCATCGAGCAAGAAGTATCTCCAGAGGCTACGCCGCGCATCATCTCGTTGGCGCCCGTCGCGATAACGACCCAGAGGCCAGACTAGTCGCGTCGTTCGGCGCCGTCGCGGCGGGCGACCCGTGCGAGCACGTCCGGATCGGCGCGGAACGTGATGGACCGGACGACGCCGTCCTGCACGGTGAAGTCGAAGAGCACCATGGCGCGGCCCCGGTTGAACCAGGCCGCGCCGGGACGGTCGTCGACGTAGGTCGAGAGTGCGGCGTGGGCGCTGCCGTTGAAGAACTCGGCGACCTCGCGCCGCCCTTCGATCTGCTCGGGGGTGCCCATCAGGATCGCGGCCGGGTCGGCGCTCACGGTGACGTCCGGTGCCAAGGTCTGCAGGAGTCGGTCGAAGTCACCCTCGCGGGCGGCGGTCATGAAGGCGTCGACGACTTCCCAGTCGGCGAGTTGGTCCTCGGGTGCCGGCTGCGTGACCTTGGCGCGGGCGCGTGAGGCGAGTTTCCGCGCTGCGGCCGGGTTGGTGTCGAGCACTGCCGCGATCGTGGGGAACTCGAATCCGAAACTGTCGTGCAGGACGAAGGCGACCCGTTCGCGCGGGGTGAGGCGGTCCAGCACGAGGTGCAGGGCGATGCCCACGGAGTCGGCCAGCGCGACCTCGTCGGCCGGGTCCGTGCCGTCGGCGGAGTCGGCGATCTCCTCCACGGGGATGGGAGTGCGCGACCGGAGCCGGTCCAGACACAGCCGCATCGTCACGGTCGTGAGCCAGCCCGGCAGGTTCGTGATGTCGGCGTCGGTGGAGTCGAGCCGCAGCCACGCCTGCTGGACGACGTCCTCGGCCTCGGC
>CAYYQO010000298.1:0-2908 GCA_964473845.1 uncultured Aeromicrobium sp.
CATCGACGGCACTTGTGTGCCATGCGTGAGGACGCGAACATGACGAGGTTCGTGGGGGTACTTCTCGCGCTGACCCTGGTGGTCGGAGTAGCCGCGGGCGTCTGGTTCTTCACGGTGTTTCGCGATACCCGGGTCGACACCGTCGGCACGGTCGAATTCGACAGGCCGCTGACGATTCCGGAGCTCGCACCGTCGACGGTTTCCGCCGACGGCACTCGGGTCTTCGACCTGGACATCCAGGACGGAGAGACCGATCTGGGCAAGGCCGCGCCGACCAGGACGTGGGGTGTCAACGGGACCTTCCTCGGCCCGACCTTGCGGGCGGACCGTGGCGAGAAGGTCCGCATCGAGGCGACCAACCATCTCGGTGAGCCGACGACCCTGCACTGGCACGGCATGCATCTCCCGGCCGCGATGGACGGTGGTCCGCACCAGATGATCGCCGCTGGAGCCACGTGGACACCGCAGTGGACGATCAGGCAGCCGGCCGCGACCCTCTGGTACCACCCGCACCTGCACGGCCAGACTGCTTCCCACGTCTACCGAGGGCTGGCGGGCCTGTTCATCCTCGACGATCCGCAGGAGGCCGAGTTGGCGCTGCCGCGGGCGTACGGCGTCGACGACATTCCACTGATCGTGCAGGACAAGAACTTCGACGACGACGGTCAGTTCGACGAAGGGCACACGATCTTCAGCAATCTCGGCGTCCTGGGCGACGAGATCCTGGTCAACGGCACCCCGGCGCCCTACGCCGAGGTCTCGACGGAGGCGGTGCGACTGCGCCTGTTGAACGGCTCCGGCGGCCGGACGTTCAACTTCACCTTCGACGACGCGCGGGAGTTCGACCTGATCGCGACCGATGGTGGCCTCTTGAACCGGCCCGTGCCGCTCGATCGCCTGCAACTCGCGCCCGGCGAGCGGGCTGAGATCGTCGTGGGTTTCGCTCCCGGTGAGGAGGTGGTATTGCGCAGCGAGAAATTGGACGGTGACAACAACCGCTTCTCCGGCAGCGATTCGCGCTTCGACATTCTGCAATTGCGCGCCGCCGACACGCTGGCGTCGTCCCCCGAGGTGCCGGCGACCCTCACCACGATCGACCGGCTCGACCCCGCCGATGCCGTCGATACCCGCAGGTTCGACCTGCAGAGCCTCAAGATCAACGGCCAGGAGATGGACATGTCGCGGATCGACTTCGCCGCGACGGTCGGGACCAGCGAGATCTGGGAGGTCACCAACACCGAGGGCGGCACGCATCACAGCTTCCACGTCCACGACGTCCAGTTCCAGATCCTCGACATCGACGGCGAGCCACCGCCGCCGCGATTGTCGGGCTGGAAGGACACGGTGTGGCTGCCGGGCGGCCAGACGTTCCGGCTCATCATGCGCTTCGAGCACTACAGCGACTCGGACGTGCCGTACATGTTCCACTGCCACATGCTGCGCCACGAGGACCGAGGGATGATGGGCCAGTTCGTCGTCGTCGAGCCGGGGCAGGCCGCCGGGCGGATTGCGGAACACCACGAGCACTGAATCACTCCGCTCGAGGGAGTTATCTGATCCGACCACGGCACGGCGAGTCCCCCACGCCGAGTCCGGATCCGCAGCCTCGCCCGCCCAGACATCGGTCGACTCCAGAGGTCCCACCTGTCTCTCGTGTCCTGTCGGATGGTTTGTTTCGATGTTCGGAACTCCATGGTTCGGCGCGGGGGACTCCCCTTCTTGTTACCTCTTCTCTTGTCATACGACAAGAGAAGAGGCAAGATAGGGGCCATGTTCGTCGGGGTCTCAGAGGCAGCAGAGCGTTTGGGGGTCTCGCGTCAGCGCGTGCTCCAGATGATCGCTGATCAACGACTTCCTGCGCAGCGGGTTGGCCAGTCATGGTCGATTGAAGAGGCCGATCTTGCCCGGCGCCGCATTCCTGTCGGCCGTCCGCTGTCCAAGGACATGGCGCGGGGCTTTCTCGATCTGGCAGCCGGTAGACGGCCTGAGTTGAGTCCCCGCGACATCTCCCGCCTTCGGGCCCACATGATTCGTCTCGTGCGGGAGGTGAGATCAGTCGGTGATCCGGCAGGTCTACTGCGATCGTGGCTGCCTCGACGGGCGGTACGCCGCGAGATGTCGGTCGCCGAAGGTGATCTGCCCGAGGTGCTTTCCGATGGTCGCCTCGTCCTCTCTGGGATCTCCGACGCGAGGGCTGGAATGTCGTCCTCCCGGATGGGAGAGGGCTACGTCGACGAGCAGGCGGCTCGCGAGTTCTTCGAGGAGCACTTCGTCGTCGAGGCTGCCGATCGCTCCCGTGCCAATCTCATCGTCCACGTCGCCGTGGTCGTCCCTTCGATTTCTCCCGTCGTGATCGCTGCCGACTTGTCCGACTACCGCGCCGGACGCGAAGATCGCCAAGCCCAATCGGTCCTTGGGAACTGGATCGACTCCGTCGACTACGACGAGAGTGTCCTGTTCGGAAGGAAGCGCCCATGACTGTGACCTTGCCCACGATGCCCGACCACCAGATCGCTTCGTGGCATGCCCTGATGGACCTGCACGACTCATTGCCCGGACGCTGGACCATCGTCGGCGGCCAAATGGTTCACCTGCACTGCGCCGAACGCGAGACGTTTCCTGTGAGGCCGACCGATGACGCCGACGCGTTGTTGGACGTCAAGGCACATCCGTCGATCCTTGAAGACTTCACCGCGGGGCTCATCGAGGCAGGGTTCAAACCACTGACGAGTGGCAGCGGTCACCAGCACCGGTGGAGGAAAGGTGACGCGCAGATCGACGTCCTCATCAGCAACAAACTTGGCGAGCGAAAGACCTACTTGACGGTTACCGGTGCTCCGACTGTCGGCACGCCCGCCGCAGCGCTGGTCTTGAACCGCTCCGAAGATCTCGACATCCAGGTCGCCAG
>CAYYQO010000299.1:0-2887 GCA_964473845.1 uncultured Aeromicrobium sp.
TCATCGTCAACTACGAGGTGCTCGACCGGCACGTCGGCTGGCTCGGCGACCTGGGCTTCCGTGGCATGGTCCTCGACGAGGCGCATTTCATCAAGAACAAGTCGTCACAGCGTTCCCAGCACGTCCTGCAGTTGTCCGAACGTATCCGTGCCCGCACGACCAAGCCGCTGCTGATGGCCCTGACCGGCACCCCGCTGATCAACGACATCGACGACTTCCGCGCCATCTGGCAGTACCTCGGCTGGATCGACGAGAAGAAGCCTCGCCCCGAGCTGCTCCATGCGCTCGAGGAGACCGGGCTGACCCCGCTCGACCCCGGCTTCTTCTCCGCCGCCCGTGCCCGCGTCATCGACATGGGCATCGTGCGACGCCGCAAGGTCGACGTCGCCGCCGACATCCCGGCCCGCCGCATCGCCGACCTCCGAGTCGAGCTCGACGACGAGGAAGGGCGTTCGATCCGCGCGGCCGAACGCGAACTCGTGGGCCGCTTGGTCTCGCGGTACCAGCGTGCGCTCGAATCCCGTGACTCCGGTGCCACGACCGACGGCATCGATCACGACCTCGTACGCCGGATCGCCGCGTCGGAGCGGGAGGACTCGACCAAATCCGACGAGAACGTCTTCGCCATGATGCGACGCATCGGTCAGGCCAAAGCAGGACTCGCCGCCGACTACACCGCGCAACTGGCACACAGCGTCGGCAAGGTCGTCTTCTTCGCCAAACACGTCGACGTCATGGACGTGGCCGAGAAGACCTTCGACACACGGGGAATCCGGTACTCGTCGATCCGCGGCAACCAGACGCCGTCGGCACGACAGAAGAGCATCGACGCGTTCGTCAACGATCCCGATGTGTCCGTCATCGTCTGTTCACTGTCTGCTGCCGGCGTCGGGGTCAATCTCCAGGTCGCGTCCGACATGGTCCTCGCGGAGTTGTCCTGGACCGACGCGGAGCAGACCCAGGCCATCGACCGCGTCCACCGCATCGGCCAGGAGGAACCGGTGACCGCGTGGCGGATCATCGCCTCGCAGACGATCGACACCAAGATCGTCGAGCTCATCGACAGCAAGGCCGGCCTCGCCGCCCGTGCGCTCGACGGCTCGGATGAAGAGGTCGTCCAGTCCGCCGACGTGCAGCTCGAGACCCTGGTCGCACTGCTGACCGACGCGCTGTCGGATTCCTGACTCCGTCACGCCGAGCTCCCGGTCAGGGGGAGCGGTGAACAGACGCCGAGGGCGGGCCATCGTGACGATGGCCCGCCCTCGGCGTGTTCCTGCGTTCTCTGGGATCAGAGACGGCGCACCTTGTATGCACCGGTCCAGATCTTGACCTTCTCGACGGACTTGCCGGGCCGCGGCGCGTGCCAGATCTTGCCGTTCCCGGCGTAGATCGCGATGTGGTAGACGTACGAGCCGCTGTAGAAGCCGATCAGGTCGCCCTTCTTCTTCTTGCCCTTGGCAACCTTCTTGCCCTTCTTCATCTGGTCGCCGGCCAGGCGCGGCATCTTCTTCTTGAGGGCCTTCTTCACGACGTACTTGACGTAGCCGGAGCAGTCGAAGCCCGAAGGTGTCGTGCCACCCCACCTGTACGGGGTGCCCTTGTACTTCGCGGCGACGCGGACGATCTTGGCCCGCTTCTTCGCCAGCCGCTTCTTCTTGGCAATGGCCGCCTTCTTCTTGGCGACGGCAGCGCGCTTCTTCTTCAGCGCGGCGGCCTTCTTCTTGGCGAGGCGCTTCTGGGCCGCGGTCTGTCCGCTGCTGTCGGTGGTGCTGGCGGAGGAGGCCACGATGCCGGCTGAACCTGTGGTCGGCGCGGCTTGTGCGGGGGCGGTGATGGACAGCAGGGATGCTGCGACGGAGGCAGCGAGAATTCTTGCGACATGTCGCATGGGGTTCTCCTTCGACGCCTACGAGGAGAGACCTGTCGGGCTGGCACTGAAGGTGTGCCCCACACGCGGTGGTGAGCCCCAAGTCGCAAGGAAGCGACGGACTGCTGGTTTCCCCGGCTCGCCGATGGTGTGTTTCGAGTGTCTCGTGAACCTCGGCGAGTTCAGCGTGCTCACGAGCCGGCCCGTGGTGGGCCCTAGGGACCATATGTGCTGGAGTGGTTGAAAAACGAACTGAGAGCCCCGCGTTCCACACCGGTCAAGAACTCACCATCGCTGTCAATTCAGGGGAAACGTCGAGTTACAGGCGAAGTGCTGTCGTGATTGATCTCACGCCGACCGTCCGGTTCGCCCGTCAGGTCGCCGTGCCATCCAGTACGTCGGACCACGCCTGCAGGATCCGTGCCAGCGCGACCCGGTCGGCTTCTGGCACGGACTCGATCAGTTGCGCTTCGTTGGCGTAGTGAGCGGTGACCGCTTCGTCGATCAGAGCGCGGCCCTGCTCCGTCAACGCGACTGCGCGGGATCTTCCGTCCCGCTCGCTGGCCCGGCGTCCGACCAGGCCACGGGCTTCCAGGCGGTCCAGTCGTTTCGAGATCGCACCGGACGTGACCATGGTCGACGTGGCCAGGCTGCCGGGTGTGAGTTCGTAGGGCTCTCCGCTGCGGCGCAAGGTGGCCAGCAGGTCGAATTCGCCTTCACTCAGGTCGAACCGCTGGTACACGGTGAAGAGTCGTTCGCGCAGTTCGTCGGCGAGGCGGTGGAGGCGCCCGATCACCGCCATCGGGCGCGTGTCCAGGTCGGGACGCGCTGCTGCCCACTGTTCCACGATGCGATCGACGTGGTTCGGGCTGTGTGAAGGGTCACCGGACATGTATGGGAATATACCTTCCTTGGAAAGTATTATGTCTTCCGTGGAAGCAAAATGGATCACGCCGGTGCTGACCGCCATCGCCCCCGTGGCGTGGGGATCGACCTACTACGTCACCGGCGCGTTCCTCC
>CAYYQO010000300.1:0-2883 GCA_964473845.1 uncultured Aeromicrobium sp.
GCATCGCGCCGCCGTTCTCGGGCGCGAGGATCTGGCTCCCCAGGGTGCGGTCTGCGCCGAGCGCGAACAGGGCCGCAGCGAGGATCGGGAACACGATCAGCGCCAGCAGCGACGTGATCATGATGTTCCAGGTGAAGATCGGCATCCGGAACATCGTCATGCCCGGTGCGCGCATGCACACGATCGTGGTGACGAAGTTGACCGCGCCCAGAATCGTGCCCAAGCCCGACATGTACAGGCCCATGACCCACAGGTCACCGCCCACGCCGGGGCTGTGGATCGAGTCCGACAGTGGCAGGTAGGCGAACCACCCGAAGCTCGCGGCACCGCCGGGGACGATGAAGCCCGACACGGCGATCAGCGAGCCGAACAGGTACATCCAGTAGCTGAACATGTTCAGTCGCGGGAACGCGACGTCGGGCGCGCCGATCTGCAGCGGCATGATCATGTTGCCGAACGCGAAGAACAACGGAGTCGCGAACATCAGCAGCATGATCGTGCCGTGCATCGTGAAGAGCTGGTTGTACGTCTCGTCACCGACGAACTGTCCACCGGGACGCGCCAGCTCGGCGCGGATGATGAGCGCCAGGATGCCGCCGAAGATGAAGAAGAAGAACGTCGTGGCGGCGTACATCTGACCGATGACCTTGTGGTCGGTCGTCGTCAGCAGGGTGAATGCCTTCGTGCCGAAGGTGCGTTCCTTGACCGGAGTACGCGCCTCGGGGGCATCGAACGTTGCGGTCGCCATCAGTCCTCCGGTTCGCTCTCGCCATGGCCCTGGAGGCCGGCGACGGTGTTCGCAACGGCCGAGCCCTGGGGCTGACCGATCTGACCGGCTGCTTCGAGATCGGCCAGATGCGCCTGGTACTCCTGCGCCGACACGACCTTGACCTTGAAGATCATCCGGGTGTGGTAGACGCCGCACAACTCAGCGCAGCGACCCGTGAAGGTGCCCTCGCGGTTCGGCGTCATCGTGAAGGAGTTGTTGCCGTCCTTGCCGGGGATCTTGCCCGGGACGACGTCCATCTTCATGTAGAACTCGGGGACCCAGAAGGAGTGGATCACGTCGGGCGAGATGAGCTCGAACTTCACCGACTCGTTCACCGGCAGCCACAACTCGGGCAGGTTCGCGGTGTCGCCCTGGTCGAAGACGGGCTCGCCGCCGGGCGCACCCTCGAGGTAGTTGAAGGTCCACTGCCACTTGCTGCCGACGACCTCGATCGTGTGATCGGGGTTCTCGACGTCACGCAGCAGGTTGTTCTGGGACTCGACCGTGTGGAAGAAGAACACGGCCACGATGATCACCGGGGCGATCGTGTACAGCGCCTCGAGCGGCAGGTTGTACCGCACCTGCGTGGGCGCCGGATCGTCGGCGTTCTTGCGGCGGTAGCGGATCGGCGCGTACAGGATCATGCCGAACACGACGACGAACACGACCAGCACGGCAATCCATGCTCCGAGCCACAGGTTCCACATGTAGATGGATCGATCCGATCCAGCAACGGGGAGCGCGAGTCGGTTCAGATCCGACTCGTCCAAGGGGGAGCAGCCGCCGAGCATGACGGCGGCCAGGGCGGTCAACACCGCCAGTTTCATCCGACCCACGGAGCGCCTTTCTCACAAGATCTCGACCACGGTGTGGTTTTGAAGAACAGTAACGCAGGCGACCGGTCGCCCACGGGGTTAGGTCAGCCTGACTTGGCCACTACATCATGGCTGATCGAGAGCGCCTCACCGACCTCGGTCCTGGCCTGCGTACCGTACGTCGACTCGACCCGATCGAGGAACGCCGAGCGTTCCAAGCGGTACTCCTGGGTGCCGATCGTCTCGACGACGCTCGCGGCGATCGTGCAGCCCACCTGGGCGGCCCGATCGAGGTTCAGGCCCGCTGCGACCCCGGCGAGGAAGCCTGCCCGGAAACTGTCGCCGACGCCCGTGGGGTCGAGCGCCGTGACGCCGTCGATCGCCGGGATCTGGTGCATCGTGCCGTCGGCCTCGTGGACGACGCAGCCGGCCTTGCCGTGGGTCACGACCCGCACGCCGACCCGCTCGGCGATGTCCGCGTCGCTCCAGCCGGTCTTCTTGGCGATCAGCGCGGCCTCGTAGTCATTGCTGAACAGGTAGGCGGCACCGTCGATCAGGTCACGGATCAGGTCTCCGTCGGCCCACGCGAGTTGCTGGGACGGATCGGCCGCGAAGTCGATACCCAACTCGCGAGCGGTGCGCGTGTGGCGCAGCATGCCGTCCGGGTCGTCGGGGCCGATGAGCAGCAGGTCGATCGGGCGCTCGGCGTGGAGTGCCGCGACGTCGATCTCGCGCGCCTGGGACATGGCGCCGGGATAGAAGGTCACGATCTGGGCGTGGGCCTCGTCGGTCGTGATGGTGCACAGCGCGGTGTGCAGGGTCGGCGAGACCAAGATGTTCGAGCAGTCGACGCCGGTCTCCTCGAGCCACGTCCGGTAGCCCTGGTCCTGGAAGTCCCGGCCGACCGCGGCGACGAGCGTCGGCGTCAGCCCCAGGCTGCCCAGACCGAAGGCGATGTTGGCGGCGCAACCGCCGCGGCGGACGTCGAGGTCCTCGACCAGGAAGGACACCGACAACTTGTCCAGCTGGTCGGGCACGAGGGAATCGGAGAACTTACCGGCGAAGGTCTGCAGGTGGTCGGTGGCGACCGACCCGGCGATGGCGAGGTGCACGGCCGCCACAATAGGCGATCGGGGCGCGCTCACCGAATCCGGTGGGCACGCCCCGATCGATCAGGCAGTGGGACGACTCAGTGGAACGAGTCGCCGCAGGCGCACGAACCGGTCGCCATCGGGTTGTCGATCGTGAAGCCCTGCTTCTCGATCGTGTCGACGAAGTCGATCGTGGCGCCGTGCAGGT
>CAYYQO010000301.1:0-2876 GCA_964473845.1 uncultured Aeromicrobium sp.
GGCCAGTACCAGATCCTCGTGGTCGAGGACGCCGACCGACTCACCGACCAGGCCGCGAATGCCTTGCTCAAGTCGATCGAGGAACCGGCACCCGGCACGGTCTGGCTGCTGTGCGCTCCGGCGGTCGAGGACGTCATCATGACGATCCGCTCACGGTGCCGTCCGGTGCTGTTGCGTACCCCGCCGGCCGGGGCGATTGCCCGGCTGCTGCACGAGCGCGACGGGATCGACCAGCAGGTCGCCCGCCAGGCCGCCGCCGCGGCACAGGGCCACATCGGCCGCGCGCGGGGCCTCGCGCGTGACCCTGACGCTCGCCGCCGCCGCGCCGAGATTCTCGCGCTGCCGGTCGGCTTGCGAGGTCTGGCCGACTGCCTGCGGGCTGCGAAGCATATCGACCAAGAGGCCTCGGCCCGGGCCAAGGTGCGCTGTGACGAGCTCGATGCCCGCGAACTGTCCGGGTTGCAGGAGTCCTGGGGCGTCGAGGACCGTGGGCGGCGTCCCGCCGGTTACGCGGGGGCTCTCTCGTCGCTGACCAAGGAGCAGGAACGTCGGCGTAAGCGCATGGCTCGTGACGCGATCGACGGGGTGCTGCTCGATCTGTTGTCGTTCCAGCGCGACGTGCTCAGCACGCAGCTCCGCACCCGGGTCGATCCGATCAACGCCGACGTGGCCGAGGACATCGCGACGATGGCGGACCGGACGACGCCCGAGCGGACGATCGCCTCGATCGACGCGATCGTGGCCTGCCGCGAGGCTCTGCAGGCGAACGCTGCGCCCCAGTTGGCGCTCGAACACATGATGGCGAGGTTCCTGGGTTGAAGCGGTTCACGGTCATCGCGCTGGTGTTGTTGCTGGCGGTGGCGCTGGTCGGCGGCGCCGTCAGCGCGCTGTTCCTCGTGCCCCGTTCGGCTCCCGACCCCGAGCCGACGGGTGAGGCGGCTCCGGCAGGGCTCGAGCGGTTCTACGACCAGAAGCTCTCCTGGCGCGACTGCAACGACGCCCGCTGCGCCACGATCGAGGTGCCCGTCGACTATGCCGAGCCCGGTGGAGAGACGATCAGGCTGGCGCTGCGCCGGATCCCGGCCAGGGGTGACGGAGGTTCGGCGATCTTCACGAACCCCGGCGGGCCCGGTGGCGCGGCTCAGCGGTTCGCGGGCTACCTCGCCGGCGAGCTTCCCGACGACCTGCGCAGCACGCATGACGTCATCGGCCTCGACCCGCGCGGCGTGGGCGCCAGCACGCCGCTGCAGTGCCTGTCCGACGAGCAGTTCGACGACTTCATCGACACCGATCCCGACCCCGACGACGACGCCGGCATCGCTGCGTTGACCGAGTCGGTGCGCGGGATGGGCGAGGCGTGCGAGAAGAACTCCGGCGCGCTCGCGGCCCATGTCTCCACCGAGGAAGCGGCACGCGACTTCGACATCGCCCGCGCGCTCATGGGCCAGGACACGATGCAGTGGTTCGGCTTCTCGTACGGGACCCAGTTGGGTGCGACGTACGCCGACCTCTTCCCCGACAAGGTCGAGAAGATGGTGTTGGACGGCGCGGTCGACGTCACGCTCGACGCGGCCGGTCAGGGACTCGGCCAGGCCGAGGGGTTCCAGCAGGCTCTCGAGTCATATCTGGCGTACTGCATCGACAAGGGTCAGTGCCCGGTCGGCGACTCTCCCGAAGCGGCCATGGCCACGATCACCGAACTGGTCGACCAGGTCAGTGCCCAGCCGATCACGGTGGGCGACCGCCTGCTCACCGAGGGCCGGATGTTCTACGGCATCGCGATGGCGTTGTACTCGCAGGAGACCTGGCAATACCTGACGCTGGCGCTGCGGGGGCTGGTCGCGGGCGACGGTTCCGTGATGCTCCAACTCAGTGACACGTACTTCGAGCGCAAGGCCGACGGGTCCTTCGACAACAATTCGGGTCAGGTGATCTACGCGGTCAACTGCCTCGACAGTGACGACGCCCCGGATGCCGCCGCGACGAAGGCGCTGATCCCGAAGTTCCGCGACGTGTCGCCGGTCTTCGGTGCCGCGCTCGGCTGGGGTGTCATGGCCTGCCACGACTGGCCCATCGAGGCTCAGCACCCGCAGCAGGCCGTCACCGCCGAAGGCGCACCACCGATCGTCGTGATCGGCACGACCCGCGATCCGGCCACGCCCTACGAGTGGTCCCAGGCGATGGCCAAGCAGTTGGCCTCCGGCGTCCTGCTGACCCGCGAGGGCGACGGTCACACGGCGTACACGTCCGGCAACGAGTGCATCCGGAAGGCAGTGAATGCCTACTTCAAGGACGGCAAGGTCCCCGAGGACGGCATGGTCTGCTCAGAGAACTGACCGAGGGCCGCTGGGAGTGACGTTTGCGGGGTCGACACGCCGGTGAGGGCCCCGGAAACGTCACTCCCAGCGGGTCAGGTCAGTCGCGGAAGGCCTCGTGGTGGCGAATGACCTCGCTGATGATGAAGTTCAGGAACTTCTCGGCGAAGGCGGGATCCAGATCGGCCTCGAGAGCCTTCTCGCGCAGTCGTTCGATCTGGCGTGATTCCCGGCCGGGGTCGGCCGGCGGCAGGTCGTGCTCGGCCTTCAAGCGACCGACTCGCTTGGTGCACTTGAAGCGCTCCGCGAGCAGATGGATCAGGGCCGCATCGATGTTGTCGATACTGGCGCGAATGTCGTCGAGCTCGGCTTGGGTCGCTGCGTCCACGCGCCTGATCATACGGGGGAGAACCCGGGGTTTTCGGCTGCCGACCCGACCGGGTATAGTCCACACTTGGTTCGGCGGGCGATCCTCGCCGAATCGTGCCGCCTTAGCTCAGTCGGTAGAGCATCTCACTCGTAATGAGAAGGTCGTCGGTTCGATTCCGACAGGCGGCTCCG
>CAYYQO010000302.1:0-2874 GCA_964473845.1 uncultured Aeromicrobium sp.
GGCGGGTGCGTCGGTCGTTCCTTCTTCTCGTGTTGTCAGCGTTCCTTCTGGCCGGGTGTGGTCTGTTCGCCGAGGACACCCGGCCGGACGAGACCGTGGCGACCCCCGATCCGCAGCCGACGCCGACGGAACAGATCTCGCTGGTCGATCTGGGGATCGACGACTGGCCGTCCGCCACGGCCGAGCAGTTCCCCGAACCCCCGCCGCGCCCTGACGGCGTCGAGGCGCAGGAGTACGACCGTATGGTCTCGGTCATCCAGACGTGGGCCCTGCAGGCCGCGACCGAGCCCGAGGCGGTGGGTGAGGGGCTGCCCGAGGACCTGACGGACGCGATCCGGGACTCGGTGGCGGACCAGACGTCACCAGCACTGGCCAGCGGCACGGTGCTCGACCCGGGTCTGGACGTCGTCGGTACGCGCATGACCTCAGCCTGGAAGCTGGAGTCACCGGGCGATGAGCTCCAGCTGTCGTTGCAGACGAGGACCGCCTACGAGGTGACCGCACCCGACGGCCCGATCCGGGTGATCGGCGTGCTGCGGACGCAGGGCCTGGTCACGACCCCGGACGCCGAGGTCTGGGGCACCGTGATGGGCTGGCAGGAGTTCGGTGCGGCCGACTGCGCGATCGCCCTCGACGACTTCCTCACGCCGGGCGGTGACGCCGACGACCAGGAGACGGACCTGACGGTCTTCGCCGAGATCGGCAACGGCGACGAAGCGATCTCGCCGGCCCTGCCCGAGGGCGAGCAGGTCGACGAGGACTTCAAGCGCA
Source organism: uncultured Aeromicrobium sp. (assembly GCA_964473845.1). Lineage (GTDB taxonomy): Bacteria > Actinomycetota > Actinomycetes > Propionibacteriales > Nocardioidaceae > Aeromicrobium. The sequence goes on from CAYYQO010000302.1 coordinate 772, forward strand.
CGTGCGAGGCCGGACGGGTCTGACCTGTCGTTAGGATGAGGTGTCGGCAACACCGCCGCGCCCTTGTAGCTCAGTTGGTAGAGCACCTCTCTTGTAAAGAGGATGTCGCGGGTTCGAATCCTGTCGGGGGCTCCGAGGGGCCACCCGGTTCGCCCGGTGGCGAGGATCAGCGCTCGATGGTGTGGGCGACGTACACGTCGCAGGGTGCGTGCGCGGCGACGTCGCTCGCGATGCTGCCCAGGACGCGCCCGATCCCCTGGACCCGCTTGTTGCCCACGACGATCAGGTCGGCATCGATCGACTCGGCGTACTCTACGAGAGCATCGGCCGCCTTGCCTGGCGCGGACTCGGCGACGATGGTCAGTTCGGGGAAGTCCTTGAACAGGACGTTGCGGGCGTCGTTCGCGATCGCCTCGGCCGCCTCGCCGGGAGTCACCACCACTTCCTGGGTGCCGCTACTGAAGCTGCGGGTGGTCAGCTTGTCGGTCGCCGAGACCACATGCAGTTCGGCGCCCAGCGACTGCGCGAGCTCGGCGGCCTTGAGGGCTGCGGCCGATGCGGTGGGGCTGTCGTCAAAGCCGGTCACGACTTTCTTCGTCACGATGTGGCTCCTGTCTAGAAGTGGGCGAGATCCGAATCCGATGTCTCGTGAGTGATGATGCCACCCACGCGGCCGATCCGGGAGATGGCGCTCACGACAGCGTCGTCGAGAACAACGCCTCCAATTCGGTGAAGTGGCGCTCGGCCGCGGCCTCGTCGTACATCGAGGTGTCGGCCATCGTGTACCCGTGGGGTGCACCCGGGTAGATCGCCGTGGTGGCCACGATGCCCGCCTTCGCGAGTTCGGCCTCGAACACGGCGATGTGCTCGCGCGTCATCGAACGGTCGTTGTCGGCGTATCCGGCGACGATCTCGGCGCGAACCCGCGGAATGACCAGGTGCGGGCTGTCCGGCCGGTCGGTGACGATCCCGCCGCCGTGGAACATGCCGACGGCCCGGACCTGATCCGGCAGTTGAGCTGCTGCGCGCAAGGCCAGCCGTGCGCCCATGCAGTAACCGGTCACACCGAGTCGGTCGGCGTCGACTCCCGGTTGCTCGGCGAGTGTGGAGACGTAGGCGGGCAGATCGCGCGCAGCCCGGTCCGGGGTGTGCGCCGCGACGAGAGGCGCGACGGTCGGGAAGAACTTCTCACGCTCACCCGGTTGGCGCAGGTCCGAGGTCGGAGCGATGTCGGCTGCCCGGCCGTCGCGATGGAAGACGTTCGGCGCGAGGACCGCGTAGCCCCAGTCGGCGATGCGCTCGGCCATCTCCTCGATGCGCGGGCGAAGTCCGATCGCGTCCATGAAGAGGATGACCCCGGGGACGTTCCCCGACGTGGTGGCCGAAGGCCGTGCCAGGTACGCCTCGGCGACGCCGTCGGGTGTGGTGACATCTATTCTCTGGCCGCGACTCATGATGAACAGTGTTGCGTGAGTCGTGCCGTCAGACGAGGCGAGGCTCGGGGCGGTCGGTCCGCAGGGAGGCCCGGCCCAGCAGGCCATGCCGAGGCGCGGCGACCCACGCCAGCAGGAAGAATGCCGTGAGGATCAGGACGATGGTCGCGCCCACGGGGAAGTCCCACGACCAGGAGACGTAGAGGCCGAGGAAGGCCGACCCGGCACCGATCGTGGGGGCCAGCACCATCATCGTGGCGAGCCGGTCCGTGAGCAGCCGAGCCGTGGCCGCGGGCGTGACCAGCAGGGCCAGCACCAGGATGTTGCCGATCGTCTGCACCGAGATCACGACGGCGACCGTGACCAGGACGTACAGGACCAGGTCGAGCCAGAACACCTTCAGGCCGAGCGCGGCAGCCAGTTCGCGGTCCAGCGTCACGGCCACGAACTGCTGATGCAGGGCGAAGGCCACGCCCAGGACGACGAGCCCCATGGCGGCCGCGGTGTACAGGTCAGAGTCCGGTACGCCGGTGATCGAACCGAACAGGAACTGCTGCAGTGAACCGGCATACCCCGGCGCGCGCGAGATGATCACGATGCCCAGGGCGAAGGCGGCGACGAAGAAGACGCCGATGACGGAGTCCTCCTTGAGGCGCCGGTTCTGCGCGAA
>CAYYQO010000303.1:0-2299 GCA_964473845.1 uncultured Aeromicrobium sp.
CGGCGCGGGACTCGCTGCCGGACTCACCCCCGCTCGCGCGGGGAGCACGGGACGGGGAATACGTAGCTGTCGGTCTCGTCGTTGAACTCGAGGACGCCCTCGATCGGGATGTAGCCGGGGTAGATGGTCACGGACGGTGTCTGCCCGGCGAGGATCTGCCCGCCGAGAGTGCGGACGTCGCCGGGAGCGCCGTCGACGTAGACGGTGATCTCCTTGAAAGACCTGCCGTCGGTGGGGCGGACCGTCACGATCCACCGCCAGCCGACCTTGCTGATCGTGTCCTGATTCGGGGCGATCAGACGCAGGCTGGTGGACGTGCCGACGGCCGATCTGCCGTCCGATGGGGCGACAAGCTGCCCGTCAGCGTTGAGGGTCGCCGCGTATTCGGGCAGCGCGACGATGGACTCGTCGGCGATGACCACGAAGTCGTCGATGGACGCCCGGACGCTGACGACGGCGACCGGCGCGGTGACGTCGGTCTGGTCGCCGACGTCGTCGGAGTCGGCGAGACCGAGGAGCATCTTGCCGGTGAGCGTCAGGTGTCCGACGGATTCGTGAATGTCAGCCATGGGGGGTCTCCTCGGTGAGGTCGTCGTCGTCGGATTGGGTGAGTGCGCGGTGGAGCGCGTGACTGAGGACTGCGCTGCTGAGGACGGTCACGGCGACCGCTCCGATGGCGGCGCCGACCGCGTACCGGTGCATGGGTCAGCTCACGGCTGAGGGCGAGTCGTCACCGACGTAGCCCGAGCCGACCGAGGTCAGCAGGGACACGAGTGCGGCGAGGCCGGACACGGATGCCGTGGTGGTCCAGTCGGCATCGAGCAGGCCGGTCGCGTTGGCGGTGATGGTGGCGACGGCGGTCTGCGCGAACGTCTTCACGGCGCGTTCTGCGGACTGGATCCAGAAGCGGCGATCGTTGAGGAATGACATGTCAGGCCTTCTTTCCGATAGCTGCCCGGAGCACGCGGTGATCCGAGGCGGTGGTGGAGGATGAAGATGCGAGCACGGGGCGGCCGGAGTGGTCGCCGATGTAGATCGCGTCGACCCAGTGGCGGGCGGCGGCGCGGTAGCCGGCGGGCTTGTAGGCCTTGTCGTGGACCCAGGTGTCGGAGTTGCCGTCTTCGCCGATGCACTGGCGGTGCTTGGCGGTGAGCAGGTACCGCAGGCCCATCCGGGTCATCGCGGTGATCGCGGCCTTGGACTGATTGACGCGCAGCATGTCCGCGCCCTTGAGTTCCTTCTCGGGCCGGTATTCGTTGTGTCCGACGCCGACGTGGAGCCAGTGCCCATTGACCTTGGCCCGCACCCGCAGGAACGACTCGTCGCGACCGAGGCCCTGCAACTTCTTCGGCAGCAGGTACGGGGCGACTCGGCCGATCTCGGTCCCGGTCTTGAACGCGGCGAAGTTGCCGCCATCGACGAACACGTGGCCGTAGCCGCGAGCCTTGAGCGCCTTGGTGAGCGCGGTGGCCTGAGCGCCAGCGCGGACCTCGCAGCCCATGACGAAATCCGGGCTGCCCTTGGTCAGGTCGAGCACCATCTCAGGCAGTCGCGAGGTGAACGTTCGCGTGCCCTCGCCGCTGTCGTCGCCCCACATGTTGAGGAACGCGGTCGAGTACCAGGGCACGTATGTGACCGGGGCGGGTGTCGGAGCAGGCGTGGGAGCCGGGGTCGGGGTCGGCTTCTTGGTGATCGCGTCGTACTCGGCCTGTGCGAGCTTGACGTAGCGGTTCCATTCGGTGCCGCCGAGATACGGGCCGGGGCAGGCAGTCGAGGTGAACTCGTCGTGCTGGCGCAGCGTCTTCCCGCTGACCGGGCGGCCGAGCTTGTAGAGCACATGCAGATTGGCGACGAGCTTGGCGCCGGTCTTCATGGTCTCCTCGGAGACCTTCCAGCCGGGGCCGGCGGTGGAGTTGGCATGCTCGATCGACAGGCCGTGCAAGTTGCCGGTGTTGGAGCCGGTGGCCCACGCGAAGTTCTTGTCCCACACGAATTGGCGGACGTGCTTGCCGTCGACGCCATAGTGAGCCGACGCCTGCCGACTCATCCAGACGTTGTAGCAAGCGTCGTTGGCCTTGCCGTCACCCTTGCCCACGATCGTCATGTGATGGACGACGACGAAGCGGATATCGCGCGAGGACAGCGGCGAGAAGTGCTTCGGCAGGATCGTCTCGTCGAACTCCGCGCGGGGCCAGTTGTACTGGTCGGGGGTGCGTCGGGTCATGACTGCCTCCTGGGCATGGCGAACGACCTCCTGAGTTAGGAGGTCGTGAGGATGAAGGGGGTCAGGTGCGGGTGT
>CAYYQO010000303.1:2309-2844 GCA_964473845.1 uncultured Aeromicrobium sp.
GCACGGTCAGCGCGTCGATGCGGTCATGGGTGCGCTTGTCACCGCGACGGATGGCCTCGCGGGTGTCGGACTGGCTCGACTCGATGCGCCTCACTGCGTCTTTGATCGAGCCGCCCCCATTGGGCGTGACCTCGTGATGGATCGTGCCGACCTCACCCCGGATCTCTTTCACGTCGTCGGCCAGCTGCGCGTAATTTGCGATCATCGGCTCGACAAGGACCGCCCGCAAATAGGGCACCAGCACGAGCCTCGCGATGATCCCCAGCACGCCCGAGATCGCCAGGAATCCGAGACAGGCCGCGACGATCCCCTCCACGGTGACGGTCATCAGAAATTGCCCATATCGGACGCCCGCCAGTCCACGGCGACATTCGCCGATGCTGCAGTCGACGCGCCCGTCGGACGCATCACCCGCACCGTGAAATCGGTCGTCGCCAGCGTCCGCACGACCGCCCCGTACAGGCCGGTCGTGTCGGCGCGGACCTGGCATGTCACGCGCGGCCCTGACGGGAAAGCTGTCCCGAAGCTGATCGTC
>CAYYQO010000304.1:0-2842 GCA_964473845.1 uncultured Aeromicrobium sp.
CGCGGCGGCGCCGTCGTTGAGCGGGCAGGCGTTGCCGGCCGTGACGGTGCCGTCGGGACGGAACACCGGCTTGAGGCCGCTGATGCCCTCCAGCGTCGTACCGGCGCGCGGTCCGTCGTCGGCCGAGACGACCGTGCCGTCGGGCAGCGTGACAGCGGTGATGTCCTTGGCCCAGAAGCCCTCGGCGATGCGCTGCTCGGTCAGGTTCTGGCTGCGGACGGCGAACTCGTCCTGCTCCAACCGGCTCATGCCCAGGTGCTGGGCGACGTTCTCGGCCGTCTGGCCCATCGCGATGTACAGGTCAGGCAGGTTGCCGGCCTCACGCGGATCGGTCCACGTCTCCGCACCGCCCTCGGAGCGCTTCGCCGTACGCGCGATCGCGTCGGCGAACAGCGGGTTCTCGCTGCCGGGCACGTCGGAGAAACCGTTGCCGAAACGGCTGACGGTCTCGACACCGGCCGAGATGTAGGCGTCACCCTCGCCGGCCTTGATCGCGTGGAACGCCATGCGGGTCGTCTGCAACGACGACGAGCAGTACCGGTTCACGGTCACGCCGGGCAGGTGGTCGAGTCCCGACAGCACGGAGACCGCACGGGCCAGGTTGTGACCGGACTCGCCGGCCGGCTGACCCACACCCAGGTGCAGGTCGGTGATGTCCTTCGGGTCCAGCGACGGGACCTTTTCCAGGGCCGCCTTGACCATCTGCACGGCCAGGTCGTCAGGACGCATGTCCTTCAACGAGCCCTTGCCGGCGCGGCCGATCGGCGAGCGGGCGGTAGAAACGATGACTGCTTCGGGCATGTGTTCTTGCCTTTCTGAGGGGTCGTCGAGCTTCGGGTCAGAAGCCCAGGTCGCGGCCGATGAGTTCCTTCATGATTTCGTTGGAACCGGCCCAGATCTTGGTCACGCGGGCATCGCGCCAGGCGCGAGCGACGCGATATTCGTTCATGAATCCGTATCCGCCGTGCAACTGGACACAGTGGTCGAGCACGTCGTTCTGCACCTCGGCCGACCACCACTTCGCCTTCGCGGCGTCGATCGGCGTGAGCCTCTTGCCTGCATGCGCGGCCACGGCAGCATCGACGAACGCCTCGGCGACCTCGATCTTCGTGACCAGCTCGGCCAGCAGGAACTTGTTGTGCTGCAGCGAGCCGATCGACTGGCCGAACGCCTTGCGGTCGTGGCAGTACTGGATCGTCTCGGCGAGGATCTGCTTGGCGTGGGCAATGTTCCCGACCGCGGCGCCGAGGCGCTCCTGCGGCAGGTTCTGCATCATCGAGATGAAGCCACCACCGAGTTCGCCGATGACGCGATCGTCGCCGAGCCGCAGGTTATCGAAGAACAGTTCGGCGGTGTCGGACTCCTCCTGACCGACCTTGTCGAGCTTGCGTCCGCGGCTGAAGCCCTCGTCCGTCGCGAGGATCGCGAACAGCGTGATCCCCCGGGCACCCTTCGCCGGATCGGTGCGCACGGCCGTGAGAATCAGATCGGCCGAGTAGCCGTTCGTGATGAACGTCTTCGAGCCGTTGATGACCCACTCGTCCCCGTCCCGGACCGCCGTCGTCCTGAGTGCGGCCAGGTCCGAGCCACCGGACGGCTCGGTCATGCCGATCGCGGTCAGGATGTCGCCGCTGGCACAGCCGGGTAGCCAGCGCTCCTTCTGTTCCTGCGTGCCGAGTTCGACGATGTACGGCACGGTGATGTCGGAGTGGATGCCCACGCACGAGGTGAGGGACGCGTTGACCCGGGCCAGCTCCTCGCTCAGCACGGCGTTGAAGCGGAAGTCGCCGGCTTCGGATCCACCGAACTCATCAGGGATCTCCAGTCCGAGGAAACCTTCCGCGCCCGCCGCCTTCCAGAACTCCCGCGGGAGTGCCTTGTTCGCCACGAAATCGTCGACGTACGGGCGAGCGTGCTTGTCCAGGAAGGCGATGCACGAGGACCGGAAGTCCTCGTGGTCGGCGGAGTAGATCGTGCGTTCCATGGGGCCCTTTCACGTCGGAGCGGCGCGTCGGCGGCGACCCGCCGATGACTAAGCGCTTGCTTAGTGTGACATTCCTGCGTCATGCTGTCCACCATGACCACCGACTCGGCGACCGGACGCGACCGCTCCGCCACGACGCGCGAGCGACTGCTCGATGCCGCCGTCGAGGCCTTCGCGACCTCGGGCTTCGCCGGCACCACGACCCGCGACATCGCCTCGCGCGCCGGCATGAGCCCCGCGGCCGTCTACGTCCACCACGCGACGAAGGAGGACCTGCTCTTCGAGATCTCGCGCCGTGGCCATCGATCCGCGCTCGAGATCATCGAGCGGGCCGCATCCTCAGCTGACGACCCGGTCGAGCGCATCCGCGCCATGACGGCCGAGTTCAGCCGTTGGCACGCGGTCAACAGCCGGGTGGGCCGGATCGTGCAGTACGAGTTCGACGCCCTGACCCCCGAGCACCGCGCCGAGATCGCCGACTACCGACGCGGCATCGAGCGCTGCGTGCACGAGGCCCTCGACGCGGGCGTGGCCGCCGGCGTCATGTCCGTGGCCGACGTCAAGGGCACCGCGCGCGCCCTGCTCTCGCTGAGCATCGACCTGGTGCGCTGGTATCTCCCCGAGGGCCCCACGACTCCGGACGAACTGGCGGAACTGCACGGCGGCCTGGCCGTACGCATCGTCACCGGGCCCTGACCCCGTCATGACGAAAGCGCCCGCGACATCGTGGTCGCGGGCGCTTTCGGTCTGACGGATCAGATCCGGGGAGATCAGGCCTGCAGGACGGCCTCGGCGTTGATCTGCAGCGTGATCTTGTCGCCGATCATGACCTTGTCGCCCTCGAGCGGGATGTTGAAG
>CAYYQO010000305.1:0-2046 GCA_964473845.1 uncultured Aeromicrobium sp.
CGGGAACCGGTCGGAGGTTCGCTCGCACTGGCCACTAGGCTGCACGTGCCAGTCGTTCCCGGTGAGAGCCGGGACAGGGAACCCGGTGAGAATCCGGGACTGACGCGCAGCGGTGTGGGCGACGGGGCGAGCACGAAGCCACTGGACGAAGTCTGGGAAGGCGCTCGACCCGAACGACCCCGAGTCCGAAGACCTGCTGGCACTCGCGGCAATCAGCCGCGCAGTTCCCACGGGTCCCGCGCACGGATCCCCGAACGAAGGATCGCCATGCGACCTCGCACTTTCGCCCTGTCCGGGTTGACCGTCCTCACCCTCGGCCTGCTCGCCGGATGTGGTTCGAGCGCCGAATCGAACGACTCCGTCTCCGGCTCCGACGGGTTCCCCGTCACGATCGAACGCTGCGGACGCGAGATCACGATCCAACAGCGACCCGAGCGCATCGCCTCGCTCAACCAGGGCTCGACCGAGATCCTGCTGTCCCTGGGCGTGGCCGATCGGATGGTCGGCGCATCAGGGTGGACCGATTCGATCCTCGAGTCGCTCGCGGACGAGAACGAGAAGGTCGACCGTCTCGCCGACCAGGCCCCTTCCTACGAGGCGCTGCTCGCGACCGAACCCGATCTGGTGACGGCGTCGTTCCACAACACGCTCAGTGAAGGTGGTGTCACGACCCCCGACAAGCTCGCCTCGCTCGACATCGCGGCCTACTTGTCGGCCGTCGAGTGCGAGAAGGCCGACTTCGCCTCGGCAGGCGGTGACGGCTCGCGCGACGAGCCGCTGCGCATGGATGCGGTCTACACCGAGATCCGTGACTTGGCAGCGCTCACCGGCGAGCAGCAGGCCGGCGAGGACCTCGTCGCCGAGTTGTCCGCCCGCATGGCCGAGGCCGAGAAGGCCCAGGCGCCGGGGGTCTCGGTGCTGTATTGGTTCGCCAACGCCGAGTCGCCGTACATCGCGGGCTGCTGCGGCGGGCCCGGTGTCGCGACGCAGGCGCTCGGGCTCGAGAACGTCTTCCAGGATCAGTCCGGCGAGTGGCCCCAGATCGGCTGGGAGGCGATCGCTGCCGAGGATCCGGACGTGCTCGTGATCGGCGACCTGACGCGCAAGAGCCAGACGGCCGAGACGGCCCGGGCGAAGATCGCGTTCCTGGAGTCCAATCCGGTCACGAAGCAGATGACGGCGGTCAGGAACAAGCGCTACATCGCGGTCGCGGGGGCCGAACTCAACCCGTCGATCCGCACCGTCGACCTGGTCGAGAAGGTGGCCGCGGGCATCGACGAGCTGGACCTGCCGGCCCGGTGAGGACCCTGACCCGGCCGGTCGTGCTGGGGCCGGTGACGATCGTGGCGCTGCTCGTCTCGATCGCCGTCGCCACGACGATCGGCCCTTCGGAACTGGGGCCACGAGACGCGTTCGCGGTCACGATCTCGCAGCTGGGTGGCCCCGACTCGGGCCTCACGCCGATCCGCGAGGCGATCATCTGGGACCTGCGGTTGCCGCGAGCCGTACTGGCGGCCGTCTGCGGTGCCGGGCTCGCCATCTGTGGAGCGGTGTTGCAGTCGCTCCTGCGCAATCCGCTCGCCGATCCCTTCGTGCTGGGCATCTCCTCGGGAGCCTCGACCGGGGCCGTCTCGATCGTCGTCCTGGGCGTCGGGGCCGGTGCCATGACGTTGGCGACGGGCGCGTTCTTCGGGGCGCTCGTGGCGTTCGGGCTGGTTCTGGTCCTGGGGATGGCCGCGGGTGGAACGACCGATCGCATGGTGTTGGCCGGGGTCGCGGCCACCCAGCTCTTCTCCGCCCTGACCTCGTTCATCGTGTTCACGAAGGCCGATGCCGAGCAGACCCGGGGCGTCCTGTTCTGGCTGCTGGGCTCGTTGGCGGCGTCCTCGTGGCGCGACGTCGCCGTGTGCGGGATCGTCGTTCTCGTCGGTCTGGCGGTGTGCTGGTTGGCGGCCGGCGCACTGGACGCCTTCACCTTCGGCGAGGACGCGGCCGCCTCCCTGGGCTTCTCGGTGCTGCGCACCCGCATCGTCCTGCTCGTGGCCA
>CAYYQO010000305.1:2056-2838 GCA_964473845.1 uncultured Aeromicrobium sp.
GGCCACGGCGCTCATGACGGCGGTGATCGTCTCGACCTCCGGCGCGATCGGCTTCGTCGGGCTGGTCCTGCCCCATGCGGCGCGAGCGTTCGTCGGTGGCCGCCATCGGGTCCTCGTTCCCGTGGCGGCCATGTTGGGCGCGATCTTCCTGGTGTGGGTCGACGTCGGGTCCCGCACGTTCATCGCTCCCCAGGAACTGCCCGTCGGTGTCGCAACGGCTCTCGTCGGTGTGCCCGCGTTCATCCTGATCCTGATGCGCCAGCGGAGGCACGCATGAGCATCCACGCCAGCCAGGTGTCCTGGAGTGCGGGCGGCCGACTCGTCGTGGACGGCGTCGACCTCGTGGTCCGGCCCGGCTCGACGGTCGGCCTGCTCGGCCCCAACGGCTCGGGCAAGTCCTCGCTGCTGCGACTGCTCGCCGGGCTCCGACCGAGCTCGTCGGGGGTGGTGCGTCTGGGCGAGGACGACATCGCGGCGATGTCCCGTCGGCGGATCGCCCAACGGCTCGCGGTCGTCGACCAGGAGGCCATGACCGACACCGCGCCGACCGTGCGGGACGTCATCGGGCTGGGTCGTTTGCCGCATCGTCCTTCCTGGTCGCCGGTTTCGGCCCGCGACCGCGAGGTGATCAGGCAGTCCGCGGCCACGACGCGCACCGATCATCTGCTGGACCGTGGCTACGCGACCCTCTCCGGGGGTGAACGCCAACGTGTCCAGATCGCCCGGGCGCTCGCCCAGGAACCCACGGAGCTGCTGCTCGACGAGCCGACCAATCATCTCGA
>CAYYQO010000306.1:0-2774 GCA_964473845.1 uncultured Aeromicrobium sp.
CGTGATCGTCGCCGGATTCCAGGGCGTCTCGCAGACCACGAAGGACATCACGACGCTCGGCCGCGGCGGGTCGGACACCACCGCCGTCGCGCTCGCCGCGGCGCTGAAGGCCGACGTGTGCGAGATCTACACGGACGTCGACGGCATCTTCACCGCCGATCCGCGCATCGTGCCCACGGCCAGCCGCATCCCGGCGATCTCCTACGAGGAGACGCTCGAGATGGCCGCCAACGGCGCCAAGATCCTGCACCTGCGGTGCGTCGAGTACGCCCGCCGCAATGCCATGCCCATCCACGTCCGGTCGTCGTTCAGCGACAAGTCCGGCACGTGGGTCGTGGCCGCCGAAGACGTCAGCAAGTACACGGAAGAAGGCAAGACGATGGAGCACGCCATCATCTCTGGGGTCGCCCATGACCGCAGCGAGGCCAAGATCACGGTCGTCGGCGTTCCCGACAAGGTCGGCTACGCGGCCAACATCCTGCGCGCCCTCGGTGAGGCCCAGATCAACATCGACATGATCGTCCAGAACGTGTCGGCCGCCGCCACCGCGCTGACCGACATCTCGTTCACCCTGCCGCGCGACGACGGCCAGACGGCCATGACGGCGCTGGCCCGCCTCAAGGACCAGATCGGTTTCGAGCGCCTGCAGTACGACGACAGCGTCGGCAAGGTCTCGATCGTCGGCGCCGGCATGCGCTCGCAGCCCGGCATCACGGCCACGTTCTTCGAGGCGTTGGCCAACGCCGGCGTCAACATCGAGATGATCTCGACCTCGGAGATCCGGATCTCCGTCGTCGTCGGCGAGAACCAGGTCGACGCGGCCGTCAATGCCGCCCACGAGGCGTTCGGCCTGGACGCGGACGACACCGAAGCCACTGTCTACGGAGGTACCGGACGATGACCCGCATCGGAGTCGTCGGCGCGACCGGTCAGGTCGGCGCCGTCATGCGTCAACTGCTCGAGGAGCGAAACTTCCCCGCCGAGTCGGTGCGCTTCTTCGCGTCCAGCCGTTCCGCCGGCAAGACGCTGTCGTTCCGCGGACAGGAGATCATCGTCGAGGACGCGGCCACCGCCGATCCGTCCGAGTTGGACATCGCCCTGTTCAGTGCGGGCGCCACGATGAGCAAGGTCCAGGCACCGCGGTTCGCCGAGGCCGGAGTCACCGTCATCGACAACTCCTCGGCCTGGCGCAAGGACCCGAGCATCCCGCTGGTCGTCAGCGAGGTCAATGGCGACGCCATCCCCGCGGGTGACGGCCCGCGCGGCCGCGGCATCATCGCCAACCCGAACTGCACCACGATGGCGGCGATGCCCGTGCTCAAGCCGTTGCACGACGCGGCCGGTCTGGTCCGGCTCACGGTCAGCAGCTACCAAGCGGTGTCGGGCTCGGGTCTGTCCGGCGTGCAGGAACTGCACTCGCAGGCGCTCGCCACGGTCGAGAAGGCCGACGAGCTGACCCACGACGGTCATGCCGTCGAGTTCCCCGCACCGAACAACTACGTGAAGCCGATCGCGTTCAACGTGGTCGCGCTGGCCGGTTCGATCGTCGACGACGGCACGAACGAGACCGACGAGGAACAGAAACTGCGCAACGAGTCGCGCAAGATCCTCGGCCTGCCCGATCTGCGGGTCGCCGGGACGTGCGTGCGCGTCCCCGTGTTCACGGGGCACTCGTTGTCGATCCACGCCGAGTTCGAGCGCGACATCACGCCCGAGCAGGCCACCGAGATCCTGGCCTCGGCGCCGGGTGTCCAGCTCGCCGATGTGCCGAACCCGCTCGACGCGGCCGGCGCCGATCCGAGCTTCGTGGGTCGCATCCGTCAGGACCAGTCGATCGAGGGCAACAAGGGCTTGGTCCTGTTCGTCACGGGCGACAACCTGCGCAAGGGTGCGGCACTCAACACGATCCAGATCGCCGAACTGCTGGTCTGACGGACTCGGTGCTCGTTCCCGAGTTCCACCGGTACCGACTCAGCGGGCTGAAGAGAATTCCCAGAGTGAGGACACCGGCGCGCCGTACAGCCGATCGGCAAAGCGATAGCCTGCAGCGCCGGTGTTCAGCACCACTCCGGCGATGAACCGATCGCCCAGTTTGTCGCGGAGTCCGGCGAGCCCTCTGAACTGTTTGGCACTGAAGGACATCGCAGACTTCACCTCCAGCCCGATGACTGACCCATCGTCGAACTCCAGCACCAGGTCGACTTCGCCTCCATCACGTTCCCGGTAGTGGAACACGTCGAACCGTCTCCCGGACCAGGTGCGTTGACGCACCAGCTCGGCCGCGACGAAGGACTCAAGCATGGCTCCGAGCGCTTCCCCGTACTCGATCCGCTCCAGTTGTTCGGGTGTCATTCGGGCCAGCCACATCGCCAGTGCGGAGTCGATCACGTAGGTCTTGGGCCGTCCGATCTCGCGTTTCGCAAGGTTGGGGGTCCACGGTGGAATGCTCGCGACCAGGCCCACGTCGTGGAGAAGATCCACATAGCCCGTGACCGTCCGGGGCGGGATTGCAGTCTCCTCGGCGAGCTTCGCCTTGACGAGCTCAGAGGACTGCCGGCCGGCGAGAGTCCGCAACACCGACATGGTTCGCATCGGTTGAACCTCCCGGCGCAGTTCGGCCATGTCCCGACCGACCACCCCTGCGAGGTAACCGTCAAGCCACGCTGACCGGATACGTGGCGCAGCCTCCCGCAATTCTGGGTAGGCGCCGCTCGCGAGAATCTGCGCGTAGTCGGCCCTGGTGAGTGCCGAGACCGTGCGTTCGAGCCCCGCCG
>CAYYQO010000307.1:0-2752 GCA_964473845.1 uncultured Aeromicrobium sp.
ACATCTTGCCCGCGCCGAACAGGTCGCCGACGACGTTCATGCCGTCCATCAGCGGACCCTCGATGACCTCGATGGGTTTGCCGCCACGATCGGAGATCAACTGACGCAGCTCCTCGGTGTCCTCCTCGACCTGGGCGTCGATGCCCTTGACCAGGGCGTGCGTGATGCGTTCGCCCACGGGCAGGTTGCGCCACTCCTCGGTGACGGCCTCGGCCTTCTCGCCCGTGCCGGCGTAGTCCGAGGCGATCTCGAGCAGTCGTTCGGCGGCATCGTCGCGCCGGTTCAGGATGACGTCCTCGATCCGGTCGCGCAGTTCGGTCGGCAGCGTGTCGTAGGGCACGAGAGCGCCGGCGTTGACGATGCCCATGTCCATGCCGGCCTTGATCGCGTGGAACAGGAACACCGAGTGGATGGCCTCGCGGACCACGTTGTTGCCACGGAACGAGAACGAGACGTTCGAGACGCCGCCTGAGATCAGGGCGCCGGGCAGGTTCTGCTTGATCCACCGGGTCGCCTCGATGAAGTCGAGACCGTAGTTGGCGTGTTCCTCGATGCCCGTGGCGACGGCGAAGACGTTCGGGTCGAAGATGATGTCCTCGGCCGGGAAGCCGACCTCTTCGGTCAGGATCCGGTAGGCGCGAGCACTGATCTCCTTGCGGCGCTCGAGGTTGTCGGCCTGGCCGTCCTCGTCGAAGCCCATCACGACGATGGCCGCGCCGTACTTGCGGCACAGCCGCGCTTCGCGGACGAAGCGCTCCTCGCCCTCCTTCATGGAGATCGAGTTGACGATGCACTTGCCCTGGATGGCCTTGAGCCCGGTCTCGATCACCTCGAACTTGGACGAGTCGACCATGACCGGAACCCGGCTGATGTCGGGTTCGGAGGCGATGAGCTTGCAGAAGCGGTCCATGGCCGCGACGCCGTCGATCATGCCCTCGTCCATGTTGATGTCGATGACCTGCGCGCCGTTCTCGACCTGCTGCAGGGCCACGGCCAGGGCGGCCGTGTAGTCCTCGGCCTTGATCAGGTTCCGGAAGCGCGCGGAGCCCGTGATGTTCGTCCGCTCGCCCACGTTGAGGAAGAGCGAGTCCTCGGTGACCGTCAGTGGCTCGAGACCGGACAACCGCAGCGCCGACGGGACCTCGGGGACCTCGCGCGGGGGCAGCCCATCGACCGTCTTGGCGATCTGCTCGATGTGCGCGGGGGTCGTGCCGCAGCAGCCGCCGACGACGTTGAGGAAGCCGCTCTCGCCGAATTCGCGCAAGGTGGCGGCCGTCTGGTCGGGGGACTCGTCGTACTCGCCGAACGCGTTGGGCAGGCCGGCGTTCGGGTAACAGGAGATGTGACAGTCGGCGATGCGCGACAGCTCGGCCAGGTAGGGGCGCATCTCGTCGGCGCCCAACGCACAGTTGAGTCCGACCAGGAGTGGGTTCACGTGCCGGATCGAGTGCCAGAAGGCCTCGACGGTCTGACCGGTGAGGGTGCGTCCGGACGCGTCGGTGATCGTGCCCGAGATGACGACGGGCCAGCGGCGGCCGGTCTCCTCGAACAACGTCTCGACGGCGAAGATCGCGGCCTTGGCGTTGAGCGTGTCGAAGATCGTCTCGATCATCAACAGGTCGGCGCCGCCGTCGACCAGGCCACGGGCGGACACGACGTACGCCTCGACCAATTCGTCCCACGACACGTTGCGGGCTGCGGGATCGTTGACGTCCGGCGAGATCGAGGCCGTGCGCGTGGTCGGACCCAACGCACCGGCCACGTAGCGCGGCTTGTCGGCCGTCGCGACCGCGTCGCACTCGCGCCGGGCGAGTTGCGCCGCCGCGTAGTTCAGTTCGTAGGCGAGTTCGACCATGTCGTAGTCGCGCAGCGAGATCGCGTTCGCGTTGAACGTGTTCGTCTCGATCAGGTCGGCGCCGGCCAACAGGTACTCACGGTGGATCCCGGCGATGATGTCGGGCTGGGTCAACGTGAGCAGGTCGTTGTTGCCCACGACGTCCGACGGCCAGTCCGCGAAGCGCTCGCCGCGGTACCCGGCCTCATCGGGACGGTCGCGCTGGATCGCGGTGCCCATCGCACCATCCAGCACCAGAATGCGTTGGGACATCGTCGCGGTCAGGGCGGCGGTCGCATCGGGGCGGAAATGTGGAACGAACTCGGTCATGGGTGGAAATCCTCAGCGGTACAACACAGGTGGGTGCTGGGATCTTCCAGCCGGCGGCGGGCTCGCCTGGGCCTCGGGAAGAATCCGAACGATGACGGTCAGTCTACGGTAGTCGGCGTGAGTGGCTTTGCGGTCGCCGCTCCGTGGGACATGGAGAGCTACTTGACCGACAGCCCGCTTGACGAATGGTTGATGCCTGTCGAGGAACCACCCGGTACGACTTCAATTAGTCGCCAGTGACCAATCCGCTCAGGCCCTGGGCGCATCCGCATCCCAAGCGGATGCCGTCCGCCCGGTGGTGATTCTCCGATACCTACGCGAGAGTCCCGTGGTCGTGACTCTCCCGGCTCAGGGCGACCCAAGCAGCCCGAGTCTGACCAAGGAGCGTTCCAAGATCGGGGTCAGGGTCCGGACATAGGTCGCAGTCAAGTGGTTCGAATCGGCGTAGACGACGACGCCACCAATCACGGCCGGGCAGACACCTTCTTCGCAGTAGAAGGCATGCATGTCGATCGCATATGCGTTGTTCGAAATCTCCACAGCGCGCATCAGCGGATCCGGTTCCATGAGTACCTCCGCTGCCTTGCG
>CAYYQO010000308.1:0-2738 GCA_964473845.1 uncultured Aeromicrobium sp.
TGCGCGTGCAGCGAGCGGCCGCTCGTCTGGACGTGGTACTTGAGCTTCTGCGACCGCTCGTTCGCGCCGTAGCGGTCGCGCATCGCGACCGCCCAGATGCGACGCGCGACGCGCCCCATCACGGTGTATTCCGGGTCCATGCCGTTGCTGAAGAAGAACGACAGGTTCGGCGCGAAGTCGTCGATGTCCATGCCGCGGGCCAGGTACGACTCGACGTACGTGAACCCGTTCGAGAGCGTGAAGGCCAACTGGCTGATCGGGTTCGCCCCGGCCTCGGCGATGTGATAGCCCGAGATTGACACGGAGTAGAAGTTGCGCACGCCCTGGTCGATGAACCACTGCTGGATGTCGCCCATCATCCGCAAGCTGAACTCGGTCGAGAACAGACACGTGTTCTGGCCCTGGTCCTCCTTGAGGATGTCGGCCTGGACCGTTCCCCGGACGTTCTGCAGCGCATAGGTCCGCAGTTCGGCGTACTCGGCCTCGTCTGGCTCGCGGTCGTGCTCGGCGCGGAAGGCGTCGACCTGCTGGTCGATCACCGTGTTGAGGAAGAAGGCCAGCACCGTCGGCGCCGGGCCGTTGATGGTCATCGACACACTCGTGCTGGGCGAGACGAGGTCGAAGCCGTCATACAGCGCATGCATGTCGGCCAGCGTCGCCACGGACACGCCCGAGGTGCCGACCTTGCCGTAGATGTCCGGGCGCAGATCGGGGTCGCGGCCGTACAGCGTCACCGAGTCGAAGGCCGTCGACAGTCGCGTCGCCGGCTGACCCTCGCTGAGCAGCTTGAACCGGCGGTTGGTGCGGAACGGGTCCCCTTCTCCGGCAAACATGCGGGCCGGATCCTCGTTGTCCCGTTTGAAGGTGAAAACCCCGGCCGTGTAAGGGAAGTGGCCCGGCAGGTTCTCCCGACGCCAGAACCGCACCAGATCGCCGTGCGAGCGATAACGGGGCAGACTGACCCGGCGCACCTGGTTGCCTGAGAGCGTCTCGCGCACGAGCGAGAACCGCAGCTCCTTGTCGCGCACCTTCACGACCTGTTCGTCGCCGGAGTACGACTCGACGATGCCGGGCCAGGCCTCGAAGGCATCGCGCACGGCGACCGGCAGTTCCGCCCGAGCGCGATCGGCCACCTCCACGACCGCCGGATCGTCCGGCAGTTCGGCGGCCGCCGCCGTCAGATGCTGGACTCGATCGGCCGCGTCGGCCAATCGTTCGGTCTCGGCGTGGAAGTCACGCACGGTCTCGGCGATCTCGGCCAGGTAGCGGATGCGCTGCGGCGGCACGAGATGGTGTTCGTCGCTGGAGTGACGCACCGACACCTCGGGCAGCACGCCGGGCTCGATCCCCAGGACGGTACGCAGCTCCTGGTAGAGCGCGGTCACGCCATCGTCGTTGAAATGCGCCGCCGAAGTGCCGAAGACCGGCATGTCGGCCGGCTGCTGCCCAAAGGCCTCGCGGTTGCGGACCAGCTGGCGTCCGACGTCTCGCATCGCGTCCTTCGCACCGCGCCGCTCGAACTTGTTGATCGCGACCGCATCGGCGAAGTCGAGCATGTCGATCTTCTCCAGCTGGCTGGCCGCACCGAACTCGGGCGTCATGACGTAGAGGGACCGGTCGACGAACGGCAGGATTCCCGCGTCCCCCTGGCCGATGCCGGGGGTCTCGATGATCACCAGGTCATGGCCGGCGGCCTTGAGCACCGTCACGATGTCTGCCAGGTACTCGGGGATCTCATGGCTTCCTCGCGTGGCCAGCGAACGGAAGGTGACCGGGCCACCCAGGGAGTTCATCCGGATCCGGTCGCCCAGTAGCGCCCCGCCACCCTTGCGACGGGTGGGATCGATCGCCACGACCGCGACCCGCAGCTTGTCGGAGTGGTCGACCCGCAGCCGGCGGACCAGCTCGTCGGTCAAGGAACTCTTGCCCGAACCGCCGGTGCCGGTGATGCCCAGCACGGGGGCGGTCGACTTCGCCGCCGCAGCCTCCACAGCGCCGGCGAGTTCTGCGGGGAGCCGCCCCGCTTCGGCGGCCGTGACGGCCCGCGCGACGGCGGTCTGGTCACCGGCCAGGACAGCGTCCACGGCGGGCAGTCCCTGCGCGACGAGATCGACGTCGCACGCCTCGATGAGGGTGTTGATCATGGCGACAAGGCCCAGCCGCTGGCCGTCCTGAGGGCTGAAAATGATGACGCCCGCCCGACGGAGGCGCTCGATCTCCTCGGGCACGATGACTCCCCCGCCGCCGCCGAACACCTTGACGTGCGAGGCACCACGTTCGGCCAGCAGTTGAACGAGGTACTCGAAGTACTCGACGTGGCCGCCCTGGTAGGAACTGACGGCGACACCCTGCACGTCCTCCTCGACCGCGGCATCGACGATCTCGGCGACCGAGCGGTTGTGCCCGAGGTGGATCACTTCGGCGCCCTGGCTCTGCAGGATGCGCCGCATGATGTTGATGCTCGCGTCGTGCCCGTCGAACAGGCTCGAGGCCGTGACGAAGCGGACCGGGTGGGTGGGGACGTGCATAGCGGACCTCGCAATTACTAGGACGTCCTACTAATATACTCGGACATCCTAGTAATGACCAGCGGGCATCGTGAACCGAGACCTCGGGAAGTGGGGGTTGGCGCCCCCGCTCTCGGGGAGACAGCGAGGGCGCCAACGGCACAGACGGGGCTCGAACGGGGATACCGAGCCGCACCGCCCGCGCAAAAGTACCTCATCGGTACAGATGAT
>CAYYQO010000309.1:0-2736 GCA_964473845.1 uncultured Aeromicrobium sp.
TGCGCACCGAGGCCACCGGCTACGGCACGGTCTTCTTCGCGCAGGAGATCCTGCGCACCCGGGGCGACTCGTTCGACGGCAAGCGGGTCGTCGTGTCGGGCTCGGGCAACGTCGCCATCTACGCCATCGAGAAGCTGCAGCAACTCGGCGCCATCGTCGTGGCCTGCTCGGACTCCAGCGGCTACGTCGTGGACGAGAAAGGCATCGACCTCGACCTCCTGAAGGAGGTCAAGGAGGTCCAGCGCGGCCGCATCTGCGACTACGCCGACCAGCGCGGCGACCACGTGCAGTTCGTCGACGGTTCGTGGTCGTCGATCTGGAACGTTCCCTGTGACATCGCCCTGCCCTGCGCGACCCAGAACGAACTGGACGAGGACAACGCCCGCGCGCTGATCCAGAACGGTTGCACGATCGTCGCCGAGGGCGCGAACATGCCGTGCACGCCCGAGGCAGTTCGACTGTTCGCCGATGCGGGCATCACGTTCGCCCCGGGCAAGGCCGCGAACGCCGGCGGCGTCGCGACCAGCGCCCTCGAGATGCAGCAGAACGCGTCGCGCGATCGCTGGTCGTTCGAGTACACCGAGGAGCGGCTGGGCGACATCATGCGCGGCATCCACGACCGCTGCCTCACCACGGCCGACGAGTACGGCTCGCCCGGCAACTACGCCTTCGGCGCCAACATCACCGGTTTCACCCAGGTGGCCGACGCGATGCTCGCCCTGGGTGTCATCTAGCCGTTGAATGTGTAGAGAAACGCACCGAACCCGCAAGGGATTCGGTGCGTTTCTCTACACATCGGGCCATTGCCGGCTCAGGTGGCCTTGCGGCGGAACTCCGGCTGGGCGATCGGCTTGTCGGAGCCGTGCGACTTCTCGCTGCCGTCGTGCTCGGCACCTTCGGCCGTGGCATGGTGACGTTCCTTCTTCTTGTCCAGCGCCTCGCGGAACTTGGCCTTCACATCTTCGGGGTCGGTCACTGCGGCCTCCTCAGGTCACCCCCACCGTAACGCGGATGCGCGCGGGTCCGCCATCGCGGTTCAGGTGCCGGCTCGCCTGGGTTTGACCCTGTTCGACATGACCGGCAACGTGTGGGAATGGACGAGCGACTACCACACGCAGCGGCACCACCGGCCCGAAGACGCGCCGGTCTGCGCGGGCAAGCGCGCGAACCTGCTCTCCACATCGGTTCCGCTTCGCGCGTGACCTCTGAGGTGGCGCGCGGCGGCAAGGTAAACTCCGTCCTGGTGTGCCGGGAAGTCTGGTCGGCGATCAATTCGTCGATCCTCCAGGAGTCCGCGCCATGACCAGTCCCTCGCCTGCCACTCCACGCCGGCCGACGTCGTTCCCAGAGCGCGGGACCTATCCCGAAGCCCTGCGCATCGCCGAGGTGCTGCGCAAGGAGACGATCGGCGGTGCCCTCCTCGTCGCCATGGCCGTCGTGGCACTCGTGTGGGCGAACTCGCCGTGGGCCGATCAGTACTTCGCGCTGCGGGACGTCCGATTCGGGTATGCACCGTGGCACCTGGAGCTGAGCCTGGGCGGCTGGGCGGCCGACGGGCTGCTGGCGATCTTCTTCTTCCTCGTCGGACTGGAACTCAAGCGCGAGTTCGTGGCTGGCGACCTGCGCCGGTTCAGTTCCGCGATCGTCCCGATCGCAGCGGCGGCCGGCGGGGTTGCGGTTCCGGCGCTGATCTACCTCGCGATCGTGTGGCCCGAACCGGCGTTGCGGCACGGCTGGGCGATCCCCACCGCCACCGACATCGCGTTCGCGGTGGCCGTACTGGCGCTGATCGGCTCTCACCTCCCCAGTTCGCTGCGCATCTTCCTGTTGACCCTGGCCGTGGTCGACGACCTGATCGCGATCTTCATCATCGCCGTCTTCTACACCGAGTCGATCCGTCCGGGCGCCTTCGCCGCGGCTCTGGGCACGATCGTGGTCTACGGCGTCATCGCCCAGTGGCACCAACGATTCTTCCGGCTCCGTCCGGCCGCGGCGTGGGTGATCCTGCTGCCGCTCGGCTGTGTCGCGTGGGCGTTCATGCATGCGTCAGGCATCCACGCCACGATCGCCGGCGTACTGCTCGGTTTCACGATCCCCGTCCTGCACCGCGCCGCCGACCCGCAGGACGATCACGTGCCGGGCCTGGCCGAACAGTTCGAGCATCGGTTCCGACCACTGTCGGCCGGCGTCGCCGTACCGCTGTTCGCCTTCTTCTCGGCGGGGGTCGCGCTCGGCGGTTGGGACGGCACGAAGTCGGCCCTCGGCGATCGGCTCACGATCGCGATCGTCGCGGCCCTCGTCCTGGGCAAGCCGATCGGCATCCTCACGACCACCTGGCTGCTCACGCGACTGCGGCGCATCAGCCTCGATCCGTCCCTGCGGTGGGTGGATCTGGCCGGTGTGGGCGTCCTGGGCGGCATCGGTTTCACGGTCTCACTACTGGTCGCCGAACTCTCCTTCGATCCGGCCAGCGCGGCCCACGACCACGCCAAGGTCGCAATCCTGACCGGTTCGGTCATCGCCGCCGTCCTCGCGTCGATCCTGCTGACGATCAGGAACCGTCAGTACCGCGCGATCAGCGAGCAGGAGGCCGTCGACGCCGATGCCGACGGCATCCCGGACGTGTACCAGACCGGCGACTGAGTCGAGGAGTCGACGCCGGAGTACTCGCCGGGCGGCCTACGCGACGCGTTCGGGGTCGATGATGTCGAGGATGGTGGTGACGGGTGGGCAGGG
>CAYYQO010000310.1:0-2720 GCA_964473845.1 uncultured Aeromicrobium sp.
CTCGAACTGCTCGATCCGGCCCTGCGACACCTCTTCGACCCGGGGGGACGGCACGAATGGCAGCAGCTGTTTGCCACGTCCCGAGACGGTCGCCCGCATCGAGTCGCCCACCTGGACGACCGACACCTGCGGCACCGTCAGCACGCCGCGTCCCAGCGAGGCCGCCGAGGTCAGCCCCTTCGCCCGGCCCTGGTCGACGTCGCCGGTGACGCGAGCGACACGGGCTGCCTCGCGCGCCGCCGCGCTGGCGGACTGTTTGGCCAGATACGTCAACGAGAACTGGATCGTGATGATCATCGTGATCATGAGCAGGGGCGTGTAGAGGACCAGCTCGATCGCGCTGGTCCCCCGCTCGTCCCGTGCCCGAGATCGCATCAGATCAGGGGTTCTGGATGTCGTTGCCGATGTTGGTGGCCTCGCTCTGGAGCGCGTTGGTCAAGATCACGGCGATCGTGCCGCAGATCGCGACGAGGACCGCGGCGATCACGACCCACTCGACGGCCGAGGCGCCCTCTTCGCGCCGCGCGCGGTCGAACCGAGCACCAAGCATGGTCATGAGGAATCCGAGTGCAGGTTGCATGCTTCTTCTCCTTGGGGGTGAGGTGGATTCAGAGCCCGGCGATGCCTGACAACGCAGGGAAGATCAGGAAGACGAGGAAGCCCGCGGCCAGCAGCAACTGGGCCACGAGCATGGACTGGGAGCGCTCCTGCGCCCGTGTTTCGGAGTCGGCCAGTTCACGCTGGCGCATCGAGGCCGCTCGCGCGGTCAGGGAGTCACGCACCTTGGCGCCATCCTCGGCCACGAGCGCCAGGGCCGCCGCCAGATCGCGCAGCTCCTCGACCTTCATGTCGTCGCCCAGCCGGCCCAAGGCCGTCCAGGGTGTGATGCCCTGCAGACGGGCGTTCTCGATCGTCTCGCGCATCCGCACCATGCCCCAGCCGTCGCTGACGCCGGCCGCGGCCGAGAGCGCCTCGGGTACACCACGGCCGCCGGCCAGGTTCATCGAGACGAGGTCGAGGAACGCGCTGACGACGTGGCGGAAGTCCCGGCGGCGATCGTTGGCCTCCGAATGCAGTTGCAACTGGCCCAGCACGGCACCACCGGCAGCGCCGACGATCGCCAGCCACAGCGGCAGGACCGGGCTGACATATCCCATGGCCATCAGTGGGGCCAGCGCGAGCGCCGGGGCGAACGCACCGACGATCGCGGCGATCAGGGTGTGGCCCAGATGACTCTCGACCGACCGGTTCATGACCGAGAGGTCCGAGCGGATGCCGGCCGGCAGTTCGACGCCACGATCGTTCAGCGCCGAGGCCAGTTGGGAACCCAGTCGCAGTGACCGCGAATCATCGCTCGCAGCAGCGGTCACGGGCTGCCAGCCGCCGCGACGGCGCTGGGTGTCGAGGCGGGCGAGTTCGGAGGCGGGCGTCGCGCTGAAGGCGCTCGACCGGCTGAACAACAGCCACGCGCCCGCGCCGACGAGGGCGCCACTGATCAGGATCGCGATCATGCCGACTCCTGCTTCGCCAACAGGAATCGCTCCGGCGTCTCGAACTCGGACAGCCGGCGCATCCAGATGAATCCGGCGGCGAACAGGCCGATCACGACGAGCAGGACGACCTGGCCGACCGGCGTCGAGTACGGCTCGACGTACGACCGGTTGAAGATCGCCAGGCCCAGCACGAACGCCACCGTCACCCCGATGACGATCTGGACGCTGCGGCGGGTGCTGGAACGGCTGGCGGCGATGCGCCGCCGCATGTCCAGGTCAGCGCGCGCCGAGCGGGCCAGCGAGGAGAGGACCTCGCGCAGGCCCGGACCGCGCAGCCGCGCGTTGAGGATCAGCGTTGCGACGATCAGGTCGGCACTGGCGTCGTCGAGGTCGTCGGCAAAGCCCTGCAGTGCCGTCGACAAGGACGTCCGGACGCGCAACCGGTCGCTGAGCCGGATCAGTGCCGGCTGGATCGCGGGCGAGGCCGCGTAGGTCGTGGCCGGGATGGCCTGCTCGAGCCCGACGGCGCCGGCGATCGTGTCGCGCAGCGATTCGGTCCAGGCGGCGAGGCCCTCGAGCCGGGCCATCGCCCGCTTCTCGCTGGCCACGCCACCGAACAGCATCGGCGAGAACCAGACGAGCAGTCCCACGGCCACGGCCAGCACGGGCCACGAGGTGAGCACCAGGATCACGAGCGCGGCCGCCACGCCCAGTAGTGCCCGACGGGCGTTTCCCTGGATACGGTCCTGCAACGGCTGCCGCGCAGCCCGCACGACGGGCGTCTCGTCACGTTCGGTCCGACCCACGATGACAAGCAGCACCCCGGCACCGACCACGGCGCCGAGGAGGAGCATCAACAGCAGGGTCTGCGACGGCATCAGAACACCTGGCCCTCGTAGGCCGTGGGCCGGTACCCGTGACGCTGCAGGTCCTCGATGCAGCTGACCGCAGCGGCGGGCTGCGCCACACCGTCGGGGCCCTGCGCGAAGACCTCGCTGGACAGCACACGGCCGTCGACGCCGTTGACCTCGCGGACCGAGGTGATGACGCGGCGCAGACCGCCGCCCTCGTGATATTCGTTGCGGCGCTCGACGAAGATGACGAAGTCGATCGCGCCCGCGATCAGCATCATCGTCGCGTCGGCCGGAAGACGCTCGGCGGACTGGATCGCGTACGTGCAGATGCGGTTGAAGACCTCGAGCGAGGAGTTCGCGTGGATCGTCGACA
>CAYYQO010000311.1:0-2697 GCA_964473845.1 uncultured Aeromicrobium sp.
GCAACCGCTTCCTGCTGGTCAACATGGCCGACCCGGGCACCGGCCTGACGACGGAGGACATCGGTGCAGCGATGCGGATGGACGTCGATGCGACGATTCCGCGCTCGACCGATGTCGTCCTGTCGGTGAACGTGGGCAAGCCGCTGGCCCAGTCGAAGAGCGCGTCGCCGTTCATGGCCGCGATCGGCATGATCGTCGACCGGGTCGCCGGTACTGAACGCCGCGGTCGCGGTGGCCTGTTCGGTAGGCGGCAGGGATGAGCCTCACCGACCGGATCCAGGCGGCCGAGAAGGCCCAGACCGAGGCCAAGGCCTTCGCGCCCGCTGCGTCGCTCGTGCGCTCGGACATCATCGACGAGTTGAAGGACCGCTCCGTCGAGGTGCTCTTCCAGCGCATCGGCGCCCGGATCAACGACTCGAAACTCACCGACGATCAGCTGCGCGAGTACGTCCGCACCGAGCTCGAGCAGATCCTGCAGGAGGAATCGGTCACCCTCAGCTCGCAGGAGCGAAGGGAACTGACCGCTGAGATCGAGGCCGATGCTCTGGGCCTGGGTCCGATCCAACGTCTTCTCGATGACGACTCCATCTCGGAGATCATGGTCAATCACCCGCGCCAGATCTACATCGAACAGAACGGCCGCCTGACCCTCGCGCCGGTGACGTTCGCGTCCGAGCAGCAGTTGCGCCGGGTGATCGAGCGCATCGTGGCCAAGGTCGGCCGTCGTATCGACGAGTCGTCACCGCTCGTGGATGCCCGGTTGGCCGACGGCTCGCGTGTCAATGCCGTCATCCCGCCGCTGGCCGTGCGTGGCTCCTCGCTCACGATCCGCAAGTTTGCCAAGAAGGCGTTCACCGTCGACGACCTGATCCGTTTCGGATCGATGACGCCCGAGTTGGGCGAGTTGCTCGAACTGTGTGTGCGTGGCCGTCTGAATGTCCTGGTGTCCGGTGGTACCGGTACGGGTAAGACGACCTTGCTGAACGTCCTGTCGTCGTTCATTCCCGATGGCGAACGCATCGTCACGATCGAGGACGCGATCGAACTCAAGATGCAGCAGGAACACGTGGTCCAGCTCGAGAGCCGTCCGCCGAACATCGAGGGTCGTGGCGAGGTGACGATCCGTGACCTGGTCAAGAACTCATTGCGTATGCGTCCCGACCGCGTGGTCATCGGTGAGTGCCGCGGTGCCGAGGCGCTCGACATGCTGCAGGCCATGAACACCGGTCACGATGGCTCGATCTCGACGCTGCACGCCAACTCGCCACGCGACTGTGTGGCGCGTCTCGAGACCTTGGTGCTGATGGCCGGTATGGACCTGCCGCTGCGGGCGATCCGCGAGCAGATCGGCTCGGCCGTCGACCTGATCGTTCAGATCAGCCGGATGCGCGATGGTTCGCGTCGCATCACGTACGTCACCGAATTGACCGGTATCAAGAACGACGAAGCCGTGCTGAACGACCTGTACCGCTTCGATTTCGCCGCAGGCTACAGCGACGACGGTCGCCCGTTGGGCGAGGTCAAGCCAGTCGGAAGCGGTGACCATCTTCGCAGCCTGCTCGACGAGCGTGGCATCAAGGTCCCGCAGTATTTGTTGCCCGATGTGGAGGATCAGGACTGATGCAGCTCTTTGCGTTGGGATTCGTGCTCGTGGCGGCATCGCTCGTGGCGCTGGTCTTCGCCCTGTTCGAACCGGAATTCTCGAGCCTGCGGTCCGAACGGATGAAGGCGTCGGACATCGCTGCGCTCGCTCCGGGTGAACAGGCCACCAGTACTCCGGTCTACGACGTGATCGACAAGGTGCTGAGATCGACCGGCTGGAAGCCCTTCACCGAGGATCAGCTCGCCCAGGGCGGCATCAAGACGGGTGTGACCCAGATGGTGGCCATCACCTTGCTGGTCGCCGTCTCGATCTTCATTCTCCTGCTCGGGTTGTCGGGCAGCTTCCTCTTCGCGCTCCTCGCGTCCGTGGCAGCACCGCTTCTGGTCAGGCTGTACGTGTCTCGCAAGACCACGAAGCGGCGCGAGAAGTTCAACCGCCAAATGGCCGAGGCGATGACGCTGTTCAGTTCGGCTCTGAAGTCCGGCATGAACGTGCCCACAGCCCTGGCCAACACGGCGTCCGAGATGGAAGCTCCGATGGGTGAAGAACTGGCCCGCATCGTCAACGAGAGCCGCCTGGGCCGCGACCTGGTCGTCGGCATGACCGAGACGGCCGAGCGGATGGAGAGTCCCGACTTCAAATGGATCAGCGAGGCGGTCTCGATCCAGCGCGATTCGGGTGGCCGTCTGAGTGAGATCCTCGACCGGGTCATCGCCACGATCGCCGAACGCAACGAACTGCGCGAGAAGATCAACTCGCTGGCGGCCGAGGGCAAGATGTCCGGTTATGTGCTGATGGCGCTGCCGATCGCCGTGGGTGGCATGTACACGCTGGTGAACACCGAATACATGATGTTGTTGTTCACGACGTTCATGGGGCGCATTCTGTTGATCTCGGCGACCGTCCTGTACGTCGTCGGTGGCCTGTGGCTGAACCAGATCGCGAAGGTGAAGCTCTGATGAACCTCATGCTCGGCGGCATCTTGATCATCGGGGCGTTGGTGGCCCTGTTCATCGCGCTGGACATCTTCGGTGAGCGTGAGACCGTGGCGCAGGTCCGGCTGCGTGAGATGACCAATCCGATCGAACAGGTCG
>CAYYQO010000312.1:0-2691 GCA_964473845.1 uncultured Aeromicrobium sp.
CGGCAGCCGTGCCGCGCCACCGATGCGCGGCACGGCTGCCCTTCCGGTTTCAGAGGTTCGTGAGACAGCGGAGTGCTTGACCGGGAACAATGTGACTTCAGGTTACGAGGGAGACCGATGATGAGACTGCTGCGACGGGACCGGGAAGAATCCGGTGCTGCGGCGGTCGAGTTCGCCCTCGTCGCCCCGATCATGATCTCGCTGATGTTCGGCATCATCGAGTTCGGTTACTACTTCAACTTCAAGACGACGGTCACGAACTATGCGATGGTGGCCGCCCGCGGCTACGCGATCAACCCCGGCGCCCAGCCGGACAACACCGCCGACCGCAAGTCACTCGCCGCCACGGCCCTGGGTGTTCCGGCCTCTGCGATCACCAATGATCCCAAGGGTTCGATCGACTGCACGGTCACGGCGAACAGCGGCAAGAACTTCACGGTCACCGTTCAAGTGAAGCGCCGCACCCTCACTGGCTTCCCCAAGCAGGAATTCACATACTCCGGCAAAGGACTCGGACAATGCGCGTGAGAATCCCCCGAACCAAGTTGAGCCGTCTTGAACGTGGCGCCACCGCTGTCATCGTGGCGATCACTGCCACGGCACTGCTGGGCATGGCCGCCGTCTCAGTCGACTATGCCTCCGCCGCGAGCAAGAAGCAGGAGGTCCAGTCGGCGGCCGACGCCGCTGCGATGGAGATCGCCCGCGACTGCTTCAAGTCGGAAGCGAACTGTCAGGCCACCGCCAACGCCAAGGCCAAGTGGTACGCCGACGAGATCGGCGCTGATGTCAAGAGCGTCCAGATCGATGCTGCGAACAACATCGTGAAGGTCCAGATCGATGCCGACACCAAGACCCTCTTCGCGAAGGCGGCCTTCGGCGATGGGACCGACTCGAACTCCACGGTGACGTCTGGCGCTGCGGCCCGGGCGAAGTACGAGAACGGCACCGTCGTCGAGTACGCCCCCCAGTACCCGCTGGGCTTCGAGTACTGCGCCTGGAAGGCCAACGGGACCACCGAGAAGTGGTACACGTTCGGTGACATTCCCGCCGTCACGAGCACGGCACCCTCGGCCGCGTGCCCCGACCCGCGCGACAACTCCACCGCGAACCTCGACGGCCCGCACAACAACCGAGCCGTCCTGTTGACCTCGGATTTCTTCGGCATCGGCAAGTGTGAACTCAAGAACGGCGGCACCATCTCGGTGTGGGAAGTGTGGATCCAAGGGGCCACCAACCTGCTGGCCAACTTCGACACCCATTGCAAGTCGAAGTTCTTGGAGCTCCGACCGGGCCAGACGATCCTCGTACCGGTCTATGCCAGCTACAAGCACCGAGTCGGCAGCGCGTACTTCGCGTCGAATCCAGCCGTGCGTGTGGTCGGGTTCGCGCCCTTCAAGATTGCCGACGGAAAGCCGTTCAAACACCAGACGAAGGTCATCATCACGTTCACGGAGGACAAGGATCGCTGCACGATAGGCGGTTCGCTCGTCGCTGGACTGTTGGCATCGGGCTGTTTCCAGATCAAGGGCAAGTTCATCGAGACGAAGGAGCCGTTCCCCGATGCCGTCTACGGCACGGAGGTGGACGGCATCCGCGCCCCCGTTCTCGGCGCGGTGAACTCCGTCGTCACCCTCATCCTCTGACGGCCGATCCAGTCGTCTGACACCACCACTCACTTAGATCGGGATTGCATGAACAAGCGAGTCGTAGCCGCCATCGTCGCGGTCATCTTGGCCGTACTGGGCCTCGCCGTGGTCGCCCTCTACGCGGCCGGTGCGAACAAGCGGGCCTTCGACGGAGCTGCCACGGTTTCTGTCCTTCAGGCCGTGAAGGCGATTCCGGCCGATGCCGACAACGCGATGGTCGAGGCGAGTGTCCAAGCAGTACAGCTTCCGGCTGCTGGCGTCTCGCCCGATGCGGTGAAGAACCTGGACGACATCGCCGAATTGCGCACGACGGTTCCGATCGTGCCCGGTGAGGTGCTGATCACGTCGCGTTTTGACAAGGCTGGTTCGGCAGGCAGCACTGGCGCTTCGGGCATTCCTGCCGGCATGCAGGAGATCGGCGTCGAACTCACGCCCGACGCTGCGGTGGGGACGACTGTCCAGCCCGGTAGCAAGGTCGGACTGATTGCGACGATCACTCCGCCCGGTGACGATGCGACTCCCTTGACCCGAATGTTCGCCCAGGACGTGCTCGTGACGGGCGTCAGCGGCGCCGAGGGCGTCGGTGGCGGGATCGTGACCTTCGCCGTCGACGGAAAACTGGCGACACAGATCGCAGCCGTCGTCGGCCAAGGCGGCACCATCTGGCTCTCGGCCCAGAATCCCGAGACGGCCAAGGATGGCGGATCCCCCGTGGATGCGAGGACACTGGTCAAGTGAGTGTCATCGTCGTGATCGCCGAGAACAGCCCCTTCACGGGGCGGCTCCGGCGTATCGCGAAGGAGGAGGTCGTCGGGCTTCGCCCGACCTTCACCGAGCACGTGCTCAAGGCGACGCTCAGCAATCTGTCCCAGGTCGAACTCGTTGTCATCAGCGAAGAAGTCGACGAGGACGAGGTGCTCGACTTCGCCGACATCGTGCTCGACAATGCGCCGGACGTGCCCATCGTCCTGATCAGGGACAAGGCAGATGTCGTCTCCAGACAGGCCAAGGAAGCTGGTGTGTGGGAGGTGCTGGACACCTCGGC
>CAYYQO010000313.1:0-2689 GCA_964473845.1 uncultured Aeromicrobium sp.
CGGATGCGACACTGAATCCATGCGCATCGGCGTGCTCGACATCGGGTCCAACACCGGCCATTTGCTCATCGTCGACGGATTTCGGGGTGGTCCGCCGGTTCCGGCCCACTCCTACAGCGAGCCACTGCGGCTGGCCGAGAACCTCGACGCGGACGGCCACATCACGGCCGACGGGGTCGAACGACTGGCCAAGTACGTGACCGAGGCCGCGTCCCAAGCCGAGGACAAGGGCGCCGAACGGGTCATCGCCTTCGCCACCTCGGCGGTCCGAGATGCCAGCAACACCGCGAACGTGATCGCGCGGGTCGAGGAGGCCAGCGGGATGCGACTGCAGATCCTGCCCGGCGAGGACGAGGCCCGGTTGACCTTCCTGGCCGTGCGACGGTGGTTCGGGTGGTCGGCCGGCCGCCTCGGTGTCTTCGACATCGGCGGCGGATCGCTCGAGCTCGCCGTCGGCGCGGACGAATCGCCGGACGTGGCCACGTCCCTGCCGTTGGGTGCGGGCCGGTTGACCCGCGAGCGGATCGATCGGGGAGTCGACCACGACGAGTTGCGCCGTGAGGTGCGCCGCGAGATCGGCGCCGTGGCGGGACCGCTGCTGCGTGCGGGCGGGTTCGACCGAGCCGTGGCGACCAGCAAGACGTTCCGGTCGCTGGCGCGGATGTGCGGTGCGGCGCCGTCGGGCGAAGGCCCCTACGTCCGCCGGAAGTTGAAGCACCAGGACCTGGTCGAGCTGGGCACCGAACTGCGTACGGCCTCGGACGAGCAGATCGCGTCGATGCCCGGGGTTTCGAGCGTCCGCGCCCACCAGATGCGCGCAGGCGCCATCGTCGCCGAGGCCACGATGGAACTGTTCGGCCTCGAAAGCCTCGAAATCTGCCCCTGGGCGCTGCGCGAGGGCGTGCTCATCGAGTATCTGGACCACCTGTGACCGGGCCCGTCCTACGCTGGGTGCTGTGAACGTGGCTCCGGATCCGATGGTCTCGCTGTCGACGTCGTCGGTGTACCCCGAAGGCACGGCTGCGGGGTTCGCGGCGGCCGCCCGGCTCGGTTACGACGGGGTCGAGGTCATGGTCGGACTCGATGACGTCAGCGCGGACACCACGGCGATCAAGGCACTGGCCTCCTCGCACGAGATCCCGGTCGTCTCGATCCACGCGCCGTGCCTGCTGGTGACGCAGCGTGTCTGGGGCACCGACTCGTGGGGAAAGTTGCACCGCAGTGCCGAGATGGCGCTCGATGTCGGCGCCGACACCGTGGTCGTGCATCCGCCGTTCCGCTGGCAGCGTGAGTACGCCCGCGGTTTCGTCGAGGGCATCGCCCGGCTCGAGGACGAGTACGACGTCGCCTTCGCGGTCGAGAACATGTACCCGTGGCGCTCGGGAAAGCGCGAGTTCCAGGCCTACGCGCCCGGCTGGGACCCGGTGCCGCACGAGTACGAGCACGTGACCGTCGACTTTTCACACGCTGCGACTTCGCGCATCGACTCGCTCAAACTCATCGAGGACCTCGGCGACCGGCTGACCCACATCCACCTGGCCGACGGCTCGGGCTCGATGAAGGACGAGCACCTGATCCCGGGCCGGGGCACGCAGGGGTGCGACCGGCTGCTGGGCCGGTTGGCCGACCAGAGATTCAGCGGCCACGTGGTCGTCGAAGTCAACACGCGCAAGGCCGACGACCGTGATGCCGAACTGCTCGAGGCACTGGCATTCGCCCGGCTTCACCTGGCGCCGACGCCGGTCTGATCGGGCTCAGGAGCGCTGGGCGACGCAGAACTCGTTGCCGTCGGGATCGGTCAGCGTGACCCATCGGAAGTTCTCGTCACCGCGTTCTGCGACGAGGCCGGCGCCCGCGGCACGCAGCCGGTCGACCTCGGCGGCGAGGTCGTCGGTGAGTACGTCCAGGTGCAGCCGGTTCTTGCCCGTGGTGGGCTGATCGACCTTCTGGAACGAGAGTGCAGGGCCGTCGGGGACGGCGACGATGACGTACCAGCCGTCGTTCTCCTCGGTGATGGTGCCGCCGGTCTGCTCGGCCCACCAGGTGGCCAACGCCGTGGCGTCGGTCGTGTCGCACGTGATCATCGCTGGGGTGACGGTCATGGGTTCACGTTAGGACCGTCCACCGACAGTTTCGAGGCGATGATCGAGCCGGCGATGAGCTGCAGCTGGTGGTAGAGCATGAGCGGCAGGATCATGAGCGGGAAGGCCGTGGCCGAGAACAGCACGCTCGCCATCGGCAGGCCGGCCGCCAGGGACTTGTTCGTCCCGCAGAAGTAGATGGCGATACGGGCGCCACGATCGAATCGCCGCGCGGCCACGAGGCAGACCACCGAAGCGATCATCAGCAGACCGACGCACGCGGCCGCCACGACCAGCCCGTCGGTCCAGTCCAGGGCATGCCACACGTCGGCGTTCGTGCCCCGGCTGAAGCCCGCGTAGACCACGAGCAACACGGTTCCGCGGTCGAATCGCCGCAGTCCCGTTTCGTGGCGGCTGAGCCACTGCTGCCACCACCGTCGCGAGAGCTGACCCAGCAGGAAGGGCACCAGCAGCAGGCCCACGATGCGCAGGACGGCATTCGCGTCGACGTGGGCGTCCCCGCCGATCAGGACCGCGACCATCACGGGCGTGAGGAACACCCCCAGCAGGCTCGAGATCGAGGCCGCGACGACGGCGATCGCCCGGTC
>CAYYQO010000314.1:0-2682 GCA_964473845.1 uncultured Aeromicrobium sp.
CCAGCCCGCCCACCCGATTCGCCGCGGAGATCTCCCGCGCCCACCGAAAGTCCATCATGGCCCTGAAGAAGTCCGACAAGCCTGCCAAGCTCAAGAAGCCACGGAAGCCGAAACAGCCGAAGGCTCCACGACCCAACATGGTGCGTGGACTCATCTGCCTGGCCGTCATCGTGATCGCCGCCATCGTGAGCTTCACGATGAAGCCGAACCTCGGCCTCGACCTGCGCGGCGGCACCCAGATCACCCTCGAAGCCAAGTCCACCGACCGCGTCAAGGCCGACGCCGAGGCCACCGACCGCGCCCTCGAAGTGCTGCGCGGCCGCGTCGACGCCTTGGGCGTCGCCGAGCCCACGCTCGCGCGTTCGGGCGAGAACCGCATCATCCTCGAACTGCCGAACGTCCAGGATCCGTCGAAGGCAGCCGAGGTGATCGGCCAGACGGCGACGCTGGAGTTCCGCGAAGTCCTCAGTCCCGCGGACGAGAACACCAAACCCGAGAACGGCCAGATCGTCCTGCCCGACGAATCGGGCCAAGATCTTCTGCTGGCCCCGGTGGCCTTCGACGGCAACGGCATCAGCGACGCGAATGCCGCCATCCCGCAGGACGGTTTGGGCGAATGGGTCGTCAACGTCGAGTTCAACAAGACCGGCAGTGGACCCTGGCGCGACCTGGTCAACTCAGCCTGCGCCAACACCGCAGCGGGCAACCGCCTCGCAATCGTGCTGGACGACAAGGTGATCTCGTCGCCCGGCGTCGTGGACAAGATGTGCCAGACCGGCGGCGGCAGCGAGACCAGCATCACCGGTAGCTTCACCGAGACCACCGCCAAGGACCTCGCTGCGCTGATCAAGGGTGGCGCCCTCCCGGTCCCGGTCGAGATCATCGACCAGCGCACCGTCGGCCCGACGCTCGGCAAGGCCGCCATCGACGCCTCGGTCAGCGCCTCGATCATCGGCCTGATCCTGACCGGACTGTTCATCATCGTCATCTACCGCGCGACGGGCGTCATGGCCACGATCGCCCTGTGCGTCTACGCGGTCATCTCGTACGGCGCCCTCATCCTGCTGGGCGCGACCCTGACACTGCCGGGCCTGGCCGGGTTCGTGCTGGCCATCGGTCTGGCGATCGACGCGAACGTGCTGGTCTATGAACGTGCGCGAGAGGAATATCACGACAATCCGAAGGCCGGCCTGCTGTCGGCCCTGACCACTGGTTTCAGCAAGGCCTGGTCGGCGATCATCGACTCCAACGTCACGACCATCCTGGCCGCCCTGCTGCTGTTTTTCCTGTCGGCAGGACCCGTCAAGGGCTTCGGTGTCACGCTGACCATCGGCGTCATCGCGTCGATGTTCTCGGCGCTGGTCGTGGCCCGCTGGCTGACCGAGTGGCTGGTCAAGCGCAAGTTCATCCGCAATCATCCGCCAGTCAGCGGCATCGCCGGCATCTCCGGCGTCCGTCGCTGGCTCAACGCACACGGCCCCTACCTCGTCCGCCGGGCCGGCATGTGGGTCGCGATCTCGCTCGGCATCGCCATCGTCGCGATCGCCGGCATTGCCGTGCGCGGCCTCGAACTCGGCGTCGAGTTCGCCGGTGGCCGCCAACTGGAGTACTCGACCGCCAAGCTGGTCAGCCCCGACGTGGCGCGCGAAGCCGTCGCCGAGGCCGGCTTCCCCGAGGCCGTGGTCCAGTCCTCGTCCAGCGACGGCTCGGACAACATCTCGGTCCGGTTGCCCAACATCGATGAAGCGCAGGCCGAGACGGTTCGCGCATCGATCGAGAAGGTCGGCGGCGAGACCGTGCAAATCCGCTCCGACACGATCGACCCGACCCTGGGCAAGGAGCTGCGCAACAAGGCGATCATGGCCTTCCTGATCGCGGTCGCCGCGCAGATGGCCTACCTCGCCTGGCGGTTCCGGTGGACCTGGGCGGCTGCGGCGATCACGTCGATGGCGTCGGTCGTCCTTGCGGTCGTGGGTGTCTTCGCCTGGTGGGGCAAGCCGATCGACGGTGTCTTCCTGGCCGCGATCCTGTCGATCATCGGTCTGGCCGTGAACGACTCGATCGTCGTCCTCGACCGTATTCGAGAACGCATGCGCAACGCCGACATCCCGTTGCGGGAAATGGTCAACGAGGCGATCCTCTCGACCATCCCGCGAACCATCAACACCGCCATGGGTGCCACCTTCATCTTGGCCGCGTTGGCGGTCCTCGGCGGCGATTCGCTGCGCGACTTCTCGATCGCCGTGCTGTTGGGCCTGTTCTTCGGCCACCTGTCGACAGTCTTCACGGCCTCGACAATGGGTCTGCTGCTGGAGGAGCGCTGGCCCTACGATCCCGACCGGGACCCGCGCGCCAAGGCCGATCCGTACGCGCACATCGGTGACGGTCGCGGCTTGCCGGCCGAGGACACCCTTGCTCCCGGCGTCGTCCCGGATCCGGGACGTCCCGGTCCCGGCAGCGGCGCCGTGGTCTGACCCGGCGGTAGCGTGCAGCCATGACGACATCGCCGGAGGATCCGCACTCCGACCCGAATCTGAGTGCGGGCGACCACGAGCCCACGCTCAGCCACGGGGCGCCCGAACCGACGCAACCGTTGCCGCCTCCCGGCCCGCAGCAGTCGTCGTACCCGCCTCCGCCGCCCCCGGGTTGGTCGGGCGGTCCGTCCGCCCAGTCGGCGTACGG
>CAYYQO010000315.1:0-2654 GCA_964473845.1 uncultured Aeromicrobium sp.
CGCGAGCAGCGGGCGGACGAAGCCGTCCAGCTTGTCCTTGGGGCAGTGGTCGGTGTGCAGCGCGACATTGATCGGATACTTCTTGGCGACCTCCTGCGCGAAGGCCGCGAAGGCCAGCGACCCGGAGACCATGTCCTTGACCGTCGGGCCCGAGAAGTACTCAGCTCCGCCGGTCGAGACCTGGATGATGCCGTCGCTCTCGGCCTCGGCGAAGCCGGCCAACGCAGCGTTCAGCGTCTGCGACGACGAGACGTTGATCGCGGGGTAGGCAAAAGCATTGGTCTTCGCCTTGTCGAGCATCTCGGCGTAGACGTCGGGAGTTGCGACGGGCATGGGTCCTCCTGTGGACTCGTCCGGTTCGAGCAGGGATGGTGAGCCTCAGTATTCCACCGATGAGAGGTCGGCATGCTCACGGATCCAGGCGTGCATCGCAATCGCCGCCGCGGCCCCCGCGTTGATCGACCGGGTGGAGCCGAACTGGGCGATCGCGACCATCAGCTCACACGCCTCAGCCACCTCAGGAGTCAGTCCGGGACCCTCCTGGCCGAACACGAGGACGGCCTCACGCGGCAGCGCCACCGTCTCCAGCGGGACAGCGCCGGGCAGGTTGTCCACGCCCACGATGGCCACGCCGTTCTCGGCCGTCCACTCGACGAACGACGCGACGTCCGCGTGATGGTGGACGTGGACGTAGCGGTCCGTGACCATGGCGCCCCGCCGGTTCCAGCGGCGCTTGCCGACGATGTGGACCCCGCCGACGTTGAACGCATTCGCCGTCCGCACGATCGAACCGATGTTGAAGTCGTGCTGCCAGTTCTCGATCGCGACGTGCAGTCCGTGGCGATGGGTGTCGAGATCGGCCACGATCGCCTCGACCGACCAGTACCGATAGCGGTCGACGACGTTGCGGGCGTCCCCCTCACGCAGCAGTTCGGGGTCGTACCGCGGATCGTCGGGCCACGTCCCCACCCACGGTCCGACGGTCACGCCACTCCGTAGCGGTCGCGGTACTCGCGCACGGCCGGCAGGTGCTCGGCGAACCGGCCGGTCTCCTCGAGGTAGGCGATGATGTCGTCGAAACTGACGATCGAGGTGACGACGATGCCGTGGTCGCGCTCGACCTCCTGGATCGCCGACAACTCACCCGTGCCGCGTTCGCGACGGTCGACGGCGACGATCACGCCGCTGACGCTGGCGTCCAGCCCTTCGACGAGGGCGATCACCTCGCGGATCGCCGTGCCTGCGGTGATGACGTCGTCGACCACGAGCAGTCGGCCGCGTGGATCGGCCCCGACGAACACGCCACCTTCGCCATGATCCTTCGCCTCCTTGCGGTTGAAGCACCACGGGACGTCTCGATCATGCCCGTCGGCCAACTGCACGGCCGTGGCCGCGGCCAGCGGAATGCCCTTGTAAGCGGGCCCGAGCAGCACGTCGAACTCCAGGTCCGCGGTGGCGATCGCATCGGCATAGAAACCACCCAACGCCGCGAGCTTGGCACCCGTGTCGAAGGCGCCCGCGTTGAAGAAGTACGGCGAAGTCCGACCCGACTTCAGGGTGAACGAACCGAACCGGAGGACGTCGTGCTCGAGTGCGAATTCGATGAAGCGGCGCTGGTAGTCATGCACAGCCCCAGACTAGGGCGAACGAAGATTCCCCGGTTGACCGGGGAATCTGTCACGGTTTGGGGGAAACTTCCCACGATCTGTGTTGGATTCCCCGGTCAACCGGGGAATCCTCCACCCGTCCGCTACTTCTTCTCGGACGACTTCAGGTCGCCGACAACGACGTTGCGGTCATCGGTGTGGAACAACTCGGAGCAGGTCACGAGCGTCACGACCGGCTCGGTGGCTTCCTGGCCGGCCGCATCCGGGTCGGGGACCGGCCACAACGGCCATGACGTCGTGAACGGGACCCGGATCTGATCGCCGTTCTGGCGCAGCGTGTAGGTGTAGACGTGGGTGCGCGTCTCGACGACGACCTCGTCGCCGGCCCGCAGCTTCAGGAAGTCGCGGAACGGCTCGCCATGCGTGACCCGGTGACCCGACAGGACCAGGTTGCCGATCTCGCCCGGCTGAGCACTGTCGGTGTCACGACCCACGCCGCGCGAGAGCGTCGCCGGATCGTCGCCGTCCAGGATCGGGACCTCGAAGTCCGGCCCGAATCGCGGAACGCGCAACAGTCCGACGCCCTCGATCGATGTCGAGGACGCCTCGTCGCCGGACTCCCACCGCTCGATCAGTTCCGTACGAATCCGGTCATGCTCGCGTTGCGACACGATGTTCGTGCCCCAGTACTGCCAGCCGACCCAGCCCAGGATGCCGAGGCCGCTCAGCACCAGGACGAGCCCGATCACCAGCAGGAAGCGGGAGCCGCGAGAACGGGTGGACGAAGCCGACATGACTCCATTGTCCAGCCTGCCACCC
The DNA here is from genome assembly GCA_964473845.1 of uncultured Aeromicrobium sp. Lineage (GTDB taxonomy): Bacteria > Actinomycetota > Actinomycetes > Propionibacteriales > Nocardioidaceae > Aeromicrobium. The sequence continues at coordinate 2,427 of CAYYQO010000315.1, forward strand.
GACCGTCGGCACGGGTCACCTCGAAAGCCGATGTGATGTTTGGGAATTTTGCACCACCGCATCAGGGGCCCATGTATGCTTTGAAGTGCAGGTGAGAGAAGCTCTTCGGGGCCAATCATTCTGCCGTCGGTCCGCCGTTTCACCCCCCGAGAACGGCGGGCCGACCTTTTTCTCCGGCCAGGTCCCTCTCGCTGCGCCACCGCGCCACGACTGCTGAGGTCGCTATCG
>CAYYQO010000316.1:0-2647 GCA_964473845.1 uncultured Aeromicrobium sp.
TGACGCCGACCACGCCGAGCGGCTGGCGCAGCGAGTAGACGTCGACGTCGGTCGAAACCTGGTCGGAGAAGTCACCCTTGCTCAGGTGCGGCATCGCGCAGGCGAACTCGATGACCTCGAGACCGCGGGCGATCTCGCCACCAGCATCGGAGAGCACCTTGCCGTGCTCGGCCGTGAGGATCTGCGCCAGTTCGTCCTTGCGGGCACTGACCAGCTCGCGGAACCGGAACATCACGTTCTGGCGAGCGGTGATCGACGACGAGCCCCACGTCGCGAAGGCCGCCCTGGCCACGGCGACGGCGGCATCCACGTCGGCCGCCGACGCGAGCCGGACCTGTTTCTGCACGATGCCCCGGGCGGGGTCGTAGACCGGCGAGGTGCGGCCGGAGTCGCCGGCGAACGCCGTCCCGGAGACGTAGTGGTCGAGAATCGGGGTTTCGGTCATGATCGTTCTCCTTCTAGATGGTCTGGTCAACGAGGGTCAGCACCTCGTCATAGGCGGCGACGGCCTCGGCCACGTCGGCAGCGGTCACGACGCACGGTGGGACCACGTGGATGCGGTTGTCCGCGGTGAACGGCAGGACGCCGCGCTTCACCAGTTCGGACTTGATCGTGCCCATCGTGGCCGCCGACACGGGCTCGCGGGTCTGCGGATCGGCGACCAGATCGAGCGCCCAGAAGACGCCCAGCCCGCGCACTTCTCCGATGCACCGGTGGTCGGCAGCCAGCTTCTCCAGCGCCGGGCCGATGACGTCGCGACCGATCACGGCGGCGTTCTCGACGATGCCCTCGTCGGCCATCGCATCGAGCGCAGCGACGATCGACGCCATCGCGAGCGGGTGCCCGCTGTAGGTGAGTCCGCCGGGGAACACCCGGTCGTCGAAGGTGGCCGCGATCTCCTCGCTCAGGATCACACCCCCCGCCGGCACGTAGCCGGAGTTGACGCCCTTCGCGAAGGTGATGAGGTCGGGAACCACCCCGTGCGCGGTGTGCGCGAACCAGTCGCCCGTCCGCCCGAACCCGGCCATGACCTCGTCCAGGATCAGCAGGATGCCGTGCCGGTCGCACAGGTCGCGAACGCCCGCGAGGTAGCCCGGCGGGGGCACCAGGACCCCGGCGGTACCGGGGATCGACTCGAGCAGCACCGCGGCGATCGAGGCCGGGCCCTCGGCCTCGATCACCCGGCGCAGGTGCTGCAGCGCGCGCTCACCCTCCTGCTCGGGTGTCTCGGCCCAGAACTCACTGCGGTAGAGGTACGGGCCGAAGAAGTGCACGTGCCCACGGGCGAACTCGTTGGGAATCCGGCGCCAATCACCCGTCGCGACGATCGCCGCGCCGGTGTTGCCGTGATAGGAGCGGTAGCGGGACAGCACCTTGTCGCGGCCGGTGTGCAGACGGGCCATGCGGATCGCGTTCTCGACCGCGTCGGCGCCACCGTTGGTGAAGAAGACCTTGTCCATCCCGTCCGGCGCGCGGTCGGTGATCTTCTGCGCCGCGAGGCCGCGGGCGAGGTGGGCGACCGGCGGACCGATCGTCGTCAGCTGCTGCGCCTGGTCGGCGATCGCCTGCACCACCTTGGGGTGCTGGTAGCCGATGTTGACGTTGACCAGTTGGCTGGAGAAGTCCAGGTACGTGTTCCCGGCGTGGTCCCACACCCGGGTCCCCTCGCCGCCGGCGATCACCATCGGATTCAACGCACCCTGGGCGGACCAGGAGTGGAAGACGTGCTCACGATCGAGGTCGTGCGCGAGTCGGTCGAGATCGGCGTCGTTGCCCATCGTCATCGGTTCCTTCCATGTTCCACTGTGACACCGGATCGCTGCCCGGGACACCGGTCCCGGGCAGCGCCCGGCCGGCGGCCTAGTTGCCGCCTTCCTTCAGTTCCACGTCGATCGGGGTGTAGTCCGCACCCTTGGTGTCGACACCTTCGTCCTCGAGTTCCTGGAGCGCCTTCTCGACGTACTCGTTGGAGTACGCGGTCTCCGGCGGTTCCTGCGTGATGATCGTCGCGCCCGTCTCGTTCTTCGTGCCCAGGGCAATGTCGACGGTCTGCTTCCAGGCGTCCTCCTGGATCGTCCCGACGCCCGCGGTGGAGGGCCAGATCAGTTTGTTGACCTCGTTGGTCATCCACAGCTGGTGGCTCTCGCCGAGCTGGGAACCGGCCTCGGTGACGATCTTCGCGGCCTCCTCCGGATTGTCCTTGGCGTAGATCCAGCCCTTGATGGATGCCTTGACGAACTTCACGGTCTGATCGGCGTAATCGTCATCGTCGAGCTTGTCGGTCTGGGCCCAGATCGCGTCCTGCAGCATCGCGGTGCCGACGTCGTTCCAGTCGATGACGTTGAGGTCCTCCGGCTGGTACAGCTCACCGGTCTTCGGGTTCTTCGTCTCCAGGACCTGCGCGTACTCGTTGTAGGTCATCGCCTGGGCCGCGTCGATGTCATCGGCCAGGAAGCCGTTCATGTCGAACGCCTGCTGGACCAGTGAGATGTCCTTGACGCCCACGCCGGCCTTCTGCATGCCGGCGAAAAGTTCCCACTCGTTGCCGTAGCCCCAGGAGCCGACCTTCTTGCCCTCGAGGTCCGCGGGTTCGGTGATGTCCTTGTCCTTGAACGAGATCTGCGTCGTGGCGCTGCGCTCGAAGATC
>CAYYQO010000317.1:0-2637 GCA_964473845.1 uncultured Aeromicrobium sp.
AACTGTGGTCGACGCTGGGCCCGATGGCGATCCTGCTCCACCTACCACACGGGCGTCTGCCCGTGGAGGCGCTTCCCGCCGAGATGCAGCGAGTCCTCGCCGCGGACCCCGACGGACGGCTCGTGGAGACGTTGCGGGCCTTCCTCGACCACGCCGGTGCCATCCCTGCCACGGCGAAGGCACTGTACATCCACCGCACGACGCTCTACTACCGGCTCGAGAAGCTCAGCACCAGCGCCCAAGTGGACCTCGACGACGGCAACACCCGCCTGGCCCTGCACCTGAGCCTGAAACTCATGGACCAACCCGGCCTCTTACGACAATGAGAGGAAACGTCGCATCGGGTTTTCATCGTCCTGCGGTAGTAGCAACCATGACCGGCACCACATCCTTGGGGTGTAACGGCGATCACAGTCCATCCGATCGTTCGACGCCGACCCACCAGGCCGCGCAACCACCCTTGTCCGGAGGAGGACCCCGACGATGACCAACTTCACCACCCGCGACGGATGCCGCATCGAGTACCGCGTGCACGGCACCGGCCCGAACACCATCGTCATCCTGCCCGGCTGGTCGCAGACCGCCGCGCAGTACGACCGGATGATCCCGCTGCTCGGCGACGAGTTCACGGTCATCACCTATGACCACCGCAACCACGGCGAGTCCGGGCGCTCCGACGGCGGTGCCCGCATCGCCTCGCTCGCCACCGACCTGCGAGAACTCCTTGACCACCTCGACATCGAGTCCGCCCACCTGGTCGGCCACTCCATGGGCTGCTCGGTGCTGTGGTCCTACTTCGACCAGTACGGCTCCGGCCGCATGACGTCCCTGACCCTCATCGATCAGCCCAGCGTGTGCGCCTTGGTGCCGTGGCTGGACAAGAGCGATGCCGCTGATGTGGGAGCCATCCTCGACTTCGAGGGCGCCCACGGCTTCGCCATCGCGCTCCTGGGCCCCGACAGCGAGAAGACCCGCGCCGACTTCCTCACCTCGATGCTCACCCCCGACATCTCGGACGATGACTACGCGTGGCTGCTGGCGGAGAACCTGAAACTCGAGTTCCCCTTCGGCGTGAGGCTGGTCCTGGACCACGTGATGCAGGACTGGCGTGACGTCCTGCCCCGCATCGACGTCCCGACCCTGATCACCGCAGGCGAGGTCAGCCACGTCGCGCCCAGCTCGCAGGAGTGGAGTGCCGCGCACGTACCGGGCGCCAAGTTGCACACCTTCACCCGCGAGGAGGGCGGCGCGCACTTCCCGTTCTACGAGAACCCGGCACCGTTCGCCCAGGTTCTGCGCGACTTCGTGCTCTCCAACTCCTCGACGGACCGGACCGAGCCTGCCCAGAAGCCCGTGTGACCTCATGGCCAACACCCAGCTTCCCATCCACCTCGACACTCCAGACGAACGCGAGATCCTCCGAGCCCGCTGCGGCCACGGCCCCATCCGCACACCCGCCCACGCCGCCGCTGCAGTCATCTGCGTGACCTCCGGGGCGGCCGGGTGAACGTCACCTCTGGCAACTGTCCCGCGTCAAGAGGGTCTGATGCTCCTATTGCGTGTCAAGCGGCGTTGAGCCAGTTGCGGTAGCGTTCGCCGATTCGCGCTGGTCAGACGCCGAGGTGGGTGGCTGCGGCGGTCGGTGTGAGGTTCTTGGCTCGGCGTGCTGGTCGCAGATCGCTGTAGTCGGGCACTGCACAGTGGCCTGCGAGGGCGTGGAAGATCTCGCTGGCGACGGCGCGTTTGAGGGCATGGAACACGGCCTTGCTCGTCCAGCCTTGGCCAGGTGCTCGTCGCCGCTAGGCCCGGGTCGCAGGACAGACGGACTTTGGCGATGTGTGAAGTGCGGCATTGGCTTGACGATCACCTCCGCGGGAGAGTCGATGCCGATCGGTCCGTCCGGAACTGACGGGGATCGACGGCTGCGAGAGCAGCAACGAGCTTGGTCTCGGTCAGATCGCGATAACGATCCCGGAAGTGTGCTGAGGCGTTGACCAACAGCGCCCCGACCTGGCGCATCGCGGCTTGTTGGGCCTTGACCGCTGAGCGGCGGGTGACGTTGAGAGCTCGTAGCGGCTCGATCGAGGCGTTCTTCGGATCTGTGGTGGCTTTCACTCGACTGCACCGACCGGGCGGCGCGGTAGGCGTCCAGCCGATCGGTCTTGCCCTGGCGACGTCGTTCAGCTGGACGAGCGCGGCGACGACCTGGTCGTACGTGTCGCCGTCGATGCCCCTTGAGCCAGTCGTAGATCAAGGTCACATCGACGACCCACCACCCACCTATTCCCATTCCTTCTATACTGGAAGGGTATTTCTCTCGTCTCGCATCGTTTCCCGTTACGAGGTTCTCCGGTGTTCACGAGGGCGTCCTCCTCGACCGGGTCGCGCTGACGACGTCGCCCCACGCATCCTGGATGACACGAGATGAGTCCGGGGCGAGTCGGCTCCGGTGGATGTAGTGCGCCTCGGCGATCTCGCGGGTGTTGCCCATCTGCGAGACGGCGATCTCTGATCCGGATTCGTGAGCGACCACGGTGCCGGTCGCCGAGAGGTGCGCGTCCGGCGACGTGGTCTGGCCGACCTCGCGACCAAGACTGCCACAAAACTGCCACTGGGCCCCTTTGGGCTCCAAAGCAA
>CAYYQO010000318.1:0-315 GCA_964473845.1 uncultured Aeromicrobium sp.
GCTGGACCTCGCTCAGGACATGGCTGGAGACCAGCACGGTCCGGCCTTCCGCGGCGAACGCACGCAGCAGGTGCCGCAGCCACACGATGCCCTGCGGATCGAGGCCGTTCGCCGGCTCGTCGAGCAGGATCACGTCAGGATCACCCAGCAGGGCGTAGGCCAGGCCCAACCGCTGGCGCATGCCCATCGAGTAGCCACCGACGCGCCGATTGGCCGCGTCGGTCATGCCGACCAACTCGAGCAGTTCGTGGCACCGCGCGTCCGGGACCCCCACCTGGGGCGCGAAGACCCGCACCGGACTGGACCATCTGCGGG
>CAYYQO010000318.1:325-2588 GCA_964473845.1 uncultured Aeromicrobium sp.
GCGAAGACCCGCAGATGGTCCAGTCCGGTGCGGCCCGGATGGAAGCTCGACGCCTCCAGCGCGGCACCGACCGTCGCGGCCGGCTGCTTGATGGCCTCGTAGCGTCGACCGCCGATCAGCGCGGTGCCGCCCGTGGGCCTGACCAGACCCAGCAGCATCCGCAGTGTCGTGGTCTTGCCGGCTCCGTTGGGCCCGAGGAATCCGGTGACGGCTCCGGGCCGCACGGTGAAACTCAGATCGTCCACGGCCTTGACGGAACCGAACTGCTTGGACAGGTGATCGACGGTGATGTCGGTCTCAGTTCGCATGCTTCGACCCTAACGAAGCGTCACAGCCGACGCTCAGGCAGCAGCAGCCTCAGCCGCTGCCGCTGCTCTTGCGGGCCTGCCTGGACAGCGAATCGATCGTGACGGCCAGCAGGAGCACCGCTCCGGTGACCATGTACCGCACATAGGCGTCGACGCCGACGAGGTTCAGGCCGCTCGTGATCGACTGCAGCACCAGCATCCCGAACAGGGCCGAGTACACCGAACCGCGACCACCGAACAGGCTCGTGCCACCGATGACGGCAGCGGCGATCGCCATGAGGTTGGTGTCGGTGCCGCCGCTGGTCTGACTGACCGCCTGCAGCCTCGCGGCCGCCAGCACCCCGCCGAGAGCGGCGAACATCGAGCACAGCGCGAAGACCGAGACATAGATACGGTCGACGCCGATGCCCGACCGGCGAGCCGCCTCCTCGTTGCCGCCGACCGCGAAGACGTGACGCCCCCACCGGGTACGACGCAGCAGGAAGTCCATGGCGATGATGATCCCGACCCACAGCAGCGGCATCGCGCCGATGCCGCGGTCCATGTTGAGGTACCAGGCCACGGCGGCGACGGCCACGGTGATGAGGACCGCGCGGATGACGACGGACCGCATGCTGGGCGTCGACAGGTTCGCCGCGGCACGACGACTCAGGGTCCGCAGCCGCGCCGCCAGGTACACCGCACCCACCACGACCGCGAGCACGTACGACAACCATGGCGGCAGGAACGTGAAGTTCGCGAAGTCGATGAGTGCCGAGTCCCCCGGGAGGTTGACCGTGCCGTTGCGGCCCAGCACGTTGAGCTGGGCGCCGAGGAACGCCAACAGACCCGCCAACGTGATGACGAAACTGGGGACGCCGAACCGGGTGCACAACAGTCCGTAGAACACACCGATCAGCAGGCCCGTGCACAGTGCCGCCAGGATCGAACCCAGCAACGGCCAGTCGTGGTAGACCAGCGTCACGGCCAGCACCGCGCCCGACAGCCCCGAAACGGAGCCAACCGACAGGTCGATCTCGCCCAGCAGCAGCACCAGCACGATGCCGACCGAGATCATGCCGATCGTCGCGGAGTCGAGGCTCAGCTCGACCAGGTTGCGTGAGGACAGGAAGCGCGGATTCAGCGCATAGAACACGATCCAGATCACGACGAGTCCGACGACGACCGGGATCATGCCCAGGTCGCCGGACTTCAATCGGCGGACCAGATTGTCCAGGAGCGCCTTGGGCGACGTGTCCTGGACGAGACGCTCGTCCGAGCGATCGGCGAAACTCATCGGTCTCAGTTCTCCTGTGCTGACTCTCGGGCACGGCGGGCGGCGACGACATTGTCCGAGGCCCCCGTGATGGCCGCGACCAACTGGTCGGTCGTGACGTCGTCGATCCCGAACTCGGCCGCATTGCGACCGAGCCGCAGGACGTAGATCCGGTCGGCCACCGCCTGCACGTCGGCCATGTTGTGTGAGATCACCAGGACCCCCAGTCCGGACTCACGCAGTCGTTCGATCAGGTTCAGCACCTCGGCCGTCTGGGCGACGCCCAGGGCCGCGGTGGGCTCGTCCAGCATCACGATCTTGGGATCACCCACGAGGCTGCGGGCGATCGCGACCGTCTGGCGCTGCCCACCGGACAGGCCCGCGATCGGGATGCGAACCGAGGGGATCTTGGCCGACAGCTGGCGCAACAGGTCCCAGCTGCGCGATTCCATGGTCTCCTCGTCGAGCACCCCGGCGGTGCTCGACTCCTGACCGAGGAAGAGGTTCGCCACGACGTCGAGGTTGTCGGCCAGCGCCAGGTCCTGGAAGACCGTGGCGATACCGAGGTCCTGGGCACCCTTGGGGCCCTGGATCTCGACCTGACGACCGTCGACCTCGATCGTGCCGGCGTCCGCGCCGTAGACCCCCGAGATGATCTTGACGAGCGTGGACTTGCCGGCCCCGTTGTCCCCGACGAGGG
>CAYYQO010000319.1:0-2566 GCA_964473845.1 uncultured Aeromicrobium sp.
TGGTCACGAGCGTCGCCAACCTCGAGTTCAAGCTGGGCATGAACGTGATGCCGGAGGGTGCGCTGGCCGATGCCACGCGCATCTCGCACGCGATCAGCGAGATCACGAACTACCCGCCGGCCGCCCGCCAGCCCTACACAGGGGTGTCGGCCTTCGCCCACAAGGCGGGGCTTCACGCCAGCGCGATCCGGGTCGATCCTGACTTGTACCAACACATGGATCCGGCCCTGGTCGGCAACGACATGCGGCTGCTGGTCTCGGAGATGGCGGGCCGGGCGACGATCGAGCTCAAGGGTCGCGAGCTGGGGTTCGACCTGTCCGGCGACAACGAACTGCTGACTCGCATCACCGATCAGGTGAAGACGATGGAGCAGGAGGGCTACACGTTCGAGGCCGCCGATGCCTCGTTCGAGCTGCTGCTGACGGAATCGGTCACGGGCAAGCGGCCCTCGTACTTCGAGGTCGAGTCGTGGCGGGTCATCGCGGGGTCGGCCGGAGACGGCGGTGCCGAGGCGATCGTGAAGGTCGTGGCCGGAGGCGTGCGGACCGCCGTGGTGGGCGAGGGCAACGGTCCGGTCAACGCGCTGGACCACGCGCTGCGCGAGGCGATCGAGCGGATCTACCCGGATGTCGCGCAGTTTCACCTGATCGACTTCCGCGTGCGGATCCTGGACCAAGGTCACGGCACGGACGCCGTGACGCGCGTACTGATCGAGACGACGGACGGCAAGAGTTCGTGGGTCACGGTGGGCGTGGGGCCGAACATGATCGAGGCGTCGTTCGAGGCGCTGGTCGATGCCCTGACGTACGGCCTTCGGTCTCACGGGGTCGCCGCGCTGTAGCGCATGGGCGTGCCGAGGTAGCGGTCATCGAGGTGACCGTGGGACTTCATGTTGTGGTGTTTTCGGCACAGGCATCTGAGGTTGCGGGCTGAGGTCTCGCCACCGGAGTCGTAGTCCTTGGCGTGGTCGAGGTCGGTCTCGAAGACCGGTGCCCGACACCCGGCGACTCTGCAGGTGCCGTCTCTCCAATGGAGCGCTTGTCGCAGTGCCGCAGTGGGCCGATAGGCGAGGACGGTGGTGTCGAGGACCTCGCCGATCGGGTCGAGCACAAGTCGTCTGAACACCGTGTGTTCGCTGGCGGCGAGTTCGCGCACCCAGGCGTGGTCGAGTGGCTCGCCGTCTCGGGTGATGCCGGGACCCTCGGTGAGTCCGATGAGGTCGGTGGCCGCGATGCTGATGGCGATCTCGGCCCGGATGTCGGTCGCGGTTCCGGTGCAGGACGTGAGCCAGTGGGCCAGCAGGTCGGCCTGCTTCTGGTCGCGCGTGCGGGTGTCCCGGGCGTCCGTCTCGGGGTCGATGGTGGGAAGTGCTCTGGCGGCTCTGCGGAGACGCTCGGCGGCGGCGATGGCGACTCCGGTGGGCAGGAGGGCGTTGAGCCAGCTGGTGCCGTCGTCGTTGTGTGTCACGGTGACACGGCGGTCGTCCAGCGCTCGCGCGGTCTCGGTGGTGGTCTCCTCCGGCTCGACCCGGGCGCGGAAGCGCCGGAGCCAGGCGCGCAGCTCGCTGATGGTGTGCGAGGTGGCGTAGTCGACCGCGGTGTTCTGGAGCTTGTCCCAGTTCTCACGCTCGGTGAGGCGTTCGGCGGTGTCCGCGATGGCGCTGACGCGGGCCGCGTCGAGGTCGCCGGCGCGGAACGCGTCCCAGATCCGAGGGGTCCGCTCGCGCAGCGTCTCGGCCTCGAACACGATCGCCCACACGTGCCGTTCGGTGACTCGCAGCGCCTGCGCGATCTCGAGGGTCACCTCGCGCCGCGCCAACTCCTTGCCGAGGACGATCTCGTCGGTCCGGTCGATCTCGGCGACGCGGCGCCGGTGGTGCGCGGCGATGATCTTCCACTCCTCGAACTCGGCCATGGCGCGGGCACGACGAGCATCGTCGAGGACGCGCGCAGTGAGTTCCGAGGTCATGTACCCAACGTAGTGGGCTCCACTGACACTGGTCCCGGGCTGTCGCAGAACCAGTCAATTTAGTTGGAATCACGGCTTTCGAGGTCTAGGCTGGGTCGAACCGATCCGGCACTGCGGACGGGCGGCTCCATCGAACTCGAGCTGATCGACGAACATCGCCGCGCCGTGGCGGCCGCCAGCGAGGAGTCGGGCTCGACGAGGTGAGCGATGGTCACCCGGGCACCCTGACCGAACACGACCAGCCCTCGCACCCCGACCCGCGCGGGCAGCAGCGGTCTGACCGCATCGCGTGCCACGGACACGGCCGCCAAGTCGATCGCGACGGCGGCTACGAGCGTCAGGTGCGGCGCATTGGTCATCGACCGGTGGTCCGCCTGCGAAGGGATGCCTGCGGCCTTGAGAGCTTCCCACTGCGCCACGACTGCGGCCGCGGAGGCGGGATCGAAACTGAGTTCCAGGGCTTGGTCGGGCATGGGTGGAGGATAGGTCAGCAGCTCAGTCCTCGCCCGGGCTCAGCTCATGCTGCTGCTCACCGTCGTCGATGAACTCACGGAGCACACGAGCGAAGCGGTCTGGGTCGTCCAGGTGCGGGAAGTG
>CAYYQO010000320.1:0-2544 GCA_964473845.1 uncultured Aeromicrobium sp.
CCCTCGTCGGGGACAACGGGGCCGGCAAGTCCACGCTCGTCAAGATCATCTCGGGTGTCTACGGCGCGGATGCCGGCACGGTCGAGGTCGATGGTCGGCAGGTCGAGATCCAGGGGCCCAAGGGCGCCCAGGAGCTCGGTATCGCCACGGTCTTCCAGGACCTGGCGCTGGCCGACAACCTCGATGTCGTGGCGAACCTCTTCCTCGGTCAGGAGTCGAGCACCGCCGGGATGCTCGACGAGGAGACCATGGAATCGCGCAGTTGGGACCTGTTGCGCCAGCTGTCGGCCAAGATCCCCTCGGTGCGCATCCCGATCGCAGGCCTGTCGGGTGGTCAGCGCCAGACGGTCGCGATCGCCCGCAGCCTGGTCGGCGATCCCAAGATCGTGATGCTGGACGAGCCCACCGCGGCTCTGGGCGTCGCCCAGACGGCCGAGGTGCTGAACCTGATCGAACGACTGCGTGAGTCCGGACTGGGGGTCCTGGTGATCTCACACAACATGGCCGACGTGCAGGCGGTGGCCGACCGGATCTACGTCCTGCGGCTCGGTCGCAATGCGGCCGAGTTCGGGATCGACGACGTGACCACCGACCAGTTGGTCGCGGCCATCACGGGGGCCTCGGACAATGTCGTTGCCGCCCGCCGCGCCCGCGAGTCAGCACAGGAGAACTGAGACCGATGAGTTTCGCTGATCGCTCTGACGAGCGTCTCGTGCAGGACACGTCGCCCAAGGCGCTCCTGGACAATCTGGTGCGCCGATTGAAGTCCGGCGACCTGGGCATGATCCCGGTCATCGTCGGACTCGTGGTGATCTGGATCGTGTTCTATGCGCTGAATCCGCGCTTCCTGTCCTCACGCAACCTGGTGGAGCTGAGCCTGGACTCCGCGACGATCGGGATGATCTCGGTCGGCATCGTGCTGGTGTTGCTGCTGGGCGAGATCGACCTGTCGGTCGGTTCCGTCTCGGGGCTGTCCGGCGCGGTGCTCGCCGTGACGCTGGTCTACCACGACTGGCCGTTGCTGGGATCGATCCTGGCGGCGCTGTGCACCGGTCTGCTGATCGGCGTGTTCTACGGGTTGTTGTGCACCCGGTTCGGCGTTCCCAGTTTCGTCATCACCCTGGCCGGTCTGCTGGCCTTCCTGGGTGCCCAGCTCAACGTGCTGGGCCGCAACGGCACGGTCAACCTGCCGGGCGACTCGGCGCTCATCGACTTCGCGAACTTCACGTTCCTGCCGCCGTTGGTGTCTTACGTGCTCGCGGTCGTCGTGGGTGCGGTGTACCTGGCGGCACGGTTGCGGACCCTGCGCCGTCGCGCCGCGGCGAACCTGTCGACACCCAGTGTGAGGTCGGTCGTCATCCGCGCGGCCCTCATCACCGCGGCCGTCGCCGCCGTGGCCTGGTACCTCAACATGGACCGCGGCATCGGCGCGATGCCGCTGCTGTGGGTCGGCATCATCATCGCCATGGACTTCCTGCTGCGCCGCACCCGCTGGGGACGCCACGTCTTCGCTGTCGGCGGCAACGAGGAGGCGGCTCGCCGTTCGGGCATCGGCGTCGACCGCGTCTACGTCTCGGTCTTCGCGTTGTGCTCGATGTTCGCCGCCCTCGGTGGCGTGCTGGCGGCCGCGCGACTGCAGGCGGTCAGCCAGACCAGTGGCGGCACCGACACGAACCTCATGGCGATCGCCGCCGCCGTCATCGGTGGCACGAGCCTGTTCGGTGGCCGCGGTTCGGTCTACTCGGCCCTGTTCGGGATGCTCGTGCTGCAGTCGATCACGAGCGGTCTGAACCTCGTGGGCGTCGACGCCTACGTGCGGTACATGGTCACCGGAGCGGTGCTCCTGCTGGCCGTCACGATCGATTCCCTGTCCAGGCAGGCCCGGAAGAGCAGCGGCAGCGGCTGAGGTTCCTGCTGCCTGAGCGTCGGCCGTGACGTTTCGTTAGGGTCGATCCATGCGAACTGAGACCGACATCACCGTCGATCACCTGTCCAAGCAGTTCGGATCCGTCAAGGCCGTGGACGATCTGAGCTTCACCGTGCGGCCGGGCGCCGTCACCGGATTCCTCGGGCCCAACGGAGCCGGCAAGACGACGACGTTGCGGATGCTGCTCGGTCTGGTCAGACCCACGGGCGGCACGGCCCTGATCGGCGGTCGGCGCTACGAGGACATCAAGCAGCCGGCGGCCACGGTCGGTGCGGCGCTGGAGGCGTCGAGCTTCCACCCGGGCCGCACGGGGCTGGACCACCTGCGGGTCTTCGCACCTCAGGTGGGCGTCCCGGATGCGCGGTGCCATGAGCTGCTCGAACTGGTCGGCATGACCGATGCCGCCGATCGGAGGGTGGGCGGCTACTCGATGGGCATGCGCCAGCGGCTGGGACTGGCGTACGCCCTGCTGGGTGATCCCGACGTGATCCTGCTCGACGAGCCGGCGAACGGACTCGATCCGCAGGGCATCGTGTGGCTGCGGCACCTGCTGCGTGCGTTTGCCGCGGAAGGCCGGACCGTGCTGGTCTCCAGCCATGTCCTGAGCGAGGTCCAGC
>CAYYQO010000321.1:0-2531 GCA_964473845.1 uncultured Aeromicrobium sp.
GTTTCGCCGACGAGGCGACCGTGCGCCGATTGGCCCAGCGGCTCGCGGCGTCGACGGGACGACGACTCGACGACGCCTCGCCGTGGGTGGATGGGCGGCTGGCGGACGGGACGCGGTTGCACGCGATCTTGTCGCCCATTGCCCGCACCGGGACCGCCATCTCGCTGCGCATACCGCCGCGGCGACCACTGCCCTTGACCGAACTGGAACGCCGGGGGTCGGTGGCCCCCGCCATGGGTGAAGCCCTGCGTGAGCTCGTCGATTCGCGTCGCAGCTTCCTCGTCACCGGCGGCACCGGCTCGGGAAAGACGACAGTCCTTGCGGCTCTGCTCGAACTGGTACCGGCGTCCGAGCGGATCGTGATCGTCGAGGATTCCGACGAGTTGCGGCCGGCCCATCCCCACGTGCTGGGCCTCGTGGCACGCCCCGCGAACATCGAGGGAGCCGGAGCGGTGGTGCTGCGCGACCTGGTGCGCCAGGCTCTGCGCATGCGCCCGGATCGCATCGTCGTCGGTGAGGTGCGTGGCGCCGAGGTCGTCGACCTGCTGGCCGCTCTCAACACCGGCCACGAGGGCGGGTGTGGCACGGTCCACGCGAATGCGCCCGAGGACCTGCCGGCCCGGCTCGAGGCGTTGGGGATCGCCGCCGGACTCAGCCGCGAAGCCGTCCACGCCCAGGCCGGTGCCGCGCTGGATGCGCTGGTGCACGTCGTGCGTCACGGCGACGGCCACCGGGAGGTCGCGCACCTGTCCGACCTCGTCGCGGACTCGCAGGGCCGGCTGGTGGTTCGGCCGCGGCTACGAGTGCGGCACGGACAGGTCGTCGACGCGTGAGCCTGCTCGCTGCCGGTCTTGCCTGTGCCGCAGTCCTGGTGGGGCGACCGCCGTGGTCGTGGGTCCGGGTGCGCATCACGGGCGTCCTGCCGTGGCGTCCGAGCCGCCGCGCACTGCCGCCCATCGCCGTACTGTTGACCGGCACCAGCCTCGTGGCGCTGCCGCCTGCACCGACCATCGTGGTGTGGACGGCGCTGGCCGTCGCGGCCACCGTCTGGCGTCGGGTCCGACGCTCGCGGGAGCGGCGCGTTCAGGCGCGCCGTGCGGAACAGGCGCAGCTGGTGATCGACGTGCTGGTGACCGAATTGCGCAGCGGGGCCCTGCCGGCGGCGGCCATCGAGCGGTTGGCCGGCGAGGTCGACAGCATGGGGCACGTGTCCGCCGCTGCGGCATCCGGTGGCGACATCGGCGCCGCGCTGGTCGAGGCGGGTCGCCGGCCGGGCGCGTCGTCACTGGTGACGATCGGTCACGCGTGGGCCGTGTCGGAATCGTGTGGAGCCCCGCTGACCTCGGTGCTGGAACAGGTCCGAGAAACCGCGCGCGAAGACCGCGAGCTCGAACGCGAACTGATGGCGGGCGTGGCCCCGGCCCGGGCCACCGCCACGATGATGGTCGCGATGCCGCCGCTCGGGCTCGCCCTCGGCTCGGGGCTGGGCGTCGACCCGGTCTCGGTGGTGCTGACCACGTTGCCCGGCGCCCTGTGCGTCGCCGCCGGTGTGGGTTTCGCGATCGCGGGCGTGCTCTGGATCGACCGCATCGCCGATCAGGCGATGGGCACCCGGTGACGCCCGCGGTGCTGGTCACGATCGCGGTGCTGCTGGCGGTGCCGGGGTCGGCGGGGCGTCGCCTGCGTCGCGTGCTCGGGAGTCAACGGGCGGTGAACCTGGACCTCGGACTGACGGCGGCTGCGCTGGTGCCCCTGCTGGCCCTGCTGGTGTTCGGCCCGGTGGGACTGGTCGTGGGACTCGCCTCAGCGCCGATCGTGCGCCGCCAGGTCGCGGCGCTGGAGTCCTTGCGCGATCGACGTCGCTCGGCCGAGCTCGTACGCCAGTTGCCGCTCGCGCTCGATCTCGTCGCGGCGGTCCTGGCCGTGGGCCGGTCGCCCCAGGACGCGATGCGCATCGTGGCCGCCAGCACGCCGCCTCCGCTGGGGGACGAACTCTCCACCGTCGCGCACCGGGTCCGGCTGGCCGCCGATTCCACGACCGCGTGGCGAACCCTCGACGGTGGCGTGCTCGAGCCCGTCGGCCGGGCGTTGGCCCGCTCTGAGGCGACGGGCGCCGCGATCGTCCCGTTGATGCGGGACGTCGCGCAGGACCTGCGGCGGCGGGTCCGGGCCGAGCAGCGGGAACTGGTGGGTCGGATCGCCGTCCGCACCACCGCGCCGTTGGGCCTGTGCCTGCTGCCCGCCTTCGTGCTGATCGGCGTCGCACCCACCGTGATCGCGATCGTCGGCACGATCTCGCTCTGAACTTTCCCCAGGTGCGCGCTCGGCCGCCGGGTTGTCCCCAGCCCTCTACTGGCTCCGCACGTCGCGGCGATCCGGCCCCATGTTCGGGCGTCACATCAACCGTTGGAAGGGACAGTCCATGAAGATCATCAACGCCGTGCTCAGCCGTTCGCGTCGCGCCGCCGAGCAGGGCATGTCCACGTCCGAGTACGCCGTCGGCACGTTGGGTGCCTGCACGATCGGTGGCG
>CAYYQO010000322.1:0-2510 GCA_964473845.1 uncultured Aeromicrobium sp.
CAGATCAAGCCCGAGATCGAGCGCCGCGTCATCGAGGCGGCACAGGCCGCTCAGGCAGCCGAGGCGGAGAGCCGCGAAGAGGACTGAGCCGGCACGCCGGCTTTCCACCGGTCGGCTCAGTCCAGGAGCGCTGACCATCCGTGCGGCAGACCCGGGTCGAGGTCGCCGAGGTCGGCCAGCCACGGGTCACGCACCGGCTTGGTCCCCAGCAGTCGGATCGTGGCTCCCTCTTGGTCGCCCACGTCGATGATCGCCATTGCGCCGTCGCGGTCGAGTCCGCGGACGACACCCTCGTCGAACCCGAGACGATCGGGGATGCGGATCCCACGCACGATCGCGACGGCCTTGCCGTCGGCCGGCAGCACGAGCAGCGCGTCGTCACCTTGACGTTCCAGCCGGCAGCGGAGCGGTCGCCCGCTCGCGGCCGTGCGCAGCAAACCGCGCCGCCGTGCGGCACGCGAGATCGGTCGACGTACTGCCACGGTCAGGGCGATCCCGGCCACCAGTAGTGCCGGCTCGAGCGGCACCAGGACGCCCGCGGCCAGGGCGGCGACGGCGAGAGCTGCCCAGATCCCGTCCATGAGGCGGGTCCTGAGCGGCGCCGGCGGCAGAGGGTCGAGCACGATGGGTGACGGCTGCGAGAGCGCGCGGATGAGCCGCGCCTGGCGTGCACGGTTCCACAGATCGAGGCCGAGGATCGTGGCCCAGATCGTCAGCATCACCAACGCGACCGGCGAACCTGCTGCGCCGAAGAGCGCACAGACGACGATGATGGCGACCTGCGCCGGGATGCGCTGAGCGACCCCGGCGAACGCCGTCGCGGCGAGCGCACCGACCAGGAGGAAGCCGACCACGTCGACCAAGGTGCCGCTCGTCATTCCGAGCCCGGCGTCGTCCGGCATGGTGAACACCACGAGGACGCACGTGAGGATCGGGCCCACGCTGATGAGTGACTGGGGTACTCGCCGTCCCCAACGGCGTGCGGTCTCGCCGTCGAGCTGCGCAATCATGAGGGGAGTGTACGGCGGTGCCACTGGCGAACCTCTTCCCGTGCCCGATAGGGTCAGGGCGTTCAAACCTAGAGGGGAACTCGCATGACCAGTGAGCCGTCGGCACAAGCCTGGACGCCCACGCCAGAGGCCAAGAAGAAGGCCACGACGTTCCGTTGGATCGCGGGGGCCCTGTGGCTCGTGGCCATCGTGGCCGAGGCGGTCTCGATCTTCTGGCTGCTGCGTCAGCGTGAGTTCGTCGGCGACGACGGTGAACTCGTCCGCAACCCCGACACGGGCCTGCTGGAGGCGCAGGACGCCACGGCACAGTTCCCGCAATGGGCGTTCATCACGTTGCTCGTGGTGCTCGTGGTCATCGCCATCTTGTCGATCACCGGCTCCTTGCTCTGGAAGAAGGCGAACCGCCTCGATCCGGCGAAGCAGTCGGACACCGTGCGGTTCTTCGTGCAGAACCAGTTGGGCGCGATCATCGCGATCATCGCGTTCCTGCCGCTGATCATCCTCATCTTCCTGAACAAGGACATGAGCAAGTCGCAGAAGACCACGGCTGGCGTCATCGGCGTCATCCTGGCGATCGCCGCCACCGCGTTCGGCATCGACTACAACCCGCCGTCGGTCGAGAAGTACACCGCCGACCAGTCGACGGTCATCCAACTGCTCGGCCAGGACGAGGTCGTCTGGGTCGACGGTGGCGGGGTCTATCACGTCTGCGACAAGGTCTCGGCTATCCAGACCGGCAGCGAGATCCGGACCGGCACCACCGCCGAGGCGATCGAGGCGGGCAAGAACCGCCTGACGCTGCAGTTCGTGTCCGAGATGCGCGCCTGTGGCCTGGCCACGCCGCAGAATGCCGACGAGATCACCGAGGCGCTCCGCGCGATCCAGGCCGGCGACGCCAGCACGACGCTGCCGGCCCCGGTGTGGGCCAACCCGGCTGACGCTCCGATCCAGGTCGAGGACGCGGCGTAGGTCAGCCTGACGCGGTCCGGAGGCGGACCTCGCGCTCCATCCGCTTCTCGTGACGTTCGCGTCCCTTGATTGCTTCACGTTCGCGACTCTTCGGGGGAGCTTTCGTCACGAGATCGTCGAGCAGGCGACGAGTTGCGAGTGCGATCTCGTCGACCGCGCGGTCGAAGGCCTCGGCATTGGCGCGGGACGGGCGGGTTGACCCGCTGACCTTCCGCACGAACTGCAGGGCGGCCTCGCGGACCTCGTCATCGGTCGTCGGCGGGTCGAAGTTGTGAAGTACCCGGATGTTGCGGCACATGCTGCGACTGTAACCCTCTCGCCGGTCAGGAACCCAGGTACCGGGCGGCCATGCGAATGGTGCCGGGAACGAGCGAACTCGCTGCACTCCGCTTCGGTGGTCTGGCGCACGCTGGCCCCTCGGCCGTGAAAGACGCTGTCATCATCTAGACGCGATGGGCCCGCGGTGAGGTTGGCTCACGCGACGCGTTCGGGGTCGATGATGTCGAGGATGGTGGTGACGGGTGGGCAGGG
>CAYYQO010000323.1:0-2508 GCA_964473845.1 uncultured Aeromicrobium sp.
AGCCCGACATGGGGTTGGCGCAGCAGTGACTCATAGGCCTTGGCCTGCGAGAGCAGCGACGACCGGCCGGGCTGCAGGTCGAGGATCACCGTGACGCCGGCAGCCTTCGCCGCGTCGACGAGGGGCCGCAGGGTCCGGACCGGGGTGCGACGCGAGTAGTCCCCACGCGGACCCTTGGCCGCGCTGGCCACGGTCGCGATGATCTCGAAGGCGGGCGCGAACGATGCCTTCGCGTCCGAGCGTTCGTACTTGCGGACCAACGTGCGAACGCGGGCCACCGACTTCTTCGGATTCTGATCGCCCAGGACACCCAGCGCGGAGGTCTCGGGGTGCCCGTACATCGCCAGGTAGTGGTGCCCGGGCAGTGCCAGGTACCCGCCGGCGATCGTCTCGGCCCCGGCGTGAACCACCTCTACCGGATAGGGCCGGGCTCCGATCGAGAGCAGCGGCTGTCCGGCATGGTCACGCAGGGCCGTGATCGAGGCGGCATCGGTGCGCGGGTCGGCGGCGACCTGCATGATTTCGGCGGCACCCACCTGTGCGAGAGTCTCGACGATCGGCGTCGGTTCGGCGGTCACCGCGACAGCGGCCGGCCCGGCTCGCCGGACGGCCTCCGCGGGCTGGAGGTCGCCATCGGGACCGAGGATCTCGGCGCCCAGCCGTTCCGCCTCGGCGCGTCCGGCCTCGGTGTCGGGCAGGGCCGGGACACCCAGGTCTCGGGCCCGCTCGAGCGACTCTTCCTGAGCGTCCTCCGGCACCAGGACGACCGCGCTCGCGGAGTCGAACAGGAAGCGTGAGGTGGCCACGGCCGGGTCGTCGCTGCCGGCGTGCGTGACGCCGGAAGGGTTCGCCGCGACGACCTCGGCTGCGTCAGGCGCGGGATCTTCGGTCTCGCAGCCCGCCAGCAGCGCCGCCACACACACGGCGACAGCGGCCGTGGCAGGGAGTCGACGCCAGGGAGGCACGTGCGCGACAGTACCCGGCACGGGCCGAGCAGCCCATCCACGCGATCCGCCGTCACCGTGCGGGTGCCCGGCTATGCTCGCCGGGTGATTGCGCTCGAGGCCGACCAGCAGATCGATGGACTCGCTGGATTCATGGTCGACCTGATGGACCGGATGGGCCTGGTCGGAGCGGCCCTCGCGGTCGGTCTGGACAACCTGTTCCCGCCGATTCCCAGCGAGATCGTGCTGCCGATGGCCGGTCTGGCCGCGAGTCAGGGCCGGTTCTCGCTCGCCGGGGCGCTGTTCGCGACCACCGCGGGATCCGTGATCGGTGCCTGCATCATGTACTGGCTCGGCCGGCTGTTCGGCCGCGACCGTACGGCCTGGGTCTTCGCACGCACGCCACTGTTGAAGGTGCGTGACCTCGAGGTCACCGAGGCCTGGTTCGCCAAGCACGGGACCAAGGCCGTCTTCTTCGGCCGCATGGTGCCGATCTTCCGCAGCCTCATCTCCATCCCGGCGGGCGTCGAGAAGATGAACTTCACCGTGTTCTTCGTCCTCACCACGCTGGGCAGCCTGATCTGGAACGCGATCTTCGTCGGCGCCGGCTACACGCTGGGCGAGAACTGGCACGTGATCGAGCCGTGGGCCGACTGGTTCCAGCGCCTGGTGATCCTCGCGGTCCTCGTGGTGTGCGGCTGGTTCGTCGTCACCCGGATGCGCGAACTGCGCGATCCACGCGAACGCTGAGGCAGAACCGCGCGTGGTTTCCTGTCACTTAGCGTGGGAAATTTCCCACGCTAAGTGACAGATTCCCCGGTTGACCGGGGAATCTTCCTCCCGGCGCGGCTCAGCTGTCCTGCAGCGAGGGAGGGATGCCCGCGTTGGCGGCGTTGGCCTCCAACAGCTGATCCTGCAGTCGTCGCAGGTCCGCCTCGGTCCACCCGTCCGGCTGCAGCACCGACGCCCAGCCGGCGACGTGTTGGCCGACGAAGTCGTGGCCGTGCCCGGAGGGCACCGCCATGCCGACCGCCATGTCGGCCGAGGTCTGCCAGAACGTGATGATCGGGAACCAGCGCATCGCGTCGGCGACGTCCGATCCACGGTCCTCCGAGAGCCAGTCGGGCTTGTTCCAGATCAGGTCCGGACTCCACCACGTGATCGGGTCCGAGGGATGCACGAGATAGAGCAGGTGGGGACCGTCCCACGGCGCCGAGGCGGGAATCGCGGGCTGCCAGGGGTCGTTCGTGAAGCGGACGGTGCGACCGTTGCGGAAGACCGGCTCGATCTCGCGGCTGCCCGCATCGCGCTGGGCGCGGAACTCGGTGAACAGGGTGTTGAAGCTTGGCGGGCCGACGAGCAGTCCGCCGGACGTGCGGTTGCGCAGATCGGCCTCGCCGCTGAACGCCGTCTCGAGTGAGAACGAGCCCAGGCTCTCACCGAAGATGTACAGCCGGGGTCGATCGTCGGCCGGCCGGGCCGACCACTGCTGGTAGACCGCGTCGAAGAGGGCCCGTCCGGCGTCGCGCGCGGCGCGCTGGTCGACCAGGAACGAGATCCACGA
>CAYYQO010000324.1:0-2487 GCA_964473845.1 uncultured Aeromicrobium sp.
AGGGCATGTTCCCGGCGCTGGACGTCGACGGACAGGACTACCGGCTCAAGGCCATGAACTGCCCGATGCACAACCTGATTTATCGCTCCCGTCAGCGCTCGTACCGTGAGCTGCCGCTGCGGTTGTTCGAGTTCGGGCACGTCTACCGCAACGAGAAGTCGGGCGTGATCCACGACCTGACCCGCGTGCGCGGCTTCGCCCAGGACGACTCGCACTCCTACGTCACCCCGGAACAGGCTCCCGCCGAGGTCGAGCACCTGCTCGACTTCATGCTCAGCCTGCTGCGCGACTTCGGCATCGACGACTTCTACCTGGAACTGTCGACCCGCGACTCGGACAACGCGAAGTTCATCGGTTCCGACGAGGACTGGGCAGTGGCGACCAAGGTCCTCGAGGACGTCGCGACGGCGACCGGCCTCGAACTGGTGCCCGATCCGGGCGGAGCGGCCTACTACGGACCGAAGATCTCGGTGCAGGCCCGGGACGCGATCGGCCGGACCTGGCAGATGGGCACCGTCCAGTACGACTTCAACCAGCCGTCGGCCGACCGCTTCAACTTGGAGTACGTCGCCGCCGACGGGTCCCGTCAGCAACCGGTCATGATCCACTCGGCCAAGTTCGGCTCGATCGAACGGTTCATGGGCGTGCTGGTCGAGCACTACGCCGGCGCCTTCCCCCCGTGGCTCGCCCCCGTGCAGGCCGTCGGCATCCCGGTCGCCGAGCGGCACGCCGACTACCTGCGCGAACTCGGGGTCCGGTTGCGGGCCGAGGGCATTCGCTTCGAGGTCGACGAGTCCGACGAACGCATGCAGAAGAAGATCCGCAACGCCCAGACCCAGAAGGTGCCGTTCATGGTGCTGGCGGGGGACCAGGACGTCGAGGCCGGTGCCGTGTCATTCCGCTTCCGCAGCGGCGAGCAGGAGAACGGTGTCTCCCTGGACGACGCGGTGGCCAAGATCGTCACGGCGGTGCGCGACCGGGTGCAGGTCTGATGGCCGACCCGGATGCCTTGGAACGGTTGTGGGCTCCGTATCGGATGGCCTACGTCCGCGAGGCGGGCACCGACGACGGTTGCCCGTTCTGTGCCATGGTGGAGGGAAAGCAACAGAGTGACTTGGTCGTCGTGCGTGGCGAGCACTGTTTCGTCGCGATGAACCTGTACCCGTACAACCCCGGTCACCTGATGGTGCTGCCGAACCGGCACGAGTCGGACCTGACGGCGTTGTCGATGCAGGAGTCGACGGAGCTGACGGCTCTGACCCAGCAGGCGATCCGAGCCACCCGCGAGATCAGCAGTCCGCACGGCTTCAACGTGGGCCTCAACCTGGGAGCGGTGGCCGGTGGGTCGATCTCGCAGCACCTGCACCAGCACGTCGTCCCGCGCTGGGGCGGCGACGCGAACTTCATGACCGTCGTCGGCCGGACGAAGACGTTGCCGCAGACGATCGCCGAGTCGGCCGATCTGCTGCGCACGGCGTGGGAGGAGGTGGCCTGATGCTGGAACGTTTCCGGGCCTTCTGGAACAAGCTGTTCTCGCCCGTGGCGGGCGGGCTGCTCAAGATCGGCGTGACTCCCGACATGGTGACGTGGGTCGGCACGATCGGCGTGTGTGTCGGTGCACTGTGGCTGTTCCCGCAGGGCGAGTTCTTCTGGGGAACGCTGTTCATCACAGCCTTCGTGTTCAGCGACATCATCGACGGCACGATGGCGCGCAAGCTCGGCCGCTCGTCGAAGTACGGAGCTTTCCTCGATTCCACCCTCGACCGGGTCGGCGATGCGGCTGTCTTCGCCGGCATCGCGCTCTGGTATGCGTGGGAGGGCGACTCGAAGCTCTACCTGTGCCTCGCGCTGGCCTGCCTCGTCCTGGGCAGCCTGACGTCGTACGCGCGGGCCAGGGCCGAGTCCTTGGGAATGGAGGCGAAGGGCGGCATCGCCGAACGATCGGACCGCCTCGTCGCGATCCTGGTGATGACGGGACTCTCGGGCCTGTTCGACCTCCCGATCCTGCAGCAGCTCACGCTGTGGGCCCTGGCCGTCGCGAGCCTCGTGACCGTGGGCCAGCGCATGGCGATGGTCAAACGACAGTCCTCGGCCGCGGGCTGACGCGGTCATTTTCCTGCGACGACGCGGCATTGCCGTCTATTCTCGGCACATGAACACGTCCCGAGTCGTCCAAGCAGTCGCGGTACTCGGATCGGTGGTCGTCCTGACCGGCGGTTCGTTGCTCGTCGCGAGTTCGGCCTCGGGCGAGGACGAGCCCGCCAAGCCCGCGCCGTCGGCCACGGCCAAGCCGGGTCACCGTGGTTCGGCCGGCCTCGCCGGTGGGGTGCTCGGGTGGGATCCCGAAGCGCTCAGCAAGCAGATCGGTGGTCTGCCCCAGTCGCTGCGCACCGACCTGGCCGAGATCCTCACGACCGAGGACGAGGCCAGCCGCACCAAGCTCATCGAGGCCGTGAAGAAGAAGGCCGAGAGCGGTGGCTACGGCGA
>CAYYQO010000325.1:0-2473 GCA_964473845.1 uncultured Aeromicrobium sp.
ACTCTGCCCGCTCGGGTCGACCGGCGAACAAGAAGATGATTCGTGCTGAGAGGTGCTCGTGGTTTGAGTGCTGCGATCAGGTAGGTCCTGTTGCTGGCAGAATCCAGTTCTGCCTATTGTTCGGACGTTCCCACTTCGTCCACGATCCAGTCAACGTTCAGTATCCGCGCGAAGAGCGAAGCGAGGCGCAGGCCGTCGAACGTCCCGGAGCCTGTGGTGTCGAGGTAGATGGTTGGCAGGTCCCAGCCTTCTACCTCGACCCTTAGACGTGATTGCCGACGATCGATTGTGACGCTGTAGTCGATGTCATAGACGTCGAGCCATTGGGAACCGTAGCTCTCATCTATCCGGCTCGTCGGGTATTTCTGCAGGAAGGCCTCAGGTCGTGCAAACCACCAGAGAACGTTCGGTTGCTGCCCTTCGTAGTCGATCCGCGATTCGAAGCCGACTCCGGCTCGCTCGAAGATCGGCGCACACATTGAGACAATCTCGTCTGCCCATTGTCGATCGAGTCCGGCCACGTCTAACAAGATAGCCAGTTTAGCAACTGGGCGATGATGAACGAGGATCTGCTGTTGCTTGTCTCGACAACAAGGCCAGCGGTTCAGCCTCGATCCGTAAGTTGTTGGGTGGCCCGGAAGGATCGGGGGTGGTTGGGCCTTGATCGCGCTTGAAGGTGGCTACCGGTGGAATGGCAAAAGTGACATAATGTGCATTATCGGTCATTCGTGGAACGACGTCATGCCAGCCTGCGGCGGGCCGTTTCCCCGCACCGACCGACCTTGACGGATGCCCCGGCCTTGGCAAGTCCCATGACAGGCATGACTGGCCCCGACGCGACAATTGAACGCGCGCCAGGCCGGCAGGTCGAGGTCGTCGGCACCGTGGTCTACGAGCAGGTCTTTGCCGAAATACGTCGCCTCGCGCTGGAAGCGGCCAGCGCGCGCATCAGCGCCGAGACTGATTGAGCAGACATGCAGGCAGCCCGGCAATCTGCGGGAGACTCCCCTGCATCGCCTATCGTGAACCGGACTGGTCGACGCGCACCGGCGTCATGACGTACATCAGCGGGAGTTTCCTCTTACATGCTTCGCAAGACCTTGGCCATCGCCTGCGGCGTCCTCGTCGTCGTCATCCTCGTCGTCGTGACGGTGGCGGTACGCCATCTGTCGTCCTCACCCACGGTTCTCGCCCAGTCGCCCGCGAACCCGTGGCCCGGAGCCGTCACGAAACTCACGGGCACCATCGCGCCGGAAGGTCGCGTCGTCGAACTGCAGCAGTCGCAAGGTGGCGGCTGGAAGCCGGTGAAGCGAGCCCGCACCAAGGCCGATGGCGCATTTGCACTCGCGTTCCGCGCGCCGGCCACCAGCGGCGAGTACCGCGTCGTCGCACCCAGGACCACGTCGGATGGCAAGGATCATGGAGAAGTCATCTCCGATCCCCACACGGTGCAGGCGAAGAGCCCGAACGTGGAACTGCGCTTCGCAAGAAGTCCCGTGGTCAACGCGAAGGGCCGGGCGATCACGACCGGACGGGTGGTGGCGTCCTCCCCCAGCGCCGGAGCCACGGCGACGGTCCAGCGACTGACCTCCGACGGGTGGCGCGATGTGCGGTCCGGCGACCTCGTCAAGAAGCGATTCACGTTCCAGCTGGAGACCAAGAGCTATGAGTACCGGGCCGTCGTGAAGGCTCGCGGCAGCGACCTGTCGACGACCTCGGAGCAGGTCAAGCCCGGTTGGCGCATCACCTGGCGCGACGAGTTCGACGATGAGGTGCGTTCACGCGAACTGTGGGAGCACCGGGACCTCGGTCGGCGGTACGACCGCCGAATGTGCAGCACGACAGGTGCAGAGCAGACCACCTACCTCGACGGCATGATGCGACTGCGGGTCAGCGACGATCCTTTCCCCCAACCTGATCCGAGGGGCGAGAGCGTCGACGACTGGTCCGAGGCCTGCCCGGACGGCACCTACCTGAACGCCATGGTGGGCAGTATGCAGAGCGGAGAGTTCACGCACGGCGTCTTCGCCGCCCGCATCAAGCTCCAGCCCACGCGAGGCATGCACAGTGCTTTCTGGATCCAGTCGAACGGCACGCCAGAGATCGATGTCGTGGAATACTTCGGCGATGGTCGCCCCGACGGAGGTCTGGCCAGTTTCCTACACTCCAAGCCGGATGCTCAGGGCGAATCCACCAAGGTGGGCGGCGTGCTGAAGACTGCCAAACGGATGGTCGATGACGGCGTCCTCTCCCCCTCGTCGGACTTCCACGTCTATTCGGTCGAGTGGACACCCAGGGGTTACGTGTTCCGGATCGA
The DNA here is from genome assembly GCA_964473845.1 of uncultured Aeromicrobium sp. Taxonomy (GTDB): domain Bacteria; phylum Actinomycetota; class Actinomycetes; order Propionibacteriales; family Nocardioidaceae; genus Aeromicrobium. Next base: position 2,318 of record CAYYQO010000325.1, read on the forward strand.
CGGGAAGGCCACACTTCGTACGAAGAAGCTCCTCAGTGACGATCCCCACTTCCTGGTTCTCAGTCTCGTCTCGTCGGACTGGGAGATGAATGCCTTGGACAGGAGCCGGCTGTCAGAGGCCTACATGGATGTCGACTGGGTGCGCGTCTGGCAGAA
>CAYYQO010000326.1:0-2473 GCA_964473845.1 uncultured Aeromicrobium sp.
CGGGAGCGTTCAGGCCCGCAGGACCTTCTCCATCGCCTTGCCCTTCGCCAGTTCATCGACCAGCTTGTCCAGGTAGCGGAGCTTCTGCATGAGCGGGTCCTCGATATTCTCGACCCAGATGCCGCACACGACGCCGGTGATCAACGAGGCGTTCGGGTTGAGGCGCGCTTGGGCGAAGAAGTCCTGAAACGTCGTCTCCGCCTCGAGATGGTGCTGGAGTTCGGCCTCGTCGAAGCCCGTCAGCCACTCGATCACCTCGTGCAGTTCGGCCTTGGTGCGGCCCTTCTTCTCGACCTTGTTCACGTAGTGCGGATAGACCGAGGCGAAGCTGATCCTGAAGACCCTGTGCATGGGGTGAGTCTAGATCGTCGTGGTGCGCAGGTAGCCGCGCGCGAGCGAAGATGATAGTGATAGCGAGGTGACGATCATGACCGACCTGCTCAGCACGTACGAGGGTGCCGAGATCGAGTTCGAGCCCGAACATCTGGGGCTGGTCGCCCGAACGGCAGAAGTGTGATGCTGGCGCTTGTCGATCGCGTGCACTTGGTCGATTCGACCGTCCTCGCCGGAGCCATCACTCCTGGTTGTGGTCACGGCCCCGTCGCGCCCTGTGCCTGCTGGGCCGCCCAGGCGGTGTCACGCAGATCCAGCATCTCGGCGCAGGCGCGCAGGAAGTTCGCCGTGGCGACGCCGCGAGACGTGTCGCCCAAGAAGTACTCGATCAACTCACGCCGGGCGTCCGCCGTGGGGTCGTCCGACAGCTGCTCGGCAACGACGGCGGCCACATCGGCCGCCTCGTCCAGGAGCGGCAGCGTGTCCATGAGCCGCGACGGTGGCACTGCGGCCCGCGGCCTGCACACCAGCACCGGCTTGCCACCGGGCAGCCAGTTCAGGGTCACGGCCGAGACGTCGGTGATCAGCAGGTCCGCGTCGGCGAACGACTGTTCCAAGGAGACATCGGTGTCGACCCGGTCAGCCAGCGAGCGGACCTCGGCATCGGCCTCGCCGTAGGCAGGATCGATGACGCCGTTCAGCGGATGCGGCCGGTAGATCACCCGATAGGCACCTGTCAGGGCGTCGAGGATCGCGACCCCGTGCGTGAGCAATGAGCCGTAGGAGACCGACGGTTGCGACGACTCCCACGTCGGCGCGTAGAGGACCGTCTTGCGCGTGGGGTCGGGCCGGGCCGGGGGAGCGGCGACGTCCGCCTGGGGCTGACCGATCAGCACCGATCGAGCCGGAGCGTCGTACAACATGACGGCCGCGCTCGTGCGGTCGAGCGCCGCCTGGCCGGCCAGGAAGCAGAAGTCGTACGCCTTGACCTGGTTGGACACCGACACGCCCTTGTCGCTGTCGCCGTGCCCCAGGTACACGTGGATGAGCGAGGTGAACCGCAGGCATTCGAAGTTGATCGGGTCATGATTCACGTAGAGCGCCAGCTTCACGTCACTGACCGCGAGGATCTCGTCCAGTTGGCCGTACTGCGCCAGCGTCACGCAGTCGAGGCCCGACTCGGCCCGCACGATCGCCGCCGTGCGCGAGTCCTTGAACACCACGACCACGCCGTGCTCGGCATCGAGCGCCTTCAGCGCCGGCAGCCACGGGCGCAGTTGGTAGAGGGCGTCCGCGCCGTTCGCGAAGTACACCAGCACCGACTGCGAGAACGGGCGGCCGAGCCGGTCCTCGTCGGCCCGCTTGTCGGGCATGCCCACCGGCAGGAATCGCGAACGACGGATCCGCCCGATCAGCCACTGACGCAGCCGGGGAACCAGTCCGATCCGCGAATCAGCCACGGATGAGTCCCGGCCGCAGCGTGTTGTCGACCATCGTCAGCGCCGACGCGATCGCCATGTGCATGTCGAGGTACTGGTACGTGCCCAGCCGGCCGCCGAAATGGACGTCCGGCTCGTCCTCGATCAGTCCGCGGTACGCCAGCAGCGCCTCGCGGTCGGCCGACGTGTTCACCGGGTAGTAGGGCTCGTCGTCGGTGCCCGCGTCCGCGAACCGGCTGAACTCGCGCATGATCACGGTGGCGTCGGCCGGGTAGTTGCGTTCGGGGTGGAAGTGCCGGAACTCGTGGATCCGCGTGTACGGCACGTCCAGATCGGCGTAGTTCATGACCGGGGTGCCCTGGAAGTCGCCGATCGGCAGCACCTCGGCCTCGAAGTCGAGCGTGCGCCAGCCGAGCGGGCCGTGCGCGTGGTCGAAGTAGCGGTCCATCGGGCCGGTGTAGACGATCGGCAACTGCCCGACGGTGGCCTGCTTGTTGTACGGCTGGCTCTCATCGAAGAAGTCGGTGTCGAGGCCGATCGTGATGTTCGGGTGGTCGGCCATCCGCTCGAGCCACGCCGTGTAGCCGTCGGTCGGCAGGCCCTCGTAGGTGTCGTTGAAGTACCGGTTGTCGTACGTGTAGCGCACCGGCAGTCGCGTGATGATGTCCGCCGACAACTCGGTCGGATCGGTCTGCCACTGC
>CAYYQO010000327.1:0-2470 GCA_964473845.1 uncultured Aeromicrobium sp.
TGTTCTACCTGCACAGCCGCCTGCTCGAGCGCGCCGCCAAGCTCCGCGAGGACGCGGCCGTCGTGGACAACGTGATGATCTTCAAGCCGGGCGGCTCGCTCACGGCGCTGCCGATCATCGAGACGCAGGCCAACGACGTGTCGGCCTACATCCCGACCAACGTCATCTCGATCACCGACGGCCAGATCTTCTTGCAGTCGGACCTGTTCAACGCCAACCAGCGTCCCGCGGTCGACGTCGGCATCTCGGTCTCGCGCGTCGGCGGCGCCGCCATGACCAAGTCGATGAAGGCCGTCACCGGTTCGCTCAAGGTCGAGCTCGCCCAGTACCGCGCCATGGAAGCGTTCGCGATGTTCGCCTCCGACCTGGACGCGGCGTCCAAGGCACAGCTCGCCCGTGGTCAGCGCCTCATGGAACTGTTCAAGCAGGGCCAGTACGCGCCGTTCCCGGTCGAGGACCAGGTCGTCTCGATCTGGGCTGCCACGACCGGCAAGCTCGACGTCGTTCCCGTCACGGACATCAGCCGGTTCGAGTCCGAGTTCCTCGACTTCGTCAAGCGCTCGCACCAGGGCGTTCTCGAAGCGATCCGCGAAAGCGGCAAGTTCGAGGACGAGAGCGAGCAGGCTCTGGTGTCGGCGTACGAGTCGTTCCTCGATCAGTTCGAGACCAGCGACGGCCGTTCGGTCAAGGCCGGTCACGAAGAGTTCGAGGCGCTCGCTGACGAAGAGGTCGAGCAGGAGCAGATCGTCCGGCAGAAGCGAGGCTGACGATGGCAGTCTCACTCCGCGAGTACCGCGCGAAGATCAGGGCGACGCAGTCGACCAAGCAGATCACGCGTGCGATGGAGTTGATCGCCGCGTCGCGGATCATCAAGGCTCAGCAGGCCGCGGCGGCCGCCGCACCGTACGCGCGTGAACTCACGCGTGCGGTGTCGGCGCTGGCCACGTTCTCGAACGTCGACCATGTGTTGACCACCGAGAACCCGAACGCCGAGCGTGCGGCGATCCTCGTGATCGCCAGCGATCGCGGCTTGGCCGGTGCCTACGCGTCGCGTGTGCTGAAGGAGTCCGAGCAACTGGCCGAGCGGCTGCGCGGTGAGGGCAAGGACGTCACGTACTTCCTCACCGGTCGCAAGTCGGAGTCGTACTTCAACTTCCGTCAGCGTGCGTTCGAGAAGTCCTGGACGGGCTTTTCAGACCGTCCGACGTACGACGATGCACGCATGATCGGCGACGAACTGATCACCCGTGGTGCTCAGCACGAGACCGTCGAAGAGGCGATCGATCCGGCGCAGGCCGTCGACGAGCTCTACGTGGTCTTCACCCGTTTCAAGTCGATGCTCGTGCAGGAGCCGACGGTCATCCGTCTCTTCCCGCTCGAGATCGTCGAGGGTGAGGAGACTCCGGAGGAGTCAGACGTGTTGCCGCTCTACGAGTTCGAGCCCAGCGCGGCCGACGTGCTCGACGCGGTGCTGCCGAAGTACCTCTACAGCCGCATCTACTACTGCCTGCTGCAGTCGGCCGCTTCCGAGCTGGCCGCACGACAGAAGGCCATGAAGTCCGCGACGGACAACGCCGAGGACCTCATCCAGAAGTACACGCGCTTGGCGAACCAGGCACGCCAGGCCGGCATCACCCAGGAGATCAGCGAGATCGTGGGTGGCGCGAACGCGCTCGCTGATGCTGCCCAATCCGATTGAGAGAGACACCATGACTGCAACCGTCGAAGAGACGACCACCGACTCGGCCGCCGTGAGCGGCCGTGTCGCCCGGGTCATCGGCCCGGTGCTCGACATCGAGTTCCCGGCCGACCAGATGCCGGAGATCTACAACGCCCTGCTGGTCGACACCGAGGTCGCCGGCACCAAGGAGACGCTGACCCTCGAGGTCGCGCAGCACATCGGCGACGGCTTGGTCCGCGCGATCAGCCTGCGTCCGACCGACGGTGTCGTGCGCGGCTCCGTCGTGACCAACACCGGCGGCCCGATCTCGGTCCCCGTGGGTGACGTGACGCTCGGCAAGGTGTTCAACACCACCGGCACCGTGATGAACCTCAAGGAGGGTGAGACGTTCGAGGTCGGCGAGACCTGGGGCATCCACCGCAAGGCGCCGGCCTTCGATCAGCTCGAGTCCAAGACCTCGATGTTCCAGACCGGCATCAAGGTCATCGACCTGCTGACGCCGTACGTGCTGGGCGGCAAGATCGGCCTGTTCGGTGGTGCCGGCGTCGGCAAGACCGTGCTGATCCAGGAAATGATCGCGCGTGTCGCCAAGGACCACGACGGTGTGTCGGTGTTCGCCGGTGTCGGTGAACGCACCCGCGAGGGCAACGACCTCATGGTCGAGATGGAAGAGGCCGGCGTCCTGGACAAGGTCGCCCTGGTCTTCGGTCAGATGGACGAGCCGCCGGGAGCGCGTCTGCGCGTCGCCCTGTCGGCCCTGACGATGGCCGAGTACTTCCGCGACGTGCA
>CAYYQO010000328.1:0-789 GCA_964473845.1 uncultured Aeromicrobium sp.
TCTGGATCGCCGAAAGCGTCCTGGCCAACGCGGCCCGGACAGGACTCGACCGCCCCAATGTCCACACTCTCGATGCTCGACGGCCAACCGAACCCGCCAGCACACCGCCGGCACCAGACGGAGGCGACGCGGCATGAACCCCAACACAGGTTTCGTCCCACACGACTCGCACAATTCCGCCAACGATGCGGCCATGAGCAGCAACCGCCATGACGACACGATCGCCTGGGCCCGCACGATCATCGCCCAGCACGGCGGCACGATCCCCTCCTACGGCACACCCGAATGGGAGCTCCTTCCACTCGGTGATCCGCGGATCCTCGCCGCGACCATCCTCGCCGCCGAGTGCTGGTGGGACGACGGACAACCCGAGCAGATCGCGCTGCGGGTCAGAGCTGCTCAGCTCGCCGTCATGATGCGCGAACACAAGACCGCTGAGGACGCGCACTTCCGCGCCAACGCCGGCGCACACCGCGCCTACTGGGCGCCGCGACTCGCGCACATGGTCAAGCACCCGCCCCGATACACCGGCACTCGTGAAGGCGACGAAGCACGGCAGGCGGCTGCGCAGGAAGCCGCTACCTCACGGCCCGCGCACGCACGCCAGGAAGGCGAACCCGCCGCATGAGCACCGAGCCCGCCTGGGGCGCCGCAGACGCGTACCCGTTCGAGCCACCACCGGAGGACGAACGGCCCGACGCCTACATCGAGCAGCTCGAGAACACCAGGGCAGAGGACGTACTCGAGCAGGAGATCGCAGCCGGCGTAGCTTGCCTGCGATCTCCTGCT
>CAYYQO010000328.1:799-2428 GCA_964473845.1 uncultured Aeromicrobium sp.
GCCGGCTGCGGATCGACGAGGAGGCCCGACGCCGACACGCGGCCGAGAAGGAAGCCGATGTTGACCTCGACGCACTGTTCCTCACCCGTGACCAGCTCGGCAGCCTTCCCAAGCCCGAGCAACTGATCGGTGGCGTGCTCCCGCGGCACTCCCTCGGCATCCTGCGCGGCCGAGACGGCACCTTCAAGACCTTCGTCGCGATCGACTGGGCCCTCAGCCTCGCCACCGGCCGCCGATGGCAGGGCAAGCCCACTGAACAGGTACGCGTGCTCTACATCGCAGGAGAAGGCGCGCACGGCCTCGACGCGCGAGTGAGCGCCTGGGAGCAGGCATGGAACCTGGCCGTCGCCCCAGAAGCGTTCGTCAGCCGCTCGGCCGCTCTCAACCTCCATGCGCCGGGACCCGCCTTCGAGCATCTGCTCGCGCGCTTGGAGGCCGGCCACTTCGGGCTCGTGGTCGTCGACACCCTGCGCCGCGTCTCCGGCTCCGCCGACGGCAACACCAGCGACATGGGCGCCGTCATCGACAACCTCGACCGCGTCCGCCGCGCCACCGTCGACGGGACGGTCCTCGTCCTCGCGCACACCGCCAAGGACGACCGCGACACCCGCGGCTTCTCCGGCATCGAGGACGACGCCGACTTCGTGTGGCATGCGAAGCGAGACGAAAAAGCGATGGACCTCGAACTCACCTGCACGAAGATGAAGGACGGCCCGGACGGCCACGCCCACAGCCTGCGAGCCCGAGAAGCGCACGGTTCGCTCATCATCGAGGCCACCAGCGGTGACGCACGACCCGCACCCATCGCCACCGAGAACCAGATCAAGATCGTCCGGACACTGCAAGACGTGTTCCCCGACGGCGCATCCAGCAGCACCCTCATGAAGGCGTCAGAGGTGGCGGATTCCTCGTATTACCGGGCAATTTCCGAGTTGCGAGACAGGGGAATCATCGAGAACACGGGTACTCCCACGCGCACCTGGTACCAGCTCGTCAGTACTCCCAGCGCTCCCGAACTACTCCCATCGAGCACAGGTGCAGAAAAGCCTGAAATGACAGGAGTACTCCCACTACTCCCACCGGACTCCCACGAGTCCGGCACTACTCCCACCACTCCCACGACCCTTAGGAGTGGGAGTACGGGAGTGAACGAGAGGAAGCAAGACCCCAAGACCAACCCCGACGAAGAGCCGACCCCATGACCGCCAAGGACCAGAACCCGGCCACACGGACCCATGAAACCCCCACCAACGACACGACCCATGAAGCACAACCGAGAGCGAGAACCATGAACACCACGACAGCAACCAACCACACCGCCACCGACACCCCCGCGAGCGAGGAACCTCATGCAGTCGCCGGCCGCTGACGGACCCCATGCAGCCCGCTGTGAAGCGACGACACGCGCCGGTGGCCCCTGCCGGAACTGGGCCATGCAGGGTCAGCGGCGTTGCCGGATGCACGGCGGCTCGAGCCCTCAGGCGAAGCGGCGGGCAGCGGAACGAATCGCGGCCCGCGAGGTCGAGGCGGATCTTGCGTCGGTCTTGGCTCATGAGGGCCTGTCTGCGGTTGGGGATCCGTTCGAGGAGCTTGGCCGGCTGGCGTCTGAGTCGATCGCGTTCAAGGATG
>CAYYQO010000329.1:0-2426 GCA_964473845.1 uncultured Aeromicrobium sp.
TCCACGACTTCCGGTCGTACGGGTCCGTCGAGATCGACCTGCAGCCCGGGCCCGTGGCGTTCATCGGTGCCAACGGCCAGGGAAAGACCAATCTCGTCGAGGCCATCGACTACCTCGCGGGACTGGACTCACACCGGGTCTCGTCGGACACCCCGCTGGTCAGGGCGGGCGCCGAACGCGCGATCGTTCGCGTCCAACTGCAGCGCCAGGACCGTTCGGCGCTGATCGAACTCGAGATCACGCCCGGAAAGTCCAACCGGGCACGCGTCAACGGAAATCCCCTCCCGCGGGTGCGTGACGTTGTCGGGATCGCCCGCACGGTGTTGTTCTCGCCCGAGGACCTGGCGCTCGTGAAGGGCGATCCCTCCGATCGCCGCCGTTTCCTCGATCACCTGATCGTGATGCGCATCCCGCGGCTGGCCGGGACGAAGGCCGACTACGACCGAGTGCTCAAACAGCGCAACACCCTCCTCAAGACGGCCGGCCGCCGCAGCAACATCGAGATCTCGACCCTGGACATCTGGGACGAGAACCTGGCGCGCACGGGTGGGCAGTTGGTGGCGGCACGCCTGGCGTTGCTGGATGCGCTCGCTCCCCATGCCACCGACGCCTATCGCGACGTGGCCGCCGGTGCCGCGGCGGAACGCCAGGTGGTCTCGCTCGACTACAAGCCGTCGGTTCCGGGTCTGGAGGAGTTGCGAGATCCCGATGACATCGCCAAGGCCCTGCTGGACGAGATCGGCCGCCGTCGCCGTGAGGAACTCGAACGCGGCATCAGCCTGGTCGGACCGCACCGCGATGACGTCGTGCTCTCGATCGGTGACCTGCCGGCCAAGGGCTATGCGAGTCATGGCGAATCCTGGTCGCTCGCGCTGGCGCTTCGGTTGGCGGCATTCGCGTTGCTGCGGGACGAGGGCGACGATCCGATCCTGATCCTCGACGACGTCTTCGCCGAGTTGGACACGAACCGGCGGTCCCGACTCGCCGCCCGGGTCGCGTCGGCCGAACAGGTTCTCGTGACCGCAGCCGTCGAGGGCGACGTTCCGGCAGAGCTTGTCGGACAGTCCTTCGATGTGGCCGGGGCCGAGGTGACGGCGCGTGGCTGAGGATGACGACGTCCTGAGGTTGGCCCGCGAGATCGCGGACGCCTACCGCAACGGAGCACCGATGCCGGGACGGAAACGTCGGCCGATCAAGCGCCGCAATCCCGAACGCCGGGCGGGCCGCGAGGATCTCGTCTCCCTGGGTGACGTCATGGGTGAGATGGTGCAGAACCAGGGCTGGAGCGATCGCCTGGCGGCGGCGCGCGTGTTCTCGGACTGGGCGGCGATCGTTGGACCCGAGGTCGCGCAGCACTGCACGGTCGATCATTTCACCGACGGGATCGTGTATCTCGAAGCCGATTCGACGGCATGGGCGAAGGAACTGAAACTGCTGGCACCGCGACTGGTGGCCAAGCTCAACACCGAACTCGGGGACGGCCAGGTGCTGCGCATCGACGTGCGTGGCCCCCAGGCCCCCAGTTGGAAGAGGGGCCCACGGTCGGTGAAGGGGCGGGGCCCGCGCGACACCTACGGCTGAATCGGCTCAGTCGGCCCGCGGGCAGATCCACGCCATCGCCCAGATGACCACGGCGGACGCCAGCGCGACGGCGCCCAGGACGAGCGATGCCTCGACGAAGCCCTCGAGCCCGTTGGTGGGCCGCACCCCGATCAGCACGATGCCGATCAGTGCAGCCACCGCCCCGCTCAGTGCGGTGGGCACGACGGCGGTGGAACGCTCCCGCTGGCCCCCGTGGACCAGAACGCCGATCGCGCCCCATCCGAGGCAGACCAGCAGCGCCGTCACGACGTCGGAGGGCCGGTGCCAGCCCGCGACGATCGTCGACAGCCCGGTCAGGCCCGTGGCGAAGGTTCCGACCCCCGCGATCGGTGCCCGAGCGGCTGCCGGAGCCACGATGAGCAGAGCGGCGACGGCCGAGGCGACCACGGTGACGTGGCCACTGGGCAGCGAGTTGTGGATGCCATGGCCCAGGTCCGGTCGTTCCAGCACGACGTGTTTGAGCACTTGGGTGGTGACATTCGCCCCGACGATCACCAACAACGCCGCCACGGCAGCCCGTCCGTGACGGCGCAGCGCCGCCAACCCGAGACAGGCCGCCGCCAGGATCGCGATCGACCACACGGAAACGCGGCCGAGGATCGACAAGAGCGTGAGCCGGGCCTCTCGTCCGGCCACGACGGTCGCCATCGACTGGTCGTCCGCGCTCTGGCCGGTGGTCGACCACAGTGCGACGCGCACGACGGCCGCCAGGACCAGAACCGCTGCGATGCCGACCGCCACGGCTGGTCGTGACGCCGCGGTCGATGGGCGGGTGGTCGTGCTCACCCGTCAACTCTGACAGACCACCCCGAGCCCGAGGAGCG
>CAYYQO010000330.1:0-2400 GCA_964473845.1 uncultured Aeromicrobium sp.
CCCTCGTCCGCGGAGACGACGATCGGGTCGCCCTTGCGCTGCGGGATCTCGACCGGGACGATCTCGTCGTCGAAGACTCCGTTCTTCTGCGCCAGCGCGGCCAACTGGTGCGACCGGGCGCCGAACGCGTCCTGCTCCTCGCGGGTGAGGGTGTCGGTCGTGGCGTTGCGCTGCTCGGTGAGCGTGCCCATCGCCTGATCGGTCAGCGCGTCCCACAGGCCGTCGTACTCCATGTGGTCGAGCATCGTGACCTTGCCGTACTTGAGGCCCTCGCGCGAGTTGGTCAGCAGGTGCGGCGCCTGGGTCATGGACTCCTGACCGCCGGCGACGACGACCTCGTACTCGCCGGCGCGGATCAGCTGGTCGGCCAGGGCGATCGCGTTGATGCCCGACAGGCACACCTTGTTGACAGTGATCGCGGGCACGTCGAGCGGAATGCCGCCCTTGAACGCGGCCTGGCGCGCGGGAACCTGGCCGGCACCGGCGCCGAGAACCTGGCCCATGATCACGTAATCGACCTGGTCGCCGGTGACGCCGGCCTTCTCCAGGGCGCCCTTGATCGCGATGCCGCCGAGGTCGGAACCGGACAGGGTCTTGAGGCCGCCCAGCAGGCGACCGATCGGGGTCCGTGCCCCGGCGACGATGACGGAAGTGGTCATTGGACGTGCTCCTTCAGTGCGTACGTTGGGGTCACTGTACCCGTGGGTCACGACGACCCGTCGAGGCCGTGGGTCACATCACAGGAGTGAGCTCGGGCTCAGGTCCAAAGCGGAATCGGCGCCCCGTGATCTCCGATATCTCGACCACCACGAGGTTGTACTTGAGCGTCGGAACCCACGAGTGCAGGTCCGTGAGGTTGAGCGCCTCGAACTCAGCCTGCGTCTCGACCGTGTGGGCCATCCCCTTGACCACGACGCTGGTCGCACCACCGACCGAGAGTTCGTCGACCTCGAACGCGACGTGACCGTCCATCACCATGGCGACCAACTTGGTGCCCTCTGCCGTGCGGAACAGCAGCCGCGCGTCCGATACCGCGTAGTTGATGGGAAAGATCTCTGGCTGGCCCAAGACGGCGAGGGCCAGTCGTCCGAACGACCGTTCGGCCAAGAAGGCCCACGCCTCGTTCTCGTCCAGGTAGGTGATCGCGTCGGGGTCCATGCTCCATTGTCCCTCAATCAGCGGTCCATGCGCAGAGGGCGAATTCGGCCGTACTAGGCTGCCCCGCATGACCAGCGACAGCCTCGTTCCCGGCCATCTGCTCACCGCCATCGACCACGTCGGCATCGCCGTTCCCGACCTCGATGACGCGATCAAGTTCTACTCGCGCGTCTTCGGCCTCGAGTCGATCCACGAAGAGGTCAACGAGGAACAGGGCGTCCGCGAGGCGATGCTCGCGGTGGGCGACTCCGGCTCGTGCATCCAACTGCTCGCACCGCTGAGCCAGGACTCGACGATCGCGAAGTTCCTGGACCGCAGTGGACCGGGCCTGCAGCAGTTGGCGTACCGTGTCACCGACATCGACGCGGTCTCGACCACCCTGCGCGACCGTGGCGTGCGGCTCCTCTACGACACCCCGAAACGGGGCACGTCGGACAGCCGCGTCAACTTCGTCCACCCGAAGGACGCCGGCGGCGTCCTGGTCGAGCTGGTCCAGCCCGCCGCAACCTCGCACTGAACCGAGGCTGCGGTCGCGGCCGAAGTTTCTCGCCAGTAACATCTGGCACGCCCCCACGTGAGCACCGACGCGAAGGAAGACCCGTGCAGCACATCCTCGACGCCATCATGTCCGGCGATCGCACCCCCGAGACCTACCAGAACCTCGAGCTCCCCGAGTCCTACCGGGCCATCACGGTCCACAAGGACGACGAGAACATGTTCGAGGGCCAGGAGTCTCGTGACAAGGACCCCCGCAAGAGCCTCCACCTCGACGACGTGGCCCTGCCCGAGCTCGCCCCCGGCGAGGCACTGGTGGCCGTGATGGCCAGCGCCATCAATTACAACACCGTGTGGACCTCGATCTTCGAGCCCGTCTCGACCTTCCGTTTCCTGGAGCGCTACGGCCGCCTCAGCGAGTACACCAAGCGCCACGACCTGCCGTACCACGTCGTCGGCTCCGACCTGGCTGGCGTCGTCCTGCGCACGGGCCCGGGCGTCAACGCGTGGAAGCCCGGTGCCGAGGTCGTCGCGCACTGCCTCTCGGTCGAACTCGAGAGCCCCGACGGGCACGACGACACGATGATGGACCCCGAGCAGCGCATCTGGGGCTTCGAGACCAACTTCGGCGGCCTCGCCGAGGTCGCGATCGTCAAGGCCAACCAGCTCATGCCGAAGCCGGCGCACCTGAACTGGGAGGAGGCCGCCTCCCCCGGTCTGGTCAACTCCACCGCCTACCGCCAGCTG
>CAYYQO010000331.1:0-2392 GCA_964473845.1 uncultured Aeromicrobium sp.
CCGGCCAGGTCTTCAACGTCACCGGCGGCGACTGGGACACGATCGAGGTCGACGCCCTCGAGGGCGACCGGCTCGTCATCAACATGGGACCTCAGCACCCGTCCACGCACGGCGTGCTGCGGCTGATCCTCGAGATCGACGGCGAGCAGGTCCACGACGCCCGCGCCGGCATCGGCTACCTGCACACCGGCATCGAGAAGAACATGGAGTTCCGCACCTGGACCCAGGGCGTGACCTTCTGCACCCGCATGGACTACGTCGCCCCGTTCTCGACCGAGGCCGCCTACGTCGGCGCGATCGAGCGACTGCTCGGCATCGAGGACCAGATCACCGAGCGGGCCAAGGTCATCCGGGTCCTGCTGCTCGAACTGAACCGCATCTCCAGCCATCTTGTCGCGATCGCGACCGGCGGCATGGAGATCGGCGCGCTGACCGTCATGACCTGCGGCTTCCGTGACCGCGAGGAGATCCTCAAGGCCTTCGAGCTCATCACGGGCCTGCGCATGAACCACGCCTACTTCCGCCCCGGCGGCGTCGCCCAGGACCTGCCCGACGGTACGGTCACCGAACTGCGCGACCTGGTCGCCCTGCTGAAGAAGCGGCTGCCCGAGTACGCGGCCCTGTGCAACGCGAACCCGATCTTCAAGGGGCGCCTGCAGAAGATCGGCCGACTCGATCTCGCCGGCGTTCTGGCGCTCGGGATCACCGGCCCGATCCTGCGGTCGACCGGCCTGGACTGGGACCTGCGCAAGAAGCAGCCGTACTGGGACTACGAGACCTACGACTTCGACGTGCTCACGCGCGACGAGCCAGATGCGTACGGCCGGTTCATGATCCGCCAGTACGAGATGTGGGAATCGCTCAAGATCGTCGAGCAGTGCATCGACCGGCTCGAGACCACCGACGGCCAGGCCGTCATGATCGCCGACAAGAAGATCGCGTGGCCCTCGCAGATGTCGGTGGGCGCGGACGGCCAGGGCAACTCGCCCGAGCACATCCAGCACATCATGGGCGAGTCGATGGAGGCGCTGATCCATCACTTCAAGCTCGTCACCGAGGGCTTCCGGGTGCCGGCCGGTCAGGCCTACTTCGCGGTCGAGTCGCCCAAGGGCGAGATCGCGTGTCACGCGGTGTCCGACGGAGGTACGCGCCCCTTCCGGGTGCACTTCCGCGAGCCGTCGTTCGTCAATCTGCAGGGAGTGTCCGCGATGAGCGAGGGCGGCATGCTCTCGGACGTTATCGTCGCGGTCGCCTCGATCGATCCCGTCATGGGGGGAGTTGATCGGTGATGGTCAGGTGCAGGCATGCCTCCGCCGAGGCTCAAGAACCCATGGTCGCCGCCAGTGGCGAAGGAGTGGTGAATCGTGACTGAGAACGTCACCGAGGGGCTGGGCGAGACGACCCTGGCCGAGTTGCAGGAGCTCGCCGACCGGTATCCGCAGGCGCGCAGCGCGCTGCTGCCGATGCTGCACCTCGTGCAGTCGGTGCAGGGCCGCATCACGGCCGAGGGCATCGACGTCTGCGGCCGGATCCTGGGTCTCACCGAGGCCGAGGTCAGCGCCGTCGCGACGTTCTACACGATGTACAAGCGCCGCCCGATGGGCAAGCACCACGTCGGCGTCTGCACCAACACGCTGTGCGCCGTCATGGGCGGCGACGAGATCTTCGAGCGGCTCTGCGGTCACTTGGACGTCGGCAACGACGAGACCACCGAGGACGGTCAGATCACGCTCGAGCGCGTCGAGTGCAACGCAGCCTGCGACTTCGCGCCGGTCATGATGGTCAACTGGGAGTTCTTCGACAACCAGACGCCCGAGTCCGCGATCGACCTGGTCGACAAGCTGAGCGCAGGCGAGACCGTCACGTCCCCCCGCGGCGCCACGATCACCTCGTGGCGCGAGGCGGAACGGGTGATCGGCGGGTTCGAGGACGGACTGGTCGATGAAGGCCCCGCCGCGGGTCACGCGTCGCTCGTGGGTCTCGAGATCGCCAACGAACGCGGCTGGAAGGCACCTCCTCTGGACGCCTCCGGCGCCGAAGCGGCCCCGCAGACCGCCACCGACGCGGTGGCCGAGGCGGACACCGCCCGCGCCGAGTCCGAGACCGTGACAGAGCAGACCGACACCGATGTCGAGGGCGGCGCGGATCTGGCCGAGAGCGAGGGTTCCGATGACTGATGTGTTGACGCCCGTCCTGTCGGCCAACTGGGCCGACGATCGCGCCTGGACCCTCCCGGCCTACTCGGCCCGTGGCGGCTACCGCGCGCTCGACAAGGCTCTGGCGATGGATCCCGACGCCATCATCGAGGAGGTCAAGGAGTCCGGCCTGCGCGGCCGTGGCGGCGCCGGCTTCCCGACCGGCATGAAGTGGGGCTTCATCCCGCAGGACAACC
>CAYYQO010000332.1:0-2365 GCA_964473845.1 uncultured Aeromicrobium sp.
GGCGGGTGCGTCGGTCGTTCCTTCTTCTCGTGTTGTCAGCGTTCCTTCTGGCCGGCTGCGGTTTGTTCCCCGAGGACACCCGGCCGGACGAGACCGCGGCGACTCCCGATCCGCAGCCGACGCCGACGGAACGGATCTCGCTGGTCGATCTGGGGATCGACGACTGGCCGGCCGCCACGGCCGAACAGTTCCCCGAACCGCCGCCCCGCCCCGATGGCGTCGAGGCCGACGAGTACGACCGCATGGTCTCGGCCATCCAGGCGTGGGCACTGCAGGCCGCGACCGAACCCGAAGCGGTGGGTGAGGGGTTGCCCGAGGAGTTGACGGACGCGATCCGCGATTCGGTGGCTGACCAGACCTCACCGGCGTTGGCCAACGGGACGGTGCTCGATCCCGGTCTGGACGTCATCGGTTCGCGCATGACCTCGGCCTGGCACCTGGAATCGACGGGCGACGAGGTCCAGTTGTCGCTGCAGACGCGGACGGCCTACGAGGTGACCTCGGCCGACGGACCGATCCGCGTGATCGGCGTGCTGCGGACGCAGGGTCTGGTCACGGCCCCGGACGCCGAGGCCTGGGGCACCATCATGGGGTGGCAGGAATTCGGCGCGGCCGATTGCGCGATTGCTCTCGACGACTTCCTGACGCCTGGTGGCGACGCCGACGATCAAGGGACGGACCTGACCGTCTTCGCCGAGATCGGCAACGGCGACGACGCGGTCTCGCCGGCCCTGCCCGAGGATCAGCAGGTCGACGAGGACTTCAAGCGCACGTGCGAGGCCGGACGGGTCTGAACTGTCGTTAGGATGGGGGCGTCGGCGACGCCGCCACGCCCTTGTAGCTCAGTTGGTAGAGCACCTCTCTTGTAAAGAGGATGTCGCGGGTTCGAATCCTGTCGGGGGCTCCGAGGGGCCACCCGGTTCGCCCGGTGGCGAGGATCAGCGCTCGATGGTGTGGGCGACGTACACGTCGCAGGGTGCGTGCGCGGCGACGTCGCTCGCGATGCTGCCCAGGACGCGCCCGATCCCCTGGACCCGCTTGTTGCCCACGACGATCAGGTCGGCATCGATCGACTCGGCGTACTCTACGAGAGCATCGGCCGCCTTGCCTGGCGCGGACTCGGCGACGATGGTCAGTTCGGGGAAGTCCTTGAACAGGACGTTGCGGGCGTCGTTCGCGATCGCCTCGGCCGCCTCGCCGGGAGTCACCACCACTTCCTGGGTGCCGCTACTGAAGCTGCGGGTGGTCAGCTTGTCGGTCGCCGAGACCACATGCAGTTCGGCGCCCAGCGACTGCGCGAGCTCGGCGGCCTTGAGGGCTGCGGCCGATGCGGTGGGGCTGTCGTCAAAGCCGGTCACGACTTTCTTCGTCACGATGTGGCTCCTGTCTAGAAGTGGGCGAGATCCGAATCCGATGTCTCGTGAGTGATGATGCCACCCACGCGGCCGATCCGGGAGATGGCGCTCACGACAGCGTCGTCGAGAACAACGCCTCCAATTCGGTGAAGTGGCGCTCGGCCGCGGCCTCGTCGTACATCGAGGTGTCGGCCATCGTGTACCCGTGGGGTGCACCCGGGTAGATCGCCGTGGTGGCCACGATGCCCGCCTTCGCGAGTTCGGCCTCGAACACGGCGATGTGCTCGCGCGTCATCGAACGGTCGTTGTCGGCGTATCCGGCGACGATCTCGGCGCGAACCCGCGGAATGACCAGGTGTGGGCTGTCCGGCTGGTCGGTGACGATGCCGCCGCCGTGGAACATGCCCACGGCACGGACCTGATCTGGGAGTTGCGCTGCGGCGCGCAGGGCCAGCCGGGCGCCCATGCAGTAGCCGGTCACACCGAGCCGATCGGAGTCGACTCCCGGTTGCGCGGCGAGTGTCGAGACGTAGGCAGGCAGGTCACGCGCGGCCCGGTCGGGCGTGTGCGCTGCGATGAGGGGCGTGACGGTCGGGAAGAACTTCTCGCGCTCGCCGGGTTGGCGCAGGTCGGAGGCCGGAGCGATGTCCGCTGCCGTGCCATCGCGATGGAAGATGTTCGGCGCGAGGACGACGTAGCCCCAGTCGGCGATGCGATCGGCCATCTCCTCGATCCGGGGGCGTAGCCCGATCGCGTCCATGAACAGCAGGACGCCTGCCACCGGCGCCTCGGTCTTCGCCGTCGGCGACGTCAGGTAGGCCTCGGCGACGCCGTCGGGCGTGGTGACACCCACTCTCCGGCCTCGACTCATATGAACATCCTTGCCTGCATCGTGTCGTCAGGCGAGACCTGGCTCGGGTCGCTCGGTCCGCACGAGGGCGCGGCCCAGCAGGCCATGCCGAGGCGCGGCGACCCACGCCAGCAGGAAGAACGCCGTGAGGATCAGGACG
>CAYYQO010000333.1:0-2364 GCA_964473845.1 uncultured Aeromicrobium sp.
ACTCGCGACCCTCACCTTGGCAAGGTGATGCTCTACCACTGAGCTATGTCCGCACGACCGTTTACCCGGCCGACAAGAAACATTAGCCGATTGTCACGGAGCATCCAAAACCGGGTCGGCATATGGTCGAGGCATGAAGGCGTGGGTCAATGGTGAACTACTGGAAACTCCGCGCGAACCAGCTTTGAGCGTGCTGGACCACGGTGTTGTCGTCGGTGATGGGGTGTTCGAGACGGCCGCCGTGATCGACGGTCAGCCGTTTGCGCTGACGCGTCATCTCAACCGGCTGGTGACATCGGCCGAGGGTCTCGGACTGGGCCGCCCCGACGTCGATCTGGTGCGCGCCGGCGTCGAGGCGACGCTGGCCGGACAGCAGCTTGCCTTCGGACGGATCCGCATCACGGTCACGTCCGGGACCGGCCCGCTCGGGTCGCCACGCGGCGACGGCGGACTCACGCACATCGTGGTCACCGAACCGGTGGATCGACCACCGCCGGTCAGCAGGATTGTCACCGTTCCGTGGGTGCGCAACGAGCGGGGAGCGCTCGCCGGACTCAAGACGACCTCGTATGCCGAGAACGCCAAGATGGTCGAGTATGCCCGGGCGCGAGGAGCCTCGGAGGCGGTCATGGCGAACACGCGCGGAGAACTGTGTGAAGGCACGGGCTCGAACGTCATGTACGTCCTGGACGGCCAGCTCGTCACGCCGACACTGGCGTCGGGTTGCCTGGCCGGAATCACGCGAGCGCTTGCCCTGGAGTGGCTCTCGGCCGAACTCGACATCGTTGAGCGGGATGCGCCGCTGGACGTATTGCGCGAGGCCGATGAGGTGATGCTGGTGGGCACGACGCGGACCATCCAGGCGATCAGCTACGTGGACGATCAGGAGTTCCCGGCGCCCGGCCCGATTACCTTGGAAGCGCAGCGAATCTGGAAGGTTCGTGAAGCTGGGTTGAGCGACCCGTGACGGTGACCTGAGCCAGTGTCGGTGGGGGTCTCTATGTTGCGGGTATGGAGTCCAACGAGGTCACGATCGAGGCGATGCGCCACGCGGCGCAGACCCTGCGTTCGGTGACGTCCTCGGC
Organism: uncultured Aeromicrobium sp.; assembly: GCA_964473845.1. GTDB lineage: Bacteria > Actinomycetota > Actinomycetes > Propionibacteriales > Nocardioidaceae > Aeromicrobium. The sequence continues at coordinate 1,086 of CAYYQO010000333.1, forward strand.
CCATGACGAGGCGCGTGCGCTGCGGGTCCTGCGTGATGCGGCCGACGCTGCGCTGAGCGAACGGTTGGCCGAGATCGAGGCCTCGTCGGCGTACTTCCACGAGGATGCGACCAGCACGGTCTCGTGGGCTCGGCGCGAGTTGAACTTCGAAGCTGGCGAGACCAAGGCGCGGATCGCGGCGACGGCCACGATGGCCGAGTTGCCCCACGCGCGTGAGGCGTTCACCGCCGGCGAGATCTCCTTGGAGCACGTCAAGGTGCTCACCTACTCGATGGAACACGTCGGGGCCGAATCGACGGTGAAGGTCGACCAGCATCTGACCACCGTGTCCAAGGCATTCCCGGCCGGGCGGTTGCGCCGGCTCGTGCGCCAGGCCAAGGCGAACCAGCATCCCGAGTCCTTGGACGAGGCTTGGCTCAGGGGGATGGCCCGTCGCGACATCAAATTGGCCCAGACCATCGACGGGTGGCACGTCACGGGATTCCTGCCCATGGACGTCGGGGCCAAGTTCAAGGCCGTCCTGCAGTCTCTCTCCGTCCCACGTGTCGCTGGCGACATTCGCACGGCCGCAGAGCGTCGTTGTGACGGCTTGGACGAACTGCTGTCGGCCGTGCTGGCCGACGGGTTGCCCACCGACGGAACCGTCCGGCCCCAGATCCACGTGATCGTCAACGCCGGCACGCTCAAGGCGGCACTGGCGCCCGACCCCGATTCGGTGTTCACCATGGGCCCGGCGGCCGAGTTGGTCGGCTTCGGGCCGATCGGCACCGAACTGCTCAAACATCTCACCGAGGGCGCTGCGCTGACCCCGATCCTGGTCGAGAGTATCGGCCGCAACGATCGCGTCCTGGATGTCGGCCGTACCTACCGGCACGCCACACCCAAGCAGCGCCATGCGATCTGGTACCGCCAGGAGGGCAGGTGCTCTCGCGACGGGTGCGAGAACTCGATCGACCACAGTCACCACACGATCGCGTGGGCCAACGGCGGCCTCACGGACCTCGACCTGCTCGATGGCCTGTGCGGCGCCTGCCACCGTCATCTGCACGCCAGCGAGCCCCGCGCCGGCTGATGCGTCGCGGCCTCATGTGAGGCCGCAACAGACCGTCCTCCCGATCACCACGCCAGACCCGAGTGCTCCGGCGACTTCAGCGACCCCATTCGTGGATTCCACGCGTGGTGCGTTAGTCTGGTCGTCGCACTCGGGCGATTGGCGCAGTGGTAGCGCGCTTCGTTCACACCGAAGAGGTCACTGGTTCGAACCCAGTATCGCCCACCC
>CAYYQO010000334.1:0-2360 GCA_964473845.1 uncultured Aeromicrobium sp.
CTCGCCGAGACCAAGCGGATCAAGGTGGGGCCGTTCGTCACCAACCCGGCGACCCGGGACTGGACCGTCAGCGCCTCGGTCTTCGCGACGCTCAACGAGATGTACGGCAACCGCACGATCTGCGGTATCGGCCGCGGCGACTCGGCGGTGCGCGTCACCAACGGCAAGCCGTCGACGCTCAAGGAGTTGCGCGAGTCGATCCACGTCATCCGTGAGCTCGCCAACTGTCGCGAGGTCGAGTACAAGGGTTCGACGCTGAGGTTCCCGTGGGCGAAGGATTCCGAGCTGCAGATGTGGGTCGCGGCGTACGGGCCGCTGGCACTCAAGCTGACCGGCGAGGTCGGCGACGGGTACATCCTGCAGCTGGCGGATGTCGACATCGCGAAGTGGATGATCACCACGGTGCGGCAGGCCGCCGAGGACGCCGGACGCGACCCCGACGAGATCACCTTCTGCGTCTCGGCGCCGTTCTACATCGGCGACGACTGGCAGCACATGCGCGACCAGTGCCGCTGGTTCGGCGGCATGGTCGGCAACCACGTCGCCGACATCGTCGCGAAGTACGGCGCGCACGGGGCGGTGCCCGACGCGCTGACCTCCTACATCGAGAAGCGTCAGGGCTACGACTACAACACGCACGGCAAGGCCGACAATGACCACGTCGACTTCGTGCCGGACGAGATCGTCGACCGGTTCTGCCTGCTCGGCACCGCGCAGGACCACATCGCCAAGCTCGAGGAGCTCAAGGCGATCGGCGTCGACCACTTCGCCGGGTACCTCCAGCACGACAACAAGGAGGAGACCCTGCGCGTCTACGGCGAGACCGTCATCCCTGCGCTGGCCGACTCCGTCACGGCGAAGCAATGAGGCGATTCCGTGCGGTGCTGACCGGTGCGCTCGGCCTCGTGGTGCTGGCGGCCGTGTGGGAGGTCTACAAGTCACTCGGGCCCGCGGGTGGTGTCGTGATCGGTCAGACCGTCGTCCTGCCGCGCACGAGCGAACTGGCGATGCCTCACGTCTGGGAGATGGTCGAGGCGTTCGGCAAGCCGGCGAGCGGCGCCAGCAACGCCGACACGGTCTTCCAGGTCGTCCTGGCGGCATCGTTCTTCACGTTGAAGATCGCGGCCGCGGGGTGGTTCATCGCGGTGGTCGTCGGCATGGGGCTCGCGCTGCTGATGGCCCGGTTCGGCCTGGCCGAGTCCGCGGTCCTGCCGTGGGTGATCCTGAGCCAGACGGTTCCGCTCATCGCGATCGCGCCGCTCGTGCGGCGGTGGGGGTCGCAACTACAGTTCGGCGACTTCGAGTGGCAGAGCGAGTACTCCGTCGCCATCATCGCCGCCTATCTCGCGTTCTTCCCGATCGCGGTGGGCGCCCTGCGTGGCCTCAAGTCGCCCGACCGGAACCAACTCGACCTGATGCAGGCGTACGGCGTCGGCTGGTGGCGCAGCCTGGTCAGTCTGCGACTTCCCTCGTCGGTGCCGTTCCTGCTGTCGGCCCTGCGGCTCGCCGCTGCCAGTGCCGTGATCGGCACGGTCGTGGCGGAGGTGTCGATCGGTCTGCGCGGCGGCATCGGGCGCCTCGTCATCGAGTACGCCCAGTCCGCCGGCGGTGACCCGGCCAAGCCGTGGGCGCCGATCTTCGGTGCCATCGGCGTCGGCCTCGTGGCTGCGGGCGCCGTGGCCGTGATCGGCCTGTTCCTCAAGCCCTATCGCCGCCAGGAGGTGGTCCAGTGAGTGCCGTGCAGGACCCTGCCGTTCACGTCCAGGGCGTGAGCCGTGTCTTCGACACGAAGAAGGACCGCGTGGTCGCGCTCGAGAATGTCGACCTCACGGTCGCCGAGGGCGAGTTCGTGTCGCTCATCGGCCCGTCCGGTTGCGGCAAGAGCACGTTGCTGCGCCTCATCGCCGACCTCGACCAGCCCACGTCGGGCAGCATCTCGGTGCGAGGCAAGCCGCCCCGTCGAGCGCGCCTCGACCAGGAGTACGGCATCGCGTTCCAGCAGGCCGGCCTGCTGCCCTGGCGCACCGTCACGGCGAACATCGAACTGCCGCTGCAGATCCACGGGGTCGGCAGGTCCGACCGCCGGGAGAGGTCGGCCCAGTTGCTCGAGTTGATCGGGCTGACGGACTTCGCCGACCACTATCCGGACCAGTTGTCCGGCGGGATGCAGCAGCGCGTCGCGATCGCCCGGTCGCTCGCCGAGCGCCCCAAGCTGCTGCTGATGGACGAGCCGTTCGGCGCCCTCGACGAGATCACCCGCGAGCGCATGCAGAACGAGCTGGTCCGGATCGCCGCCGACACCGGTGCCGCGGTCGTGTTCGTCACCCACTCGATCCCCGAGGCGGTCTTCCTGTCCGACC
>CAYYQO010000335.1:0-301 GCA_964473845.1 uncultured Aeromicrobium sp.
TACTGCCTGCCCAAGGACACCAAGCAGTTGCGCGCCAACTACGCCGAGGTCCCGCAGAACCTGATCCAGGCGATCGTCGACGCGAACACCACCCGCAAGGACTTCATCGCCAGCGACATCCTGCGCCGCGAGCCGCGCGTGGTCGGCGTGCACCGGCTGGTCATGAAGGCGGGGTCGGACAACTTCCGCACGTCCAGCATCCAGGGCGTCATGAAGCGCATCAAGGCCAAGGGCATCCCCGTGATCGTCCACGAACCCACCCTCGACGAGCCGACGTTCTTCAACTCCGAGGTCGTCAACG
>CAYYQO010000335.1:311-2348 GCA_964473845.1 uncultured Aeromicrobium sp.
CCGTGAGCCGCTCGGCGTCGTCGCATGCGGGTCACGGGCCCGGCATTCCGCTCCCATCCGCAACTCCGGCACCACCGTGTGGAAAAGCGCCACCACTGAGTTGGATTTCCCGCTAACTTCTGCCTGAGCTCCACACTCGATCAGGAGGGTTCCATGCGCACCAATCGGCGGTTGGCCATCTCGCTGAGTCATGTCGCAGACGTGATTGGCATCATCGCCGCCATCGGACTCGCCGCAGGGCTCGTCGGGGTGAGTGCGCCGCAGACGGTTCTGGCGGTCGGCTTGGTCATCTTGACCGTCAGCGCGACGATCCTCGCTGGCTTTCTCCAAATGGAGGTCGACCGACTGCGTACGGATACGCGCAGTAACGCCGCAGACGCGATGCCCTCGCTGGCAAAGGCGCTGGGAACCCTCGCCAGCGCCACTCGCGCGCGGCGGGACGCCGTCGACCCCAAGATCGTGGCCCTGCATCTGCAAGCCGCCTGCGAATCGATGACCCAAGCGTTTCAAACGACCACCGGACATCGTTGTCGAGTCTCGATCCTGCAACTCTATGAAGCCGAGAGCGGCCCGGCCGTTCGCTATGTACCGGAGCGCCCCGACAGGCAGGTACGGATCGACTACGTGGCGGACAACACCGACTTCAGGTCCGTTCTGTTCGAAGACGAGGACTTCTACTTCTGCAACGACCTCGTCACGGAACTGATGCGCGGCTACCAGAACTCGCACTGGACAGAAGCGAGGCTGAAGCAGTGGGAATCCGACTGAGGATATCCCTACCGCTCGACCATCGTCTGGCCCGTGCGGTCGACGGCCTCGGGTGAGAACGGGATCGCCGACATTCCGGGATTCGTGTGCGTCGACTCCAAGGTCGCCGACGCATTCGATCGAGAACTCGCGCTCCCGTTGGGCTTGGCGTTCGCCCACTCGGTCTACGGTAGTCTTGCCACGCATTTTCCCGAGGAGGCGTCGCCATGAGAAAGCGGTCACCTGGCCACGTGGTGAGTTCCGAACCGCTCGACGACTACGCCGTCCTGGTCACCGTGAAGACCTCCAAGGGCGAGATCGTCCGATACCGCGTTCGCAAGAATCCACTCAACATTCCACAACCGCCCCGAGCCGAGGAACTCGCCGGGCTCGCCTGACGCCGCCCAACTATGGCGTCAACCACGGTCGGTTCCGCAGCGCGGTTCGCGGTGGCCGCACTACCCTCAAGTCGTGAACACTTCGCCTGAGACTCTCGGTATCGAGCAGCTGGCCGAGCGGGTGGGCATGTCCGTGCGTACGGTGCGCTTCTACGCCGGCCGGGGCTTGATACCGCCGCCGCGGCGTGAAGGACGCAACGGCTACTACGGCCCCGACCACATTGCGCGCCTCGATCTCGTCCGAGAGTTGCAGGCCCACGGGTTCACCCTGCAGGCGATCGAGGGATACCTCGACAAGATTCCGGACTCCGCAACTCCCGAGGAGGTGGCCCTGCACCGCACGCTGCTGGCCCCCTGGATGCCCGACCTGCCCGAGACGGTCGAGCGCACCGAACTGGAGAAACGCACTGGCCGCCAACTCAGCGATGACGACCTCGAACTCCTCGTGGCGCTGGGAGTCATCGAGCCCACTCCGCACGAGGACGTCTTCAAACTCGCTCCCGCGCACCTGACGATCGGCATCGCGTTCCTCGATGCCGAACTGCCGACGCCCACGGTGCGCGATGCGCGCAAGGTGATCCTGCAGCACGGTTCGGCCCTCGCAGCGGAACTGACCGAACTGTTCCGCGAGCAGGTCTGGCCCCACCTGGTGGAGTCGGGCCACTCGCCCGAGTACATGACGACGATGATCGAACGGTTCAAACCGCTGACGATCCAAGCCCTCGTCACCGCCTACGAACAGGCCGTCGACGAGCAGAAGCGCGAGACGGTCCGCCGCCGCACCTGACATCGACCCGTCCGCAACCGAACGATCGCGTGCATCACGCTGGTGCAGGCATGAGAACCACCATCGACCTACCGCCTTCGGTACACCGGAGAGCGCGGGAGTTGG
>CAYYQO010000336.1:0-2339 GCA_964473845.1 uncultured Aeromicrobium sp.
ATCGCGATCTTCATCATCGCCGTCTTCTACACCGAGTCGATCCGTCCTGGCGCCTTCGCCGCGGCTCTGGGCACGATCGTCGTCTATGGAGCCATCGCGCAGTGGCACCAACGATTCTTCCGGCTCCGCCCGGCCGCGGCGTGGGCGATCCTGTTGCCCATCGGTTGTGTCGCATGGGCGTTCATGCATGCGTCAGGCATCCACGCCACGATCGCCGGCGTCCTACTCGGTTTCACGATCCCCGTCCTGCACCGGTCCGGTGATCCGGGCGCACGGACCGAGCCGGGTCTGGCCGAGCGGTTCGAGCACCGGTTCCGGCCGCTGTCGGCCGGCGTCGCCGTGCCGCTGTTCGCCTTCTTCTCCGCGGGAGTCGCACTCGGCGGCTGGGAGGGCACGCAGTCGGCGCTGGGCGACCGGCTCACGATCGCGATCGTCGCGGCTCTCGTGCTGGGCAAGCCGATCGGCATCCTGGCGACGACGTGGCTGCTCTCGCGCCTCCGGCACATCCACCTCGACCCGTCCCTGCGGTGGGTGGACCTGGCCGGTGTCGGCATGCTCGGTGGCATCGGCTTCACGGTCTCGCTCCTGGTCGCCGAGTTGTCCTTCGAGTCGGGCAGTGCGCCCCACGACCACGCGAAGGTCGCGATCCTGACCGGCTCGGTCCTCGCCGCCCTCCTCGCTTCCATCCTGCTGACGATCAGGAATCGCCAATACCGGGCGATCAGCGAGCAGGATGCCATTGACGCCGACGCCGACGGCATCCCGGACGTCTATCAGACCGGCGATTGAGTCGGCTCGGCGCGGGCCGTCCGTGCGGCGCGATAGGACGGCTCCCGCAGTCGCGTGACCCATCCGTAGTTGGGGAGCCCGGGCAGCGGGTTGCAGATCGGATCGAAGGACGGCTCACGATCGGAGCGGCGGATCAGCCGGATCCGGCCGAAACCCCTCCACTCGCCGCCGATGCCGGACCGCAGCAACGCGTACTGCTGCGGTCCGGTCGGAACGGCCGCGAGCAGGATCGGGCCAGCAGGACTCCGATACGGCAACAGGGTCGTGGCGAGATGCCAGGACGACGCGCGCACCGGCCGGAGCAGGAACCGTGCCGCGCAGGTGCAACGGCTTGGTGGCCGTGCGCACGCTCGCGAGGACACGCGTGGCAGCTTCGAGCAGAGCCCCGCCCAGACTGACAGCGACGTCCACTCCGGTCATCTCGGCCTCCGATTCACGGGTGCAGGGGCGGCATCGTGCTGCCGGCCTTCTCGGGCATCCCCCGCAGCAGCGACTCGAGTGCATCCCGACCCGAGTGGCGCGGCGTCCAGTCGAGTTCGACCCTGGCTCGCTCGGTGGACAGCAGTGGGACGTTCATGAGGGCGCTCAGCAGACTGCCCGGAACCGGGACGGCGTGCAGGCGCCACGCCGCCCCCACCACGCCGCGAGCCACCGACGGTGGGACCTCGATCGTCCTGGCACCCATCAGTTCACCCAGCTCCGCGCGCCGGATCACACCCTCGCCGGCGAGGTTGAAGGCCCCCGAGACGGGTCGCGACACCGCGGCCGCGACGGCACGCCCGACGTCACCGGAGTGCACGGCCTGCATCCGCAGTCCCCGCGGCACGGGGATCACGGGGATGCGCCGGCGGTCGAGGCACGCAGGACGCGCCAGCACCCCACCGAAGATGCGACGCTGCTCGCTGGCGGCCGAGCGTTGGAAGACGAACGCCGGGCGGATCCGCACGACCCGGAGTTCCGGATGGATCAACTCGAACGTGTCGAGCGTCCGTTCCACGTAGGCCTTCTCGCGGCAGTACGTCGCCTCGGACGCGCCATCGGTCCGCCAGGTCTCGCCGACCGGTTCGTCATGGTCGACGGGAGAATAGGCGGCGATCGACGACGCACAGATGACCGCAGGCACCTCGGCGCCGGCCACGGCTTCCAGTACCCGACTCGTGCCGACGGCGTTGGTCGCCCACGTGACGTCCTGCCGATGCGTGGGCTGGAATTTCCAGGCCAGATGGACCACGACGTCCGCGCCGTCGAACACGGACGTGAGGTCGTCGGTCGAGACGTCGGCAGCGTGCCAGCGCACTGAGGCCGCCCCAGCATCGGCGACGGAGGGCAACCGGCGTGCGATCGCCACCGCGTCGTGACCCATGGCGGTGACTTCGCGGGTGACGGCCGAACCAAGGTTTCCCGAGGCACCGGTGATCACGATCTTCATGACCGCAGGCTCCGCGCGCCGGTCCGCAGGTGCAGGCTCTCCAACAGTTCGAGTTGCCGATCGGCGCGGCGCAGCAGTTCGTCGAGCAGCTCCGTGTCGATGGGCGCACCCTCCGCCGCGG
>CAYYQO010000337.1:0-2327 GCA_964473845.1 uncultured Aeromicrobium sp.
AACGTCACTGCCAGCGGGTCAGACGAAGGGGTTCCCGCGGTCGACCAGCAGGTTGTAGAGGGTCTGCTGAATGGTCTCGCGGACCTGGTCGGTGACGTTGAACAGCAGCATCGGATCGTCGGCCGCCTCGGGCGGGTAGGCGTCGGTGCGGATCGGCTCGCCGAACTCGATGATCCACTTGCTGGGCAGCGGCACCATCCCGAGCGGACCGAGCAGCGGGAAGAACGGTGTGATCGGGATGTACGGCAGCCCCAGCAGCCGGGCCAGCGACGGGATATTGCCGATCAGCGGGTAGATCTCCTCGGCACCGACGATCGACACCGGGATGATCGGCACCTGCGCCCGCATCGCCGACGACACGAAGCCACCCCGGCCGAACCGCTGCAGCTTGTAGCGCTCGCTGAACGGCTTGCCGACGCCCTTGAAACCCTCGGGCCACACGGCCGCCAGCTCACCGGACGTGAGCAGCCGCTCGGCGTCCTCGGCGCAGGCCAGCGTGGCACCCATCTTGCGGGCGACCTGACCCACGTACGGCAGCCGGAACACCAGGTCGGCGCCGAGCGGACGAATCGGACGACCGGTGTACTTGCGCACCGCGTAGCCCGTGATCAGACCGTCGACCGGGACCGTGCCCGAGTGGTTCGCGACCAACAACGCGCCGCCATCGGCGGGGATGTTCTCGATTCCCCGGACCTGCAGGCGGAACCAGCTCTCGGCGATGGGTTCGACCAGGCTGGACAACAGGTCGAGCACCTCGGGATCGAGACCGAACTCGTCGACCTCGTAGTCACCGGACAGTCGGCGCCGCAGGCTACCGACAATCTCGAGGACCTTCACCTGCCAGTCCGTACCCAGTAGCCGGCGGGCGCCGTCAGCGAAGGCTGCGGCGACGTCCTCGGGGTCGATGTCGGCGGTGGCTTCGCGAGGCGGTTCCTGGTGCGCGGACTCGTCCTCGGGCACCGCATGCAGATGGCGCTGGCGCGACGAGGAGTCTGCCGTCGTCGGGACATCCTCGGCAACAGTGGCCTCGGCGGGTTCGGCCGGAGCCGGCGCGGTCTTCTTCGGAGCCGCCTTCTTCGCGGCGGTCTTCTTCGCGGCCGGTTTCGCTGCGGCCGCCTTGGCGGGAGCGGCCTTCTTCGCTGTTTTCTTCGGAGCTGCCTTCTTCGGAGCCGGCTTGGCCGGGCCCGCGAGCGAACGGGCGGCCCGGGACGGAGATGTCGCCTTGCTGCCGCGGCCCGCCTCGCCCGAGGTGCCGATGCCCTTGAGGTCGTCCTTCATCGGGTGACCCCCAGGATGTGCAACAGGCCCGGCCGCAGGGTCTCGGCGAACCATTCGAAGGTCTCGCGCGTCGTGTGCTGCGGGGTGTAGCCGAACTCCTCGCGGAGGGCCCGGGTGTCGAGAATGCGCCCGTAGGTCAGCAGTCGATGAACGCCGGGCGACACGTCGGTGCCCATGAAATGGGCGGACCGGCGCAGCACCGATCCGAATCCGATCGGCAACAGCGGCAGCGTCGGTTTGCCCAGGATGCGGGCCGCCTGCGTGAGCATGAGGACACCGGAGCCCGCCACGTTGAACGTGCCGGGATGGTCGGACACGGCAGCGCGCGCGATGACCTCGAGCGCGTCCTGCGGGTGCAGCAACTGCAGCCGGGCATCGAAGCCCATCGGGACGGGCAGGATCGGATTGGAGAAGTAGGTCCCCAGCACGGTCGGGAAATGCGGTGACAGCCACTGCGCCATGCGCAACGTGGTGACGCAGACGTCGGGTCGGCGGCGAGCGAATCCCCGCGTGTAGCCCTCGACCTCGACGATGTCCTTGGAGAAACCGGACTTGGTACCGCCCCTGGCAGTCGCCGATTCGGTGAACACTGCGGGGTCGCGCGGCGAGGCGCCGTAGACGGCTGAACTGCTGGCCAGCACGACCCGCTTGACGGTGTCGGAACGTTGGCAGGCGGCCAGCACCTGCATCGTGCCGATGACGTTGATCTCCTTGGTGGCGCCGCCACCGCCCCGTGCACGCATCGGCGCCAGGTCCATGTGGACCACGGTGTCGATGTCCTCGACGGCGAGAACCTTGGAGATCACCGGCGTGCGGATGTCCGCACGCACGAATTTGACAGACCCGAGATCGTCAGCCGGCAACGTCGTGTCAACTGCCACGACCTTGACATCACCGGCCTCAGCGAGACGCCGCGCGGCAAGTGCCACGCCCGGCGTGGCCGCACCAGTGACGAGAACGACCTCGGGCATCGGTCACTTGCCCAGACGGCGGCGCTGCACTCGCGTGCGCTTGAGCATCTTGCGGTGCTTCTTCTTCGACATCCGCTT
>CAYYQO010000338.1:0-2297 GCA_964473845.1 uncultured Aeromicrobium sp.
GGTCCCCAGCCCGCGCAACCACCACGGCGAACAGTGCCGCCGACAGCACGATCAACAGGGCGCCGACGGTCAGCACTCCGGTCCTACGCGGTCTGGACCTGAGTCTGGATTCTCCGTTCACGAACCTTCGCGTCGGATCAGGCCGTTCAGTCGGCCTCTTGGACGTCACCACGCTCATGACTCACCCCCGTTGACAACCACTGATTGCCGCTCGCCCACTTCGACGGCCGACCGACCGGCGAGGCCCTGCACCTCTCCGAGAGAGCCGTCGCTGACGGTGCAGTTGCCCGTGCACGTCCACGTCACCGTGTACGAAATTTGCGCGGCGACCGGGAACGTCCCGGCCGGCTCAAAATCACTCACTCGCGTGTATCGGTACTCACACGGTGACTCCGCCCCTGAACCCATGGCGCCCTCGCGCCAGGCGCGCCCCGGGCCGTCACAGACCGTCCGGCCCGTACCCATGTTCCAATCCACCCGAACTGGCCTGGCTGTCACCGACACCGTCGTCGAGCCAGCCGTCACGGACTTCGCGATCGAAGTCCATTGCGTTGATGGAATCCACATCCAGGTGTCGAGACCTACGTAGGTCCGTTTGGGCGGGCGTGGCGCCAACCCGATCTGGGCGGTCGCGAGGTCGAGCGTGTCCAGCACGGAGCGTGCAAGTACCGATGGATCGATCGGCTCCGGATCCTCACCGTTGGGAATGAACACCAACGGGAGACTGCCGATGTAGCCGGGGCATATCTTGAGGAAGATCCTGCCGTCGTCCGGGCTATGGCCGTCCCAGATCGGGTCCGTCGAAGGTGGTTGGGGCGCCGCGAGTTCGTAGCCGCACTTCATCTCGCCCACCGTCTCCGAACCACCTCCCCCGCCAGGGTCGGATGGCGCACCGGGACCGGATCCGGGATCCGTCACCGGGATACAGATCCTGCCCGCACCGCTGTCAACGGGTTGAGTGGAAGGCGGGCATTCGGAGGATGCAAGAACTGGCGTGGCGAAGGTCGCCGCCAGGGCAAGGAGGGCGATGAGCAGGACGCTCAGCCGCCGCATCGCTCCCCCGAGGTTTTCACCGTCAGGACTCGCCACGATCCGTCTCCGTACCGGTTCAACGCGACGGTCTGTTCCGTCGGATAGTCGTTCGCCACCTCGAGCGGTTCACCGTCCATCGTCGCCCTAACCACGCGGGAGTCGACACAGCGGTTGATCCGGAGGCTGGCCTCCTTACCGTCGCCGATGCGGATCACACCTGGCTCGGTGGACAACACCTCGGGACGACGAGGGAACACGATCTTCTGCTTCTCGTAGAGCTGGAGATCGCGCCACGCTGCTTGCCAGTCTGTGCGGTTTTCCTGATAGAGCTGCTTCGCCTCAGGTGTGGCTTTCCCCTCTCGGAGGATCGCCTCCTCCTCGAGGTCATAGGTTTCAAACCATGCAAGGCCCTCGTCGTACGCCGCCACCTCCGAGGCGCTGAATTCGGATCTCCACGTAGGAGTCGGCGCCGACCGGGTCGATGCCGATGTGGGCTCCGAGGTCGGGTCAGACGGGCCACCTGAAGTATCGCAAGCACCGAGTAGCGCCACGGCGAGCATGTACGCAAGCGCAACCGTGGCAGCGCGCGGGACGTCCGTCCCAACCAACGCGACCGACCGCGATGTCCGCTTCATGTGCCCTCCCCCGAGGACTTGCGTGTAAACCGATGTTGGCACTCATCGCGAATGAACACCAGAGGTTATCCACAGGTGCGTGGACAAACGCTCGCGAACACCGCGAGATTCACCGCGAGGATGCCCCGCAGACGATCAACGTTGAACGCCGACAAGTGGGTTGCTCGACGCGAGCTGGTCGATTGAGTTCGCCCGGATGCGAATCGTTCTCGTGCCGATACGAACAGCTTCCAAACGACCCTGAGCGATGTAGCGGCGTACTGTCTTGGGACATACCGAGAGTTCCTCGGCTGCCTGCGCAATGCTCACCAGTCGGCGATCCTGTTCGAGACTCATATCGCACCTCCACATGCGTCCCTGATCACCGGGGAGGGTCACCAGGAGTACGTGATCAGGGGCACGATGCTTACGTCGGTGATCAGCCGTCGGAGAGCGACTCGTATCGCGAACGTAACCGTGCGGTTGGAGGAGGGCGGAGTTGCTCGCGCCAGTCCAATCAGCTTTTCATTGGACACGTAATGGACACGCGGCAAATCCGAGAAAGCTGAAAAGCCTGAAATTGCAGTGCAAACTCTGGGTGGGCGATACTGGGTTCGAACCAGTGACCTCTTCGGTGTGAACGAAGCGCGC
>CAYYQO010000339.1:0-2292 GCA_964473845.1 uncultured Aeromicrobium sp.
GCATGCCGGTCAGCGATCTCCTCTACGGGGTGTACGAGCGTCGACTCGCCAAGGGGCTCGACCCCGAACGCCTGCCTCGCCATGTCGGCGCGATCGTCGACGGGAACCGCCGCTGGGCCCGCGGCGCTGGGGCGCGCGTCGACGACGGTTACCAGGCCGGAGCCGACAAGATCACCGAGTTCCTGGGCTGGTGCGACGAGCTCGGCGTCGAGATCGTCACGCTGTGGCTGCTGTCGACCGACAACCTGCAACGCCCCGCCGACGAGCTCGCGGCCCTGCTGACAGTCATCGAGCGGCTCGTCGATGCGCTCGCCGAGTCCGGCTACCGGCTGCGACTCATCGGCAACCTGGACATGCTGCCGGCCGAGTCCGCCTCCCGGCTCAAGCACGCGGCGGAACGGACCGCCACGGTCGAGTCGAATCTCTCGGTGAACGTGTGCGTCGGCTACGGCGGCCGCCAGGAACTCACCGACGCGATGCGTTCCCTGCTGCTCGCCCAGGCCGGCGCGGGCCGCACCCTCGAGGAGGTGGCGTCGACCCTCGAGGTCGACGACATCGCCGAGCACCTCTACACCAAGGGCCAGCCCGATCCCGATCTGGTGATCCGCACCTCGGGCGAACAGCGACTCAGCGGATTCCTGCTGTGGCAGAGCGTGCACTCGGAGTTCTACTTCAGCGACGCGCTCTGGCCGGCCTTCCGCCGTGTCGACTTCCTGCGCGCGATGCGGTCCTACGCCGCTCGCGAGCGGCGCTTCGGCGCCTGACGCACACCCACACATTCACGCACCCGTCACCTCGGCACGGCGAGTCTTCCCGGTCTCGCCACCTGACAGTCGTACGTTCGGAGTGTGCCCCTGCTCGAACATGAGCCTTTCGGTCACCGAGAGGTTCAGGCCCACACCCACTAGTGAGGGCTGGGCGCTGGGCGCGCGCATGGCTCTCGAGGAGATTGCCGTGGCTGCTGCAACGAAGTCTGTGACTCCGCCCCGACCCGACCACCGCACCTACGTGCTCGACACGAGTGTCCTGCTGGCCGATCCGGCCGCCATGGGGCGCTTCGGCGAACACGAGGTCGTCATCCCGGTCGTGGTCATCACCGAGCTGGAGGCCAAGCGCCACCATCCCGAACTCGGCTACTTCGCCCGCAATGCACTGCGTTTCCTCGACGACCTGCGGGTCCAGCACGGCATGATCGACGTGCCGATGTCGATCGGTACCGAGGGTGGCTCGATCAGGGTCGAGCTTAATCACACCGATCCGCAGTCGCTGCCCTCGGGCTTTCGGCTGGGTGACAACGACACCCGGATCCTGTCCGTGGCCCGCAACCTCGCCAACGAGGGGCACGACGTCGTCCTGGTCTCGAAGGACCTCCCGATGCGGATCAAGGCGTCCGCCGTCGGCCTGAAGGCCGAGGAGTACCGGGCCGAGTGGGCCCTCGAGACCGGCTGGACGGGCATGACCGAGATCGAGGTCGACAGCCTGGATCTGGACGACCTGTACGAGCACGGCACCGTCGATCTCGAGCCGGCCCGTGAACTGCCGTGTCACAGCGGACTCGTGTTGCTGTCCGACAAGGGCAGCGCGCTGGGTCGGGTCACGCCCGACAAGCAGGTCCAGTTGGTCCGCGGCGACCGCGAGGCGTTCGGTATCCACGGTCGTTCGGCCGAGCAGCGCGTGGCCCTGGATCTGTTGCTCGATCCCGAGGTCGGCATCGTGTCGCTCGGAGGCCGCGCCGGGACCGGCAAGTCCGCGCTCGCGATCTGTGCCGGACTCGAAGCCGTCATGGAGCGCCAGCAGCACAAGAAGGTCGTCGTGTTCCGGCCGCTGTACGCCGTGGGGGGTCAGGAGCTCGGGTACCTTCCCGGCAGTTCCGACGAGAAGATGGGCCCATGGGCCCAAGCGGTCTTCGACACCCTCGGCGCCGTCGCGTCGCCGCACGTGGTCGAGGAAATCATCGACCGGCAGATGCTCGAGGTGCTGCCGCTGACCCACATCCGCGGCCGGTCGCTGCACGACGCCTTCGTGATCGTTGACGAGGCCCAGTCGCTGGAGCGCAACGTCCTGCTGACGGTGCTGTCGCGCATCGGCGCCAACTCGAAGGTCGTCCTGACCCACGACGTCGCCCAGCGCGACAACCTGCGGGTCGGCCGGTACGACGGGATCGTCGCGGTGGTCGAGAAGCTCAAGGGCCATCCGCTGTTCGCCCACGTCACGCTGACCCGGTCCGAGCGCTCACCGGTGGCCGCGCTGGTCACCGAGATGCTGGAGGACGTGACGCTCTGAGCAGGGCGG
>CAYYQO010000340.1:0-200 GCA_964473845.1 uncultured Aeromicrobium sp.
CCGGCAACCTCGACAGCACCGCTTCGGCCGAGGTGTTGTCGTTCCTGCGCCGCAGCGTGACCGAACTGGGCCACACGGTCGTCATGGTCACCCACGAGTTGGACGCGGCGACCTACGCCGACGACGTCGTGGTGCTGGCCGACGGCCGGGTCCGCGACCACCTCGTGGGTGACCATGACGACCGTGTGGCCCAGTTCGGT
>CAYYQO010000340.1:210-2282 GCA_964473845.1 uncultured Aeromicrobium sp.
AGGTGGTCGCGGTCCCGGCCGTCGGCCACCTCGTGACCCCCACCCGCGACCAGTTGGTCGCCGCACTCGAGGCGGGCGTCCGATGAGGACCGTCCTGCTCGCGTCCCTGCGCACGCACACCCGCCGCTACGTCGCCGCACTCGTCGCCGTGACGATCGCGGTCGCCTTCGTCGTGGTCATCAACGCGGTGGGCGCTGCCGCCCGTAGCGCCATCGCCTCCGGTGTCGAGGCCGCGTACCCGCAGGCGGACCTGATCGTCGGCGACGAGTACGGGATCGCCGAGTCCGATCCCGATCGCGTCCTCGAACTGGCCGCACGTCGCGGCGACCGCGCCTCCGTCGTCGCCATGACCTGGACCCGGGTCACCGGCCCCCACGGCGCGCTGGGCTCCGAGACCCAGGTGGGCTCGGTCGCGACGGAACCCACCCTGCGGTCCCAGGAGGTCACCGCGGGCCGCGCACCCCGCATCGACACCGAAGCCCTCGTCTCGGCCAGCACCGCCGAGTCCGCGGACATCACTCTCGGCGATCGGCTGACGGTCGGATCCGGCGGCGCCGCCCGATCGGTCACGGTCGTGGGGTTGGCCGAACCGTCGTCGTACCTCGATGCCGACGTGTACCTGACGTGGCCCGCCATGGCGGGTGTGGACGGCGTCGTCGCTGATTCCGTCGCGTACTCGGTGGCCGGCGGAGACCTCGCCGGGGCCCGGAAGGCGTTGACCGCCGCGGCGGAGTCGGCCGTGCAGACCCGGGACGAGTACGTCGCGGCCCGCATCGTGTCGATGAACCAGGGCGTCGACATCCTGTCGTACCTGCTGCTGCTGTTCGCGGCCATCGCCGGATTCGTCGCCGTCCTGGTCATCGCGAACACGTTCACGATCCTGTTCGCGCAGCGGAGCCGCGACTTCGCCCTGTTGCGGTGCGTCGGCGCGACCCGGCGCCAATTGCTGCGTTCGGTCCGGGTCGAGGCGTTCGTCCTGGCGCTGGTGGCCGCCACGACCGGGATCATCGGCGGGCTCATCGGCGGGTACGTGATCGCGGCGGTCGTGCGAGCCTTTGCCGGGGACGGCTACGTCGGCCCGGTGTCGTACTCCCCTTCGTGGCTCGTCGCTGCGTTCGTCGGCGGCGTCGTCACGACGGTCGTTGCCGCCTGGTTCCCCACGCGTGCCGTCGTCCGCGTGAGTCCCATGGCCGCGCTGAGGCCGGCCGAGGGTCCCACCGCCCGCACGACCGCGGGCCGGATACGCATCGCACTGGGCGCCGTGGCCGGGCTGGGCGGACTCGCCGCCCTCGTCGTCGCAACCGGCGCCGAGTCGATGCCGCTCATGCTGCTCGGCGGCATGGTGTCGTTCGTCGGCGTCCTGCTGCTGGGGCCGATCCTCGTCCCCGCACTGCTGCGACTGCTCGGGCGACTCGGCGGACGTCTCGGCGCGCCGATCCGCATCGCCGCTGCGAACGCGGTCCGCAACCCGCGGCGTAGCGCCGCCACGACCGCATCGCTGCTGGTCGGCGTCACCCTGGCCACGGCGGTGCTCACCGGCATGGCCAGCGCGCGCCAGGCCGTCGATGCCGAGATGGATGCCGAATACCCGGTCGACCTGGCACTCAGTGGCACCCAATCCGTCGCCGCCGGGACGGTCGAGCGGATCACGAAGTCCGATGGTGTCGACGAGGTCATCGCCCTGCCGGGCACGAGGGCCGATGCCGGGGGCACCGCCCTGACGCTGGTCGCGCCGACCGACGCCGAGCGGGCCCGGACGCGGGATCCGCAGACGACTCGCGTCGACGATGACGAGATCCTCCTGCCCGGATCCGTCGCGTCGACCTTCGCCGACGGCACCCCCGAACGACTGACCGTCGAGACCGCGTTCGGCGCCATCACCCTGGCGCCTCGGACCGTCGCGGCCACGTGGGGCGAGGCGGCAATCGTCTCGCCGGCCACGCTCGAACGGCTCGCCCCCCAGGGCGCGACCCACGTCGTGTGGATCCTGACGGACGACGGTGCCGACGCCGACGAACTCGCCGGGTCGATCGGCGCGATCATCCGCGGCACCGACCTGGAACTCGCCAACA
>CAYYQO010000341.1:0-2270 GCA_964473845.1 uncultured Aeromicrobium sp.
GCGGCGATGGCCGCGAGGGCCTCGTCACGCATGCGTTCGACCTCGTCGGCGCGCAGCGGCGTCACCTCGACGGGATCGTAGTCAGAGTTGGGCGCGGACACGCCTTGCAGTCTATCGGCGGGTCAGGAGCTCAGGGTGTCCGGCTCGTTCACGGGGAACCACACGCAGATCGACGCTCCGCCACCCTCGGCGTCCTCGACCAGGATCGATCCGCCGTGCTGGTCCACGACGCCACGCACGATGAACATGCCCAGTCCACTGCCGGCACCGGGACCGGACCGCCAGAACCGGCTGAAGATCCGCACGCGCGCTTCCTCGGGGATGCCCGGACCGTTGTCGACGACCCGCACCGAGACACCCGGAACACCCTCGAATTCCATCGGGGCGACGACGACCTCACGCAGGCCCTCACCATGGCGGGTCGCGTTCTCGACCAGGTTCGTCAAGACCTGCATGACCCGGTCGGCATCACCCCACACGATCGGCAACTCGCCCTCGATCCGCGGCACCGGCGGGTCATCGGACGTCGAGAAGGCCGACGCCAGGACCCGTTCGGCGAGGTCGTCGATGCGGACCGGTTCGGTACGCAACGACAGCCGGCCCGCGTCGATCCGAGCGGCATCGAGCAATTCGGTGATGAGTCGGCTGAGCCGGTCCGCGTCCGCGTCGATCGTCTGCAGCATGAACAACCGCTGCTCCTCGGTGAACGCATCCCAGCGGCTGAGCAGGGTGGCCGTGAAGCCCTTGATGCCGGTCAGCGGCGAGCGCAATTCGTGCGCCACCGTGGCGACCATGTCGGACTTCTGCCGGTCGCGCTGCAGCCGGGCCCGGGCATTGCGGATGCTGACGATGACCTCCACGACCTTGCCGGCCGGGCGGTCACGGATGAGCGAGGCGGTGATCAGGTACTCGCTGCCCCGTGGTGAGTACCAGGAGCCCTCGCTGATCCGGGTGCGGATCGAGAGTCCGCCGTAGGGGTCGACGGTGTCGAACCAGCGATTCCCGCCCAGGTCGTCGAAGGGCAGCGCGTCGCCCAGGTGCATGCCGAGCAGTTCGTCGGGCTCCGCGCGCGCCCAGTACTCGACCCACCGGTTGGCATACGTCACCATCCCGTCGGCGTCGGCGACGATGATGCCGTCGGGGAAGTCGTCGGAGAGCACGAGCCGAGCCTAGCTGTGTTCGCGGGCCGAAGCGTAGAGACAGACGGCGGCGGCCGTGGCCAGATTGAGGCTCTCGGCGCGGCCACGGATCGGGACGTGGACTACACGGTCGGCCTGCGCGGCCAACGCCGGCGGCAGTCCGTGTGCCTCGTTGCCCATGAGCCAGGCCGTCGGGACGGACAGGTCCAGGTCGGGATCGAAGAGTCCGGTCTCGCCGTCACCGGCTGCGGCCAGCACCTGCAGGCCGCGATCCCGTAGGGCGGAGACGACCGCGAAGACCTCGTCCTCGACCGCGATCGGCAGATGGAACAGCGAGCCCGCGGTGGCGCGGACCACCTTGGGATTGAGCGGATCCACACTGTCGCCCGCGACCACGACGGCATCGGCGCCGGCCGCATCCGCGCAGCGGATCACGGCGCCGAGGTTGCCCGGGTCACGGATCTCGGCGCAGACGACCACCAGCCGGGCATCGGCCGGCACGTCGACGATCGTGGTCAGCACCGACCGGCACCGAGCCACGAGACCCTGCGGCGTCACCGAGTCGGCGATCGCCTCGATGACGTCGTCGGTGACGACGTGCCACGCCTCCGTGGCTCTGGCCAGTTCGGGGTAACGCTCGGTGGCGTCGACCGTGGCGAAGACCTCAACCACGGCGCCGGGCAGCGCCAGCGCCTCACGAACCGCCTGGGGCCCCTCGGCGAGGAACTCGCCGGTCTTGGCCCGGAACGCACGCGTGGCGAGCCGCCGCGCGATCTTCACGCGTCCGGAACGGACGGTGAGATCGCCGGGGCTCGCCACGGGTGGAGGTGAACTACTCAGACGGCCGAGTCGACCTTGGGCGCGTTGACGTCCTCGGGGAGGTTCGCCTTCGCGACCCCGACGAGGGCGCTGAACGCGGCCGGGTCGTTGACGGCGAGATCGGCGAGGATCTTGCGGTCGACCTCGACCTCGGCGGCCTTCAGGCCCTGGATGAAGCGGTTGTACGTGATGCCCTCGGCGCGAGCCGCGGCGTTGATCCGCTGGATCCACAGACGACGGAAGTCGCCCTTGCGAGCCTTGCGGTCGTTGTACGAGTAGACCAGCGAGTGGGTGACCTGCTCCTTGGCCTTG
>CAYYQO010000342.1:0-2269 GCA_964473845.1 uncultured Aeromicrobium sp.
ATCAACAACGGCTCGATCTCGGCCTTGGCCTTGCTCATCACGACGACTGCGGCGGCTCCGTCGGAGATCTGGCTGGCGGTACCGGCCGTGATCGTGCCGTCCTTGGAGAACGCCGGGCGCAGCCGACCGAGCGACTCGCCCGTCGTGTCGCCGCGCACGCCCTCGTCGGCGCTGATGACCACCGGGTCGCCCTTGCGCTGGGGGATCTCGACCGGAACGATCTCTTCGTCGAAGACGCCGTTCTTCTGCGCTTCGGCGGCCAATTGGTGCGAACGTGCGCCGAACTCGTCCTGCGCCTCACGGGTGAGGCTGTCGGTGCCGGCGTTGCGGGTCTCGGTGAGCGACCCCATCGCCTGATCGGTCAGCGCGTCCCACAGGCCGTCGTACTCCATGTGGTCGAGCATCGTGACCTTGCCGTACTTGAGGCCCTCGCGCGAGTTGGTCAGCAGGTGCGGCGCCTGGGTCATGGACTCCTGACCGCCGGCGACGACGACCTCGTACTCGCCGGCGCGGATCAGCTGGTCGGCCAGGGCGATCGCGTTGATGCCCGACAGGCACACCTTGTTGACAGTGATCGCGGGCACGTCGAGCGGAATGCCGCCCTTGAACGCGGCCTGGCGCGCGGGAACCTGGCCGGCACCGGCGCCGAGAACCTGGCCCATGATCACGTAATCGACCTGGTCGCCGGTGACGCCGGCCTTCTCCAGGGCGCCCTTGATCGCGATGCCGCCGAGGTCGGAACCGGACAGGGTCTTGAGGCCGCCCAGCAGGCGACCGATCGGGGTCCGTGCCCCGGCGACGATGACGGAAGTGGTCATTGGACGTGCTCCTTCAGTGCGTACGTTGGGGTCACTGTACCCGTGGGTCACGACGACCCGTCGAGGCCGTGGGTCACATCACAGGAGTGAGCTCGGGCTCAGGTCCAAAGCGGAATCGGCGCCCCGTGATCTCCGATATCTCGACCACCACGAGGTTGTACTTGAGCGTCGGAACCCACGAGTGCAGGTCCGTGAGGTTGAGCGCCTCGAACTCAGCCTGCGTCTCGACCGTGTGGGCCATCCCCTTGACCACGACGCTGGTCGCACCACCGACCGAGAGTTCGTCGACCTCGAACGCGACGTGACCGTCCATCACCATGGCGACCAACTTGGTGCCCTCTGCCGTGCGGAACAGCAGCCGCGCGTCCGATACCGCGTAGTTGATGGGAAAGATCTCTGGCTGGCCCAAGACGGCGAGGGCCAGTCGTCCGAACGACCGTTCGGCCAAGAAGGCCCACGCCTCGTTCTCGTCCAGGTAGGTGATCGCGTCGGGGTCCATGCTCCATTGTCCCTCAATCAGCGGTCCATGCGCAGAGGGCGAATTCGGCCGTACTAGGCTGCCCCGCATGACCAGCGACAGCCTCGTTCCCGGCCATCTGCTCACCGCCATCGACCACGTCGGCATCGCCGTTCCCGACCTCGATGACGCGATCAAGTTCTACTCGCGCGTCTTCGGCCTCGAGTCGATCCACGAAGAGGTCAACGAGGAACAGGGCGTCCGCGAGGCGATGCTCGCGGTGGGCGACTCCGGCTCGTGCATCCAACTGCTCGCACCGCTGAGCCAGGACTCGACGATCGCGAAGTTCCTGGACCGCAGTGGACCGGGCCTGCAGCAGTTGGCGTACCGTGTGACCGACATCGACGCGGTCTCGACCACCCTTCGCGACCGCGGCGTGCGCCTGCTGTACGACGTCCCGAAGCGGGGCACGTCCAACAGCCGCGTCAACTTCGTACACCCGAAGGACGCCGGCGGCGTACTCGTCGAACTGGTCGAACCGGCCGCCGCCCACTGATCCTGATGTCGCGGCCGGGGTTTCCGGCCAGTAACATCACCGCAACCACCTGCACCCACCAACGCGAAGGACCCCCAGTGCAGCACATTCTCGACGCCATCTTGTCCGGTGACCGAACCGCCGAGACGTACCAGAACCTCGAACTGCCCCAGACCTACCGGGCCATCACCGTCCACAAGGACGAGGAGAACATGTTCGAGGGAGTTGCCTCGCGGGACAAGGACCCCCGCAAGAGCCTGCACCTCGACGACGTGCCGTTGCCGGAGCTCGCTCCGGGCGAGGCCCTCGTCGCGGTCATGGCCAGCGCGATCAACTACAACACCGTCTGGACCTCGATCTTCGAGCCCGTCTCGACGTTCCGGTTCCTCGAGCGTTATGGCCGCCTGTCGGAGTTCACGAAGCGCCACGATCTGCCGTACCACGTGGTCGGCTCGGACC
>CAYYQO010000343.1:0-2258 GCA_964473845.1 uncultured Aeromicrobium sp.
CTCGCCGGGTCGATCGGCGCGATCATCCGCGGCACCGACCTGGAACTCGCCAACAACCTGGAGAACCAGCAGTGGGTGGCGGTCCAACTGGACGTCCTGGTCTGGTCGGTCCTGGGCCTGCTGGGTGTCGGCATCGCGATTGCGCTGGTGGGCATCGCCAACACGGTCGGCCTGTCGATTCTGGAGCGGGCGCGCGAGCATGCCCTGCTGCGTGCGCTGGGGCTCACTCAGCGTGGCCTACGGCGGATGCTGGCCGCCGAGGGCATGCTGCTGGCGCTCGTCGCGGCGCTGTTGGGTACGGCCATCGGGACGACCTATGCCTGGTTCGGGGTGACGACGGTCGTCCAGCCCGCCGTGCCCACGGCCGCGCTCGTGATCCCCTGGGGTCAACTGGCGGCGGTCCTGGTCGTGGCGGCGCTCGCCGGACTGGCGTCCTGCGTGATCCCGGCGCGACGGGCCGCGCGCATCATGCCTGCCGAAGGGCTGACCGTGGACTGACGCCCCGTGGTGCGGGGCCGCGATGGCACAGGGGCGGCGATGGGGAGAATGGCAGCATGTCTCCTCGTCGCCTGTTCCGTTCCGTCGCCATCGCCGAGGCCGTCACGTGGGGCCTGTTGCTGATCGGGATGTTCCTCAAGTACGTCACCGAGACCACCGAACTGGGCGTCCGGATCGGCGGGATGCTGCACGGGATCGTCTTCGTTGGCTACCTGGTGACGACCGTCGTGGTCGCCGTCGACGCCCGCTGGTCGGCACGTCGCACGATCGTGGGCCTGCTGGCCGCGATCCCGCCGTTCTTCACGATCTGGTTCGACGTCGTCAGCGAGCGTCAGGGCGCACTGCCGAGCCGGTGGCGGCTCACCGAGACCGAGCCCGCCGGGGTGCGCGAGCGCCTCGTGGCATGGCTCGTGCGCAAGCCCGTCCAGGGCGTGGCGGTCGGCCTCGTCGCGGTGGCCGTCCTGACCGGTGCCGCCCTGCTGGTCGGACCGCCGACGAGCTGACCTCACACGCCTCGGGTCACCCTCCACTTTTGGTAAGCGATCCACGCGAAATCCGCTGCGAAACGTGGATTCCGTACCAAAAGTGGAGGGAGGCGCGGATGGGTCACCGTGTCACACACGTGCGAGGAGGGCCGGCCGGGGTCAGGTCAGCCAGCGCGTGATCGGGTCGATCGCGAAGTAGGCGACGAACAGCGCCGCGATGATCCACAACAGCACGTGGACCTCGCGGATCTTGCCCATCACGACCTTCAGCACGACGAAGGCCAGGAAGCCCGCGCCGATGCCGGCGGTGATCGAGTACGTGAACGGCATGAGCGCGATCGTCAGGAAGGCCGGGATCGCGATCTCGGGATCCTTCCAGTTGATCTCGGTCACCTGGGTCATCATCAGGAAGCCGACCAGCACGAGCGCGGCGACCGCAGCCTCGTTGGGGATGATCGCGACGATGGGGGTGAAGACGGTGGCCAACAGGAAGCAGACACCCGTGACCACGCTGGCCAGGCCGGTGCGGGCGCCGTCGGCGACGCCGGCGGTGGACTCCACGTAGGACGTGTTGCTGGAGATGCCGGCCGCACCACCGACCGCAGCAGCGACCGAGTCGACGATGAGGATCCGCTGCGAACCCTCGGGGGCGCCGTCCTCGTCGTTCAGGCCCGCCTCGGCGCCGACGGCCGTCATCGTGCCCATCGTGTCGAAGAAGTCGGCCAGCATCAGGGTGAAGACCAACAGGACGGCCGCAACGAGACCGATCCGCTCGAACGAGCCGAACAGGTTGAACTCACCGAGCAGCGACAGATCAGGCTTCTCGAAGATCTTGTCCGGCCACGCCGGGACGTTCAGGTTCCAGCCCTTCGACGTCGGGTCGCCGTTCGAACCCGGGGTGTCGGTGATCGCCTGGACGATGATCGCGAGGATCGTGGTGACGACGATGCCGATCAGGATGGCTCCCGGAACGCGGCGTGTGTGCAGACTGATCATCAGCAGCAGCCCGATGCAGAACACTAGGACCGGCCAGCCGGACAGCTCGCCGCCGATGCCCATGCCGATCGGCGGGGCCGCGTTGCCCGTGGCGCGCACGAATCCGGCATCGATCAGACCGATCAGCGTCAGGAACAGACCGATGCCGACCGCGATCGCCGTCTTGAGCTGGCCGGGCACCGCGTCGAAGACCGCCTTGCGGAAACCGGTCAGCACGAGCATCAGGATCACGATGCCCTCGAGCACGACCAGGCCCATCGCATCGGCCCACGTCATCTG
>CAYYQO010000344.1:0-2221 GCA_964473845.1 uncultured Aeromicrobium sp.
CGCTCGTGTGCGCCCACGCCTTGTTCAAGTCGTCGCTGTTCCTCGTCGTCGGCGTGATCGACCGATCGGTCGGAACCCGCGACCTGCGCGAGCTGTCCGGACTGCGGCCCGAGCGCCCGCTGCTGTTCGTCACCTCCGTCGCGGCCGCCGCCTCGATGGCCGGACTGCCGATCTTCTTCGGTTTCACGGCGAAGGAGTCCGCCCTGGCCGCCTTCGTCGACCTCGGCGACGACCTCGGCCACCCGGGTTGGGGGCTGGTCGCGCTGATCGGGATCGTGCTCGGCTCGATCCTGACCGTCGCCTACTCGGCCCGATTCGTCTGGGGTGCCTTCGCGGACAAGGCCGGCGTCGAACCATGTCATCCACGAGAGTTCTCGCCCGGGTTCAGCGCCGTGCCCGCCGTGCTGGCCGTCCTGGGACTCGCCGGCGGGCTGGCCGGCCCCCAGTTGACCCCGCGCATCGCCACGTACGCCGACCAGTTCCCCGAGGGCGCCCACCACGCGGTCCTCACCCTGTGGCACGGATTCACCCCGGCGCTCGGGCTGTCGGCGATCTGCATCGCCTTCGGAGTCGCCCTGTTCGTGTGGCGGCGGCCGGTCGCGGCCGCCCAGCACGCGATCGTCGACCGCGTACCCATGCCCGACGCCGAACGTGCCTACCAGGGCGTCATGCGCGGCATCGATCGCCTGGCCGTCGAGGTCACCGGCCGGACCCAGCGCGGTTCGCTGCCGGTCTACCTGGGCATCATCGTGGTGACCCTGGTGATCGTCCCGGGGTCGGCACTGGTCAGCGCCTGGCAGAAGCCGGACGTCCTCTTCGCCGACAATCCACTGCAGGTCGTGGCGGGCATCGTCATGATCGCCGCGGCCGTCCTGACGGTCCGATCACGCCGCCGCCTGCGCGCCGTGCTGCTGTTGGGCGTCACCGGCTACAGCACCGCGATCCTGTTCGTGGCCCACGGCGCACCCGACCTGGCCCTGACCCAGGTGCTGGTCGAGACGTTCCTGCTGGTCACGTTCGTGCTCGTGCTGCGCCGCCTGCCTCCGTTCTTCAGCGACCGACCGTTCAACATCGCCCGCTGGGTGCGGGTCTCGATCGGCACGGCCACCGGCATCGCCGTCGCCGGATTCGCCTTCGTCGCCACGAACGCGCGTACCCACACGTCGATCTCGGCGGGCTGGCCCGAGCCCGCCTACGAGTACGGCGGCGGCAAGAACATCGTCAACGTCGCCCTGGTCGACATCCGCGCGTGGGACACGATCGGCGAGTTGAGCGTGTTGGTCGTCGCCGCCACCGGCATCGCCAGCCTGATCTTCCTGCTGACCGACCGGTCCGGACGCCAGGAGCGTCCACGCCGTGTCGTCACGCCCGACTCGAACGCCTGGCTGGCGGCGAACCTGCACGACCAGCGCCGGTCGATCGTGTTCGAGATCGTGACCCGGCTGGTGTTCCACACCGTGGTGGTGTTCTCGGTCTACCTGATGATCTCGGGACACAACTCCCCCGGCGGCGGGTTCGCCGGCGGCCTGATCGCCGGGCTCGCGCTGATGATCCGCTACCTGGCCGGCGGCCGCGAGGAACTCGACAACGCTGCCCCGGTCGACGCCGGATCGGTGCTGGGCCTCGGCCTGGCCACCGCTGCACTGTCGGGCCTGCTGCCGACGCTGCTCGGTGGCGGCGTGCTGCAGAGCGCCATCATCGACATCTCCATTCCCCTCCTGGGTGAACTGCACCTCGTCACCTCGGTCTTCTTCGACATCGGCGTCTACCTCGTCGTCGTGGGGCTCTCGCTCGACGTGCTGCGCAGCTTCGGCAACGGCATCGATGCCCACATCGAGGACGAAGGAACCGACGAGCCCACGGCGGTGACGACATGAGCGAGCGTCTGGAGGTCGGCACATGACCGCAAATCTCACCCTGATCGCCGTCGTCGGTGTCATGGTCGGCTGTGGCGTCACCTTGATCCTCGAACGCAGCCTGACCCGCATCCTCGTGGGCTTCGTCCTGCTGGGCAACGGGCTGAACGTGCTGTTCCTCGTGGTCTCGGGACCTGCCGGCAGCGCCCCGATCATCGGCCTCAGCAGCGACCGGATGGCCGACCCCCTGCCCCAAGCGATGGCGTTGACCGCCATCGTCATCACCCTCGGCACGACCGCCTTCGGCCTGGCCCTGGCGTACCGCGCGTGGCAGCTGACCGGCACCGATGACGTCCAGGACGACC
>CAYYQO010000345.1:0-2209 GCA_964473845.1 uncultured Aeromicrobium sp.
CGGTCTCGAGCGAGGCGAGCCACGCATAGATCGCGTCGTCCCACGAGATGAAGAAACGAGGGTCGGGCAGGCCGATCCGACGGACGACGTCGGCGTGGACCAACATGCCCTCGAACGTGCCCGAGTTGGTCAGCGCGTAGCCGTCGGTGTTGAACGTCTTGACCGAGTAGGGCAGCGGAACGCCGAGGAACTGGTTGAACTTCGCCTGCCAGTAGAACGGCGTGCCGTCCACGTCGTAGCGGCGACCGTGGATGACCTTGAACCGCCGCATCCACGGAGCGAATCGTTCGAGGGCATCGGGCAGGATCTCGACGTCGTCGTCCATCAGCCAGACCCACTCGGCACCGTGCTCGAGCGCCACCTTGGTGCCCTCGCTGAAGCCGCCGGCGCCGCCGGTGTTCGTCTCCATCCGGTGGTTCACCAGGACCCCCGGCGGGAACTTGGACTCCCATGCGGTGACGACATCCTGGGTGTCGTCGGTGCTGGCGTTGTCGACGATGATGATGCGGTCAGGTGGGGTCGTCATGGTCGAAGCGCTCTGCAGCAGCTCGTCGAGCAGGGCAGAGCGGTTGAACGTGACGATGGCGATCGCCAACGGGCCGGTCGAAATCACCACTACAGGCTATCGGGCGAAGCCGTCCGGTAGGCCGACCGCTCGTGCTCGGAGCGGGCCACGAACGCGGTCACCGAGTCACGGAACGCCTCGAGTGTGCGTTGGTCCTGCGGTCCCAGCAGGTAGGTCGCCAATTTCGATCGGTACTCGGCGAGCAGGTCGGGTCCGCGGCCCGTGATGACGTCGAGGAACTCGTCGACCCCGTGGGCGTCGCCGTCGAGCAGGGTCGCGGCGGCGCTGGAGGGGTAGGCCTCGCGGAACTCCTTTGTCGACAGGCCTTCGTGGTTGAACACGGCGTAGGGTTTCTCGCCCGCCAGCCAGTCGGACAGGACGCTGGAGATGTCGCTGATCAAGGCGGTGGACTGGTTCATCCACGTGGTCAGCGAGCCGCCACGCACGACGCGGTGGTCGATGCCGCTGCGGGCCTTCGCCGCGTCGAGGCGCGCCGCGATCGCCGCATGCGCCGCGCGGTACTTCGCGTCCCGCTGGCCCGTGAACGGGTGCGGCTTGTAGACGACCCGCACCGACCCGTCGGCCAGCAGTTCGTCGATCAGCTTCACGCCGATCGCCCGCAGTGACGAGTACTCCTGCAGATGGTTCACGCCCTCCCACGTCGGCGCGTACAACACCGTGGGGATCTCGGCCTCGCCGACGCGAGGTGTCCGGCCGATCGCGTGGACCTGCGGCCGACCGACGAAACGGTACTGCGATTCGGGGATGTTCAGGCCGGAGCGCCGGTATCGGTCGGCACCGGCCTCGCCGGCCACCCAGAGTTCGTCGTAGACCCGGGAGAAAGGATTGTTCGAGGCGCTCTTGTCGCTGTCGCCGTGCCCGATGAACGCACTCATCATCGTGGGGAGGCGCAGCAGATGGATGTTGTTGCCCGTGTTGCTGGGGTACAGGGCGACCTTGACCATCGAGAAGTCCAGCATCAGCAGCTCGCTGGGAGCCGGCAGCGAGAGGGTCGGCAGCGACGAGGACGCCATCTTCTCGAACAGGGGATGGTCGCGCAGCACCACGAAGACGCGCTGGTCGAGGGCTTCGAGCGCCTCGATCCACGTGTTGATCTGGTAGGCCGCAGTGTCCGGGCCGGACAAGTGCACGACGACCTCGGGCTGGTACTCGTCGAGGAACTTCTGGACGGCCGACAGTTGCGGGGTGAATCCGGTGGCGCGCTTGGCGCTGCGCATGTGCCAGCTGGCCCGCACCTCGGGCAGCGTGCCCATCATCAGCATCGCGAAGGCGAGGGCGCCGACCAGGAGCACCATGGGCCACGTGGCTCCGAACACCGCCGGCGTGATGGCGGCGATCTGGACGGCGGTGACCAGGAAGGCCCGGTTCGGCGGTTCCTCGTCGATGTGGGTGTTGCCGGGGATGTGCCGCGTACGCATCGGCTTGAGCGGGCCGATCCGGCGGTACTCCGCGTGCAGGGCCCGGATGCACAGCCCGACGACGACGAACAGGGCGACGACGATGAACGCGTACGCCGCGGCGCGGTCGTGGAACTGGGTCGTGGCGGCCACGGCCACGACGGCCCGCAACGCGAATCGCAGTGGGGGACCGGCCGATGCCTGGCGCATCAGCGTCGACACCTGC
>CAYYQO010000346.1:0-2208 GCA_964473845.1 uncultured Aeromicrobium sp.
CTGCCGCCGGGCACCGGCGACATGGCGATCAGCCTGGGCCAGCACCTGCCCAATGCCGAGGTCGTCGTCGTCACCACCCCGCAGCAGGCCGCGGCCCTCGTGGCCGAGCGGGCCGGCACGATGGCGTCGATGATGCACCAGCGCGTCGTGGGCGTCATCGAGAACATGTCGTGGCTGCAACTGCCCTCGGGTGAACGCATGGAGGTGTTCGGGTCCGGCGGTGCCGCCCAGGTGGCCTCCACGCTCAGTTCGCGACTGGGCTATGAGATCCCCGTGCTCGGCCAGGTGCCGCTCGAGGAAAAGATGCGCGAGGGCGGCGACTCGGGCGCGCCCATCGTCGAGAGCAATCCCGATGCCGAGAGCGCGAAGGTGTTGCAGCAGATCGCCGACCAGCTCAGCGGCCGTTCGCGCGGCCTGGCCGGGATGCAACTGGGGCTGGCGCCGACCGGCCGTCTGTAGGATCGGCCCGTGGGCCTGGGCTGGATGGAGATCGGCGCGATCCTGATCGTCGCCATGCTCCTGTTCGGACCTGATCGTCTACCCGGACTGGCCCGTCAGGCGGCCCAGTTCGTGCGCACGGTCCGCAAGATGGCCGAGAACGCCAAGTCGGAGCTGGGCAACGAACTCGGCGACGACTTCAAGGACATCAACCTGCGTGACCTGGATCCGCGGGCGGCCGTCCGTGACGTGATCCTGGGCGACTTCCCACCGCCCTCGGTGCCGACCACTCCACGCGGACGCTCCTTGCGGCCGGGCGAGATTCCGCCGTACGACCACGAAGCCACCTGAGCCGCACAGCACGAACGGGCCGGCCCACGTCGCTCCCATCACGACGCAGCCGACCCGGCCGTGGTCTGTCAGCCGCCGACCGTCCCCAGCACGCGCGTGCGGCCGGCCCGGGGCTCGCGGTGCGCGAGCTCTCGGCGCAGCATCGCGCGTCCCCGATGGATCCGGGTCCGGACGGTGGCGATCTTGATGCCCAGGACCGCAGCGATCTCGGCATGGGTCAACTGTTCGACGTCGGCCAGCACGACGGCCACCCGAAACATGCTGGGCAGGGTGTCCAGGGCCGCCTCGATGTCGGGATCGAAGCCGGCGTCGTGGACGATGTCGGCCGGCAGCGAATCGCGGTCGACGAGTCGTTCCTCGTGTGCCGGCGTGAGGGATGCCGTGGGTTGTCGCACGGCCCGCCGGGCGCCGTCGAGGAACAGGTTCGTGGTGATCCGGTGGATCCACCCGGCGAAGTTCTGCGCCTCGTACGTGTCCATCGAGGTGAAGACCCGCTCGAACACATCCTGGGTCAGGTCCTCGGCGTCCTGCCGGTTGCCGGTCAACCGATACGCCAGCCGATGGACCTGGGCCGCGTGCTGGGCATGGATCTGCGCCTGCTCATCGGGGGTCGGTGTACGGTCCGGCATGACTCGATCCTCATCGGTCAACCTGAGAGAAACCGAAGAACCGCCTGACGGTTGGCAAATTCCGTCCACTGCGCCACAGCGCGCCCCATGGGCCCGCAGGCCCGGCGTCGATAGTCTGGGAGCACCCGCCGAGACGAAATGCGAGGGGACGATGAGCAGCGAAGCCAGCCTGGCCTACGCCGAGCAGTACCAATCCGAGGACGAACACCTGCGCAGTGCGCGCGAGCGTGCCGAGTCCGTCGGCGTGGTTCCCGTGCTGCCGGGCGCCCGGGCAGCCCTGTCGTTCCTCGCCGGTGCCGCCGGAGCCAAGAGCATCGCCGAGATCGGTACGGGCACGGGCGTGTCCGGTTTGGCGCTGTTGCGCGGCATGCTGCCCGACGGCGTCCTGACCTCGGTCGATCTGGAGGCCGAGAACCAGCGTCTCGCCCGCGAAGTCTTCCTGGCCGCGGGCATCTCGCCCACCCGGTTCCGGCTCATCACCGGATCGGCGCTCGACGTGCTGCCGCGGCTCAACGACGACGGGTACGACCTGGTGTTCTGCGACGGCGACAAGGTCGAGTACGGCGAGTACCTCGACGAGGCGCTGCGACTGACCCGCGCCGGCGGGTTCATCGTGTTCGACAACGCACTCTGGCACGACCGGGTCGCCGACCCGTCACAGCGCGATCCCGAGACCGTCGCGATCCGCGAACTGGTCGAGCGGGTGGGCGCCGACGAGGACCTCTCGGCCCTGCTGATTCCGCTGGGCGACGGCCTGCTGGTGCTGCAGAAGCCGTCGTAGCAGGATCTC
>CAYYQO010000347.1:0-2204 GCA_964473845.1 uncultured Aeromicrobium sp.
CCGGCAACCTCGACAGCACCGCTTCGGCCGAGGTGTTGTCGTTCCTGCGCCGCAGTGTGACCGAACTGGGCCACACCGTCGTCATGGTCACGCACGAGTTGGACGCGGCCAGCTACGCCGACGACGTGGTCGTGCTGGCCGACGGCCGGGTCCGCGACCACCTCGTGACCCCGACGCGCGACCAGCTGGTCGCCGCACTCGAGGCAGGCGTCCGATGAAAACCGTCCTGCTCGCGTCGCTGCGCACGCACACCCGCCGCTACGTCGCCGCACTCGTGGCCGTGACGATCGCGGTCGCCTTCGTCGTGGTCATCAACGCGGTGGGTGGTGCCGCCCGTAGCGCCATCGCCTCCGGTGTCGAGGCCGCGTACCCGCAGGCGGACCTGATCGTCGGCGACGAGTACGGGATCGCCGAGTCCGATCCCGATCGCGTCCTCGAACTGGCCGCACGTCGCGGCGACCGCGCCTCCGTCGTCGCCATGACCTGGACCCGGGTCACCGGACCTCACGGCGCCCTGGGCCCGGAATCCCAGGTGGGCTCGGTAGCGACGGAGCCGACCCTCAGGTCCCAGGAAGTGACGACCGGGCGCGCTCCCCGCACGGACACCGAAGCACTCGTCTCGGCCAGTACGGCCGAGGCCGCCGACATCGCGCTGGGCGATCGCCTGGCAGTCGGATCGGGCGGCGCCGCCCGATCGGTCACGGTCGTGGGGTTGGCCGCACCGTCGTCGTACCTTGATGCCGACGTGTATTTGACGTGGCCCGCCATCGCGGGTGTGGACGGCGTCGTCGCCGATTCCGTCGCGTACTCGGTGGCCGGCGGAGACCTCGCCGGGGCCCGGAAGGCGTTGACCGCCGCGGCGGAGTCGGCCGTGCAGACCCGGGACGAGTACGTCGCGGCCCGCATCGTGTCGATGAACCAGGGCGTCGACATCCTGTCGTACCTGCTGCTGCTGTTCGCGGCCATCGCCGGATTCGTCGCCGTCCTGGTCATCGCGAACACGTTCACGATCCTGTTCGCGCAGCGGAGCCGCGACTTCGCCCTGTTGCGGTGCGTCGGCGCGACCCGGCGCCAATTGCTGCGTTCGGTCCGGATCGAGGCGTTCGTGCTGGCGCTGGTGGCGGCCACCACCGGGATCCTCGGCGGCCTCGCCGGCGGGTACCTGATCGCGGCGATCGTGCGCGCCTTCGCCGGATCCGACTACGTCGGCCCGGTGTCGTACTCCCCGTCATGGCTCATTGCGGCCTTCGTCGGTGGCGTCGTCACGACGGTCGTCGCCGCCTGGTTCCCCACCCGCGCCGTCGTCCGCGTGAGTCCGATGGCCGCGCTGCGACCGGGCGAGGGGCCCTCGGCCCGCACGACCGCGGGACGTGTCCGCATCGTCCTGGGCGCCGTCGCCGCGCTGGGAGGACTCGCCGCGCTGGTCGTGGCGACCGGGGCGGAATCGATGCCGCTCATGCTGTTCGGCGGCATGGTGTCGTTCGTCGGCGTCCTGCTGCTGGGGCCGATCCTCGTCCCCGCACTGCTGCGACTGCTCGGGCGACTCGGCGGACGTCTCGGCGCGCCGATCCGCATCGCCGCTGCGAACGCGGTCCGCAACCCGCGGCGTAGCGCCGCCACGACCGCATCGCTGCTGGTCGGCGTCACCCTGGCCACGGCGGTGCTCACCGGCATGGCCAGCGCGCGCCAGGCCGTCGATGCCGAGATGGATGCCGAATACCCGGTCGACCTGGCACTCAGTGGCACCCAATCCGTCGCCGCCGGGACGGTCGAGCGGATCACGAAGTCCGATGGTGTCGACGAGGTCATCGCCCTGCCGGGCACGAGGGCCGATGCCGGGGGCACCGCCCTGACGCTGGTCGCGCCGACCGACGCCGAGCGGGCCCGGACGCGGGATCCGCAGACGACTCGCGTCGACGAGGAGGAGATCCTCCTGCCCGGGTCCGTCGCATCGACCTTCGCCGACGGCATCCCCGAACGACTGACCGTCGAGACCGAGTTTGGGGCCATCACCCTGGTGCCTCGGACCGTCGCGGCCACGTGGGGCGAGGCGGCGATCGTCTCGCCGGCCACGCTCGAACGGCTCGCCCCCCAGGGCGCGACCCGCGTCGTGTGGATCCTGACGGACGACGGTGCCGACGCCGACGAGCTCGCCGGGTCGATCGGCGCGATCATCCGCGGCACCGACCTGGAACTCGCCAACA
>CAYYQO010000348.1:0-2189 GCA_964473845.1 uncultured Aeromicrobium sp.
CCTCGGAGTAACGGGTGCCGACGACCTCCGCCGCACTGTAGGCGGGGGTGTGAGCTGGTGCTGCCTCCCCGGCCGGGGGTGTGACGACGACGCGAACGTTGTCGCCGACCTGCAGCGGCTCCGACGGCGCCTGGGCCGGCGTGACCGCGACACCGACGACCGATGCACCGTCGGCCGGGACAACGGTCACAGCCATCGCGCTTCGGGTGACCAGGCCGCCTTCGGCGATGTCGAGTGCGGCGCGTTTGCCGACCACCGTGTCCAGTGCCGAGCCCGGCAGCGGGTCCAGCGCCGGGTCGGTACTGATCTGCACGCGGGCCAGGTCTTCGGCCTCGATCACCGAACCGCGAGTGATCTCGGTTCGCGCCACCAGCACCTCAGTGCTGTTGGTGGTGGCGGTCCAGGCCCACGCTCCGAGAAGCCCGCCCAAGCCGATCAAGATGACTGCCCCCGCGACCAGACCAGGTCTGCGCCTGAGCTTGGGCGGGGGAGCGAGCGGGGGTCCGGCCGGACCCCCTGACCCGTGGTCGATGGTCCTGTCGTCACGAACGGCTGTACTCATGTTCACTGCCCTTCACCCCGGAGGCTCGCTACTGCACGAGCACCTGCGCTTCGCCGACGGCCACGCGGACCGACCTGACCAACCCGTCCAGGCGGATCACTCCGCTCTGGCCGGCGCCTTCCCACGACACCACCCACCCCGACGTCGCGGTAACCGTGAACCTGTCGTCGGGCAGGCCACCACTCGACGTCTCATAGGTGTGACCGCACGTCGGCGACTTCGACTTCCCGAACGCGGCCTTGTAGACCGTGCCCTTGTTCCGGCACGTGATCTTCGTGCCGTCGCCCATGTCCCAGCGGATGGTTTCCACCCGCGCCGTCGCCGTGATCGTGATGCCGCCCGCTGACGCTGACGCCGCGATCGGCCCCCACGTGTGCTGGTTCGGCGAGGCGACCCACATCCACACCGGCATCCCCACGATCCCCATGCGGTCCGGGCCGGGCTCGGGCACGATCCCGATGTCGATCGCCCGCAGTCCCATTCGGTCGACGGCGATTTGGGCGACCTCTCTCGGGGTCGGTCCCGCACCCGAGTTCACCGGCGGAGTCGCCGACCAAATCTGGATCTGCAGATCAGTCTGCGGCTGCCAGCACTCATAGACGTTGCCGTCGCCCGGCTCGTGCCCCTGCCACGCCGGATCACCAGCGATGGGTTGCGGGTCAGCGAGACGGACGTAACAGTTCAGGGCGTTAGACCAGTACCCAAAATCGGTGCTGCACGGAACCGGACCCGGAGGAGGCTTCGGAATCCCGCTCTTCGTCCCATCCCAGTAACAACTTGCACCGGAACCGGAGTCGTCGTCCGCCTCGCGGTCAGGGGGCTCACCGGGGTCGTTCGGCTCTGGGGGCTTTTCGACGCGGATCCGGCATTCGCCGGTCAGCGGATCCGTGACCTGGCAAGCAGGTTCTGCGTGCGCTGGCGTGAAGAGGGCCGTGGTGATCGCCGCGAGGACCGCGGCGTAGAAGAGGGATCCCGCTACTGGACGACGCATGGCTCTTGCTCGAGGTCCTG
The DNA here is from genome assembly GCA_964473845.1 of uncultured Aeromicrobium sp. Lineage (GTDB taxonomy): Bacteria > Actinomycetota > Actinomycetes > Propionibacteriales > Nocardioidaceae > Aeromicrobium. The sequence goes on from CAYYQO010000348.1 coordinate 1,574, forward strand.
GCTTGAGGCAACCCGCCACGCGCCATCGGGATCGGAGTCCCACTCATAGTTTGCAACCGTGTGCCGGATCCATCCGGACTCGGGTCGGTCGGCACTAACAACCGAAGCGCCGTTCTTGTCCACGAGGTCGGCGTCGGTCACGTCGTAACAAACATCGATCTGGACATTCGGGACCAAGCCGGCCTTCGGGTCGGAATTGTCGAGGTTCACTGTCTGGACCTTCAGCTCAGCGAGCTTCGTGTCACCGACCTGTCGCCGTCCATCGCGACGCTCGGTACGCAGGAGATGTTGCTGCGACGTCAACTCCGTGCTGATGGCGACTGACCTCAGCTTCGAACTCGACAAGGATGGGTTCTGGCGCAACCGGTCCGTGAGCGCGTAGAACTCGCGGAGCTTTGCCTCAGCAGCCCGCGAGGCGAGTTCCGACGGGGTCGGTGGCGTACTCGCAGTGGAGGCGGGCGCGGATGGCGAGGTCGAGGCACTTGCGGTCGGTCCATCGTCGTCCGAACACGCCGCCAGCGCGACGAGCAGGAGTGCTGCTGTCGCGAGAAGCCGTAGGCCGCGTGTGGTCGTCATCGCCCCCGATGCCTGCCTTCCTCCACGGGTGACCCGGGGA
>CAYYQO010000349.1:0-2168 GCA_964473845.1 uncultured Aeromicrobium sp.
GTCGTCAGCAAATCCTCGTTCGTCACCCCGCAACTGTAGTTCTCCGGCCGAGCCGACGTTCGAACCACACCCGGAAGTGGAAAGAACGGCCGGGAGCGCGGCCCATCATCGGTACGATCGGCGCATGTGCGCGCCGTCTCCTGCCCAGCACCCGGACGATCGGGCGTGTCGATGACGACGCCCAGCATCACGATCGCCGTCCTGACCTATCTGCGACCGCAGGACATCGGCGCGGCCCTGCCCGCGCTGATCGATCAGGCTCGGCGTTACGGACCGCAGGCCCAGGTCCTCGTCATCGACAACGACCCCCGGGGCTCGGCCGAGTCGGTCGTGCGCTCCTTCGACGATCCCTGCGTGCGCTACGTCATCGAGCCGACGGCCGGGATCGCCGCGGCCCGCAATCGCGCCCTCGACGAGATCTCGACCGAACTGCTGGTCTTCATCGACGACGACGAACGCCCAACCGACGACTGGTTGCGTGAACTGGTCGACCAGTTCCACGCCCACCCGGGCACCTTGGGCGTGCTCGGACTGGTCGAATCGTCGTTCGAGTCACCGCCGGACGAGTGGCTCATCGCCGGGAAGTTCTTCGAACGCCGCCAGCCCCCGTCGGGCACCGAGATCTTCGTCGTCGCCACCAACAACCTGTTGCTCGACCGGAAGTTGTTGGAGCAGCACGGCCTCCGCTTCGACCCGGCGTTCGGCCTGACCGGCGGCTCGGACACCCTCTTCAGCCACCACGCCCGCCGACAGGGCCTGAGCTTTCGTTTCTCGGCCGAGGCGCTCGTGTATGACGCCGTTCCCCCCGAACGGGCCACGCGCGAGTGGGTGCTCAAGCGCGCCTATCGCAGCGGCAACAGCTGGAGCCGCACCACGCTCGCTGCCATCCCTGCCGGCCCCCGGCAGATCGCCACCCGGATCAGGCTCTCGGCGGTCGGCGCGTCCCGGCTCGCAGCCGGTGTGGCCCGCGTGGCTCTCGGCACCGTGACCCGCTCCTTGTCGTGGCGCGCGCAGGGCATGCGAAACCTGTACCGCGGTTCGGGCATGGTGGGCGGCGCCTGGGGTCACACGTACGCCGAGTACAAGCGCCCCTGACGCCCCGCTACTCGACCGACGAACCGCCGAAGGTCAGCCGACGATCGTGTCGACGACCCGGCCGACCCACTCGAGCAGTTCGCGACCGCGCAGCGGCTTGCCGCCGATCCCCGGTTCGCGTGGCGCAGGCACCAAAAGCACCTTGACGGCCTCCTTGTAGAGACTCTTGGGGTAGATCCGGTTGATCCGCAGCTTGGCGGACTCCTTCAGCTCGACCGGCGTGAACCGCAGGTTGGACCCGGCCGACGTGACCTCGGTCAGCCCTGCGGCGCGCACCTTGACCCGCAGCGTCGCGACGTCGAGCAGGACCTCGACCGTCTCGGGCAGCGTGCCGTAGCGGTCCTGCAGTTCCGTGCGCAGTTCCTCGATGTCGCTGGTCGCGCGCACGTCGGCGAGGCGCTTGTACATCTCCAGCCGCAGTCGCTCGCTGGGCACGTACTCGTGCGGCAGGTGGGCCTCGACCGGCAGTTCGAGCTTGACCTCCTTCTCGGGTGCGGCGTCGCCGCGGAACTCCGCGACCGCCTCGCCCACGAGCCGGATGTAGAGGTCGGTGAGCGGCTTGTCCGGCGGGTAGAGGAAGTACGCGTAGGCGCGCTCGCGGCTACGGCCGACGCGGCCACGCAACTGGTGCAACTGGGACAGGCCCAGGGTGTCGGCGCGTTCGATGATCATCGTGTTGGCGTTCGAGACGTCCAGTCCCGACTCGACGATCGTCGTGCACACCAACACGTCGAAGCGCTTCTCCCAGAAGTCGACCATGACCTCCTCGAGTCGCTGCTCCCCCATCTGACCGTGGGCCACCGCGACCCTCGCTTCGGGGACGAGTTCGCGGATCCGCGCGGCGGCCTTGTCCATGCTCTGGACCCGGTTGTGCAGGTAGAACACCTGGCCCTCGCGCAGCAGTTCGCGGCGGATCGCGGCGGTGACCTGCTGGTCCTCGTACGGGCCGACGAACGACAGCACGGGGTGGCGTTCCTCGGGCGGGGTCGCGATCGTGCTCATCTCACGGATGCCCGTGACGGCCATCTCGAGCGTGCGCGGGATCGGCGTGGCCGACATGCTCAGCACGTCGA
>CAYYQO010000350.1:0-2162 GCA_964473845.1 uncultured Aeromicrobium sp.
GTCAGGTACTCGCTCGTGACACCGAACCGGCCCGAGGCGACCTGCTTGATCGCCGAACGGCGCTCGGGATCGTAGAGCCGCTCGGGATCCTCGCCACCCTCACCGGTGTTCGACTTGCCGCCGAGGCGGTTCATCGCGATCGCCAGCGTCTCGTGCGCCTCCTGACTGATCGAGCCGTACGACATGGCGCCGGTTGAGAATCGCTTGACGATCTCGGAGACGGGTTCGACCTCGTCGATCGAGATGGGCTCGCGGTCCGACGAGAACTGCATGAGGCCGCGCAGGGTCATGAGCCGGTTGGCCTGGTCGTCGATCTTCTGGGTGTACTGCTTGAACACGTCGTAGCGGCCCGTGCGGGTCGAGTGCTGCAGCCGGAACACGGTGTCCGGGTCGAATAGGTGCTCCGGGCCCTCGCGGCGCCACTGGTACTCACCGCCGACCTCGAGCTGACGACGCGGCGGGGTGATGCCCCTGAGCGGGTAGGCGATGTCGTGGCGGGACCGGACCTCGGCCGCCAGCACATCCAGTCCGACGCCGCCGAGCTTGCTGGACGTTCCGGTGAAGTACTTCTCGATGACGTCGTGAGACAGGCCGATGCACTCGAAGATCTGCGCGCCGGTGTACGACGAGACCGTCGAGACACCGATCTTGCTCATGACCTTCAGCACGCCCTTGCCCAGACCGTAAGCCATGTTCCTGGCGGCCTTCTGGGGCTCGACGCCCTCGACGAAGACACCTTCGCGGGCCAGGTCCTCGGCCGTCTCGAGCGCCAGGTACGGGTTCACCGCAGTGGCGCCGTAGCCGATCAGCAGGGCGACGTGGTGCACCTCGCGCACGTCACCGGCCTCGATCAACAGTCCGGCCTGGGTGCGGAGCTTCTCGCGGACGAGGTGGTGATGCACCGCTCCGGTCAGCAGCAACGAGGGAATCGGAGCGAAGTCGACGTCGGCGTGGCGGTCCGAGATCACGATGATCCGGGCGCCCCGGTTGATGATCGCGTCCGAGACGTCGGCGCAGATCTCTTCGAGCCGCTCGGCCATCGCCGCGCCCCCGCCGTTCAGCGGGTAGAGGCCGCGGACCACGTGCACGCTGAAACCGGGCATGTCGCCGTCCCGGTTCATGTGCCGGATCTTGGCCAGTTCGTCACTGTCGATCACGGGGAACGGCAGCTGCAGCATGCGGCACGACGCCGGGGTGGGATCGAGCAGGTTGCGCTCCGGGCCGATCGTGCCGGCCAGCGACGTGACGATCTCCTCACGGATCGCGTCCAGCGGCGGGTTCGTGACCTGGGCGAACAGCTGGCTGAAGTAGTCGAACAGCAGCCGGGGCCGCTCCGAGAGCGCCGCGATGGGCGTGTCGGTGCCCATCGAGCCGATCGTCTCGGCGCCGGTGCGTGCGATCGGGGCGATCAGCCTGCGCACCTCTTCCTCGGTGTATCCGAAGAGCTGTTGGCGGCGCTTGACCGACGCATGGGTGTGGACGATGTGCTCCAGGTCGGGCAGGTCGTCGAACCGGACCAGACCGGAGTACAGCCACTCCTCGTACGGATGCTCGTTCGCCAGGCTCGCCTTGATCTCGTGGTCCTCGACCACGCGGTGTTCGGCGAGGTCGAGCAGGAACATCTTGCCCGGCTCGACGCGACCCTTGCGGATGATCGTGGCGGGATCGATGTCCAGCACGCCGGCCTCGGAGGCCAGCACGACCAGGCCGTCGTCGGTGATGACGTAGCGGCCGGGGCGCAGGCCGTTGCGGTCCAGCACGGCGCCGATCTGGGTGCCGTCGGTGAAGCACACGGCCGCGGGGCCGTCCCAGGCCTCCATGACGGTGGAGTGGAACTCGTAGAACGCGCGGCGGGCCGGATCCATCTCGGCGTTGTTCTCCCACGCCTCGGGGATCATCATCAGCACGGCGTGCGGCAGGCTGCGGCCGCCCAGGTGCAGCAGTTCGAGCACCTCGTCCAGGGACGCGGTGTCGGAGCCGTCAGGGCTGCAGATCGGGTACAGGCGGGTGAGGTCGCCGGGGATCAGGTCGCTCTCGAGCAGGGCCTCGCGGGCACGCATCCAGTTGCGGTTGCCGCGGGCGGTGTTGATCTCGCCGTTGTGGGCGAGGTAGCGGAACGGGTGGGCCAGCGGCCAGCTCGGGAACGTGTTGGTCGAGAAGCG
>CAYYQO010000351.1:0-2161 GCA_964473845.1 uncultured Aeromicrobium sp.
ATCAAGTCGGTGCTGGCCGATGCGCTGGGGATGCACCTGGACCTGTTCCAGCGCCTGCACGTCGACCCGGCCTCGGCCTCGATCATCCGTTACGGCGAGCGCCGCCCCGACGTCGTCGCGGTCAACACGTCAGCCGGCGATCTGTCCTGGCTGAAGACGCCACCGGGCGGCGGGGACGCGCCTGTCGGCGGCGGCGCCGGTGCGTCGGTTCACCCGCGCTCTTAGCATGGTGGGCATGGAGCAACGGGTTCACGAGTTCGACTGGCCCGACCGTCTGGTGATCGGCACGGTCGGCCGGCCGGGCGAGCGATCCTTCTACCTGCAGGCCCGCGCGGGCGAACAGGTCTTCAGCGCCCTCATGGAGAAGGAACAGTCGGCGACCCTGGCCGAGAAACTCGACGAGGTGCTCGACGAGCTCATGGTGCAGGACGGCAATCCGTTCAGCGTGCCCGCCGAGGCTCCCGCGGCCCTGGACGATCGCGACCCCCTGGACGACCCCGTCGTCGAGCAGTTCCGCGTGGGCGTCATGTCGCTGGGGTTCGATCCTACGACCGCCCAGGTGGTGATCGAGGCGTTCCCGCTGGTCGAGGACTCCCCCGAGTCTCTGCTGGAGTCCGAGCCGGTCGAGCCCGCCGAGGTGCTGCACGTGCGCATCCCCGTCGGGGCAGCCCGCTCGTTCTGCAAACGCACCCGCGAGATCGTCAGCGCCGGCCGTCCCACGTGCCCGCTGTGCTTCGGCCCGATCGACCCCGAAGGCCACATCTGTCAGCCTCCCGCCGACCTGCTGTGACCACGCCGCACGACCTCACCGGCGAACTGGAGCTGGAGGGGCGGATCCTGCCGGCGTCCAACGCCACCTTTGTCGGTCGTATCGGCGGAGTCCGCGTGGTCTACAAGCCGGTGGACGGCGAGCGGCCGCTGTGGGACTTCCCGGACGCCGTCCTGGCCCACCGCGAGGTCGCGGCCCGCTTGGTGTCCGAGGCGACCGGCTGGGACATCGTTCCTCCGACGTGGCTCGGCGACGGCCCGTACGGCCCGGGCATGATCCAGCTCTGGCAGGACAGCGACCCCGAGTCCGAGGCCGTGACGCTCGTTCCGGCCGACGATCGGCCCGCCGACTGGTGCCACGTGCTGGACGGCCTCGACGCCGAGGATCGCCTGGTCTCCCTCGTGCACGAGGACTCACCGGCGCTGCGCACGATGGCCGTGTTCGACGCGCTGACCAACAACGCCGATCGCAAGGGCGGGCACGTGCTGGCGATGCCGGGCGGCCACCGGTACGGCGTCGACCACGGGTTGACCTTCCACACCGAGCCGAAACTGCGCACCGTGTTGTGGGGCTGGGTCGGACAACCGCTCTCGAACGAGGAGGTCTCCGGCGTGCGTCGGGTCCGGGAGGCCCTGGACGGTTCCCTCGGCGACGCCCTGACCGAGTTCCTCGATGAGCTCGAACTCGGTGCCCTCGTGGCTCGCTGCGATCGGCTGGCGGCCGACGCGACGTTCCCCGCCCCCGAGGGCGACATGCCCGCCGTGCCGTGGCCCCCGTTCTGACCCGCACCCCTCTCCACTTTTGGTACGGAATACACCTCCTCCTCGCGGCAGACGGTGGATCCCGTACCAAAAAAGTGGCGGAGGGGTGCGCGCACGGCAACGGCCGCCCGGAGGGAGCCCGGGCGGCCGCTGGTGAGGTGTGCCGGTCAGATGGTTTCCGACACTGCTTCGGGGCTCCTGGCGTGGCGCAGGCCCAGGAAGCTCAGCACCGCCAGCAGGATGGCCCCGACGAACGAGGCGATCGCGGCCAGTCCGGCGATCGTGCCCATCGTGCCGAAGGCGTAGGCGTTCAGCAGCAGGCCGCGCAGGGTGTTGCCCATGAACAGGCTCTGGCGCAGGGCGGCCAGTTCCTGGCCTTCGGCCGACGCCTTCTCCGTGTCGCTCAGCGCCATGAACTCACCGCTGACTTCCTCGTACGTCCGGTTGTCGCTGGAGGCATTCATGTGGGCGAGGATGTAGTGATCGGCGAACGCCCTGGCCTTGGCGCCGTTGTCGAGATCGGTGCCCGCGAACGGCTCGAGGGCTTCACGGTCAGCATCGGAGAGGTTCTCGATGGCCGGGCCCTCGGGCATCACGATCGCCTGCGAGGTCAACTGCGACTCGACCTGGT
>CAYYQO010000352.1:0-2149 GCA_964473845.1 uncultured Aeromicrobium sp.
GGGATGCACCTCGACCTGTTCCAACGCCTCCACGTCGATCCCGCCTCGGCCTCGATCATCCGTTACGGCAGGCGCCGTCCCGACGTCGTCGCGGTCAACACGTCCGCCGGTGACCTCTCGTGGTTGAGGACCCCGCCCGGCGGTGGAGACGCGCCCGTCGGGGGCGGCGTCGGTGCGCCGGTTCACCCCCGCTCCTAGCATGGTGAACATGGAGCAACGGGTTCACGAGTTCGACTGGCCCGACCGTCTCGTGATCGGCACGGTCGGCCGGCCGGGCGAGCGATCCTTCTACCTGCAGGCGCGCGCGGGCGAACAGGTCTTCAGCGCCCTCATGGAGAAGGAGCAGTCGACCAGCCTGGCCGAGAAGCTCGACGAGGTGCTCGACGAACTCATGGTGCAGGACGGCAATCCGTTCAGCGTGCCCGCCGAGGCTCCCGCGGCCCTGGACGATCGCGACCCGCTGGACGAACCCGTCGTCGAGCAGTTCCGGGTGGGGGTCATGTCGCTGGGGTTCGACCCGACGACGGCCCAGGTGGTGATCGAGGCGTTCCCGCTCGTCGAGGACTCCCCCGAATCACTGCTGGAGTCCGAGCCGGTCGAGCCCGCCGAGGTGCTGCACGTGCGCATCCCGGTCGGGGCGGCCCGCTCCTTCTGCAAGCGCACCCGCGAGATCGTCAGCGCGGGACGCCCGACGTGCCCGCTGTGCTTCGGCCCGATCGACCCCGAAGGCCACATCTGTCAGCCGCCCGCCGACCTGCTGTGACCACGCCGTACGACCTCACCGGCGAGCTGGAGCTGGAAGGGCGGATCCTGCCGGCGTCCAACGCCACCTTCGTCGGTCGCATCGACGGCGTTCGCGTGGTCTACAAGCCGATCGACGGCGAACGACCGTTGTGGGACTTCCCCGGTGCCGTCCTGGCCCATCGCGAGGTCGCCGCCCGGCTCGTCTCCGAGGCGACCGGCTGGGACATCGTTCCTCCGACGTGGCTCGGTGACGGTCCTCACGGCCCGGGAATGGTCCAGCTCTGGCAGGACGGCGATCCCGAGTCCGAGGCCGTGACGCTCGTTCCCGCCGACGATCGGCCCGCCGACTGGTGTCATGTGCTGGACGGGCTCGATGCCGAGGACCGCCTGGTCTCGCTCGTCCACGAGGACTCGCCGGCGCTGCGCACGATGGCCGTGTTCGACGTGCTGACCAACAACGCCGATCGCAAGGGTGGTCATGTGCTGGCGATGCCGGGCGGCCACCGGCACGGCGTCGATCACGGGCTGACCTTCCACACCGAACCGAAGCTGCGCACCGTCCTGTGGGGCTGGGTCGGACAGTCCCTCTCGGACGAGGAGATGGCCGGCGTGCGTCGGGTGCGGGCGGCCCTCGACGGTTCCCTCGGCGAGGCCCTGACGGAACTCCTCGACGAGCCCGAACTCCGGGCCCTCGTGCTCCGTTGCGATCGACTGCTGACCGCGGCCGTCTTCCCAGCACCCGAGGGCGACATGCCCGCCGTGCCCTGGCCCCCGTTCTGAGCCCTCACCCTCGCACCCCGCCCCCTTCTCCACTTTTGGTGAGGGATCCACGCCTCTCCGCGCGGGAAGGGTGGATCCCGTACCAAAAGTGGAGGGGGTGGCGGCGCGCACGACAGCGGCCGCCCGAGGGAGCCCGGGCGGCCGCTGGTCCGAGGAGTCGGTCAGATGGTTTCCGACACTGCTTCGGGGCTCCTGGCGTGACGCAGGCCCAGGAAGCTCAGCACCGCGAGCAGGATCGCTCCGACGAAGGAGGCGATCGCAGCGAGGCCGGCGATCGTGCCCATCGTGCCGAAGGCGTAGGCGTTCAGCAGCAGGCCGCGCAGGGTGTTGCCCATGAACAGGCTCTGCCGCAGGGCGGCCAGCTCCTGACCCTCGGCCGATGCCTTCTCCGTGTCGCTCAGCGCCATGAACTCACCGCTGACCTCCTCGTACGTCCGGTTGTCGCTCGAGGCGTTCATGTGGGCGAGGATGTAGTGATCGGCGAAGGCCCGCGCCTTGGCCCCGTTGTCGAGATCGGTGCCGGCGAAGGGTTCGAGGGCTTCGCGGTCCGCATCCGAGAGGTTCTCGATCGCCGGGCCCTCGGGCATCACGATCGCCTGCGAGGTCAACTGCGACTCGACCTGGT
>CAYYQO010000353.1:0-2142 GCA_964473845.1 uncultured Aeromicrobium sp.
TCCCGTAGAGCGCGTGCAGCAGCACGGAGGGTTCCTGCATCCACAGCGCGCTGACGCCGATCAGCAGCCACGAGAGGACGTACAACGGCGCGACGATCAGGTACGGCAGCAGGTGGACCTTCCAGTCCACCCACGCCAGCACCGGAGTCGCCGCGGCAATGGGGATCCACACCGGTAGCAGCTTCGGTTCGGAGATTGTCGCGGCGGCGATCGCACCGAGCGCCGCGGCGGCGGCGCCGAGCCACCAGCCGAGTCGGGGCGTGGCGCCCAACACGGCGTACGGGATCTTCTCGGGCATGTCCTCGTCGGGTTCGGCGACGGGCTCGGGCAGCCGGGTCAACAACATCGGTGACACGGCTGCGAGGAGCCCGGCCAGGACTGCGCTCACGAAGATCGACACGAGCAGCACCCTAACGACTCGCGAGCGTCTCCAGCGCGGCATCACGCAGAACCTGTGGATCGACGCTCCGGCCGGTCATGAGATCGACCTGCAGGACCGCCTGGTGGGCCAACAGGTCCAACCCGGTGACCAGAGCGCTGCCATCGGCCTGCGCCGATCGCATGAGCGCGGTCGGCCACGGGTCGTAGACGACGTCGAACACGGCCTCGGCCGCTCCGACGAAGGCGTGCTCACGCCCGGACAGCGCCGCACCGGGAATCGTCGAGACGACCAGGTCGACGGACTCGACGACATCGACGTGCAGCGGCAAAATCGACACCGTCAATCCCAATCGCTCGATGTCCCGAGCGGTCGCCGCGGCCTTGACTGTGTCGCGCACCCGCAGCTCGACGTGATTCGCGCCCAGTCGCCGGCAGGCCAGGGAGAGCGACGCAGCTGTGGCACCGGCGCCGAGGATCCGCACGGTCGACAGCGACTCGACACCCACCTCGCGCAAGGCGTTCATCGCGCCGGGTACGTCGGTGTTGGACGCGGCCCAGCCTCCCCCGTCGACGGCGACCAGCGTGTTCGCGACCCCGAGCTCCTCGACATCGTGATCGCGCCCGATGGCGAGCGTCGCGGCCTCACGCTTCAGCGGGGCGGTCACCGAGTAGCCGCGCCACCCGTCGCGATGTTCGGAGACGAACTCGGTCAGCTCGCCGTCGGCGACGTCGAAGGCCCCGTAGCTCCAGTCCAACCCGAGCGCGAGATACGCCGCGCGGTGCATGGCGGGCGACAGCGAATGGGCGATGGGCGAACCGAGAACGGCGCACCTCATCTCAGCCGCCACACGAACCGGCGCCGTACTCGGCCTGGCAGTCGGCCGTGTGCTTGCCGAAGCTCTCGTTGTAGATGACCGACCCGTCCTTCGTCGCGAAGAAGAACAGCCACGGGCCCTCGGCCGGGTTCAGCGCGGCCTCAATGGACGCCTGGCCCGGCGAACCGATCGGTCCCGGCGGCAGGCCCACATGCTGGTAGGTGTTGTACTCCGACGGATTGGCGCGCTCCTCCGGCGTGGTCCACACGTCGCCCTTGCGGTCGCTGACGTACGAGACCGTCGAATCCAGCTGCAACGGCATGCCCTGGTCGATCCGGTTGTAGAGCACGCGCGCGATCTTGGCGTAGTCCTCGGTCTTCTGACCCTCGTACTCCAGGATGCTGGCCATCGTCAGGATCTGCTCGCCGGACATGCCCAATGCCGGAGCGCGGGTGCCGATGTCGAGATCCTTGGCCACCTTGAGCGTCTGGTCGACCATCCGCTTCAGCACCACCTCGGCGGTGTCTCCGGGCTCCACGAAGTACGTCTCTGGATAGAGGTAGCCCTCGGGGTTTCCGTTCGCGTAGTCCGGCAGACCGATCGACGCGGGATCGTCCAGCGCGGCCTCGAGGTCCTCGGACTTCAGCTCGGTGTTCTTCGAGATGATCTCGACGATCTGACCCACCCGGGAGCCCTCGGGCACCGTGAACTTCGCCTGGATCCTGGCCGAGGGATCGACCAGGGCAGTCAGCGCGGCCTCGGCCGACATCTGCTGGCGCAACCGGTAGGTCCCCGGCTGGATCTGCTGGGCCCGCGGGTCCGACAGGCTCAACTGGTAGAAGGCCTCGGAGGACTTGACCACGTCCTGGTCGACGAGGATCCGCGCGATCTGCAGGCCGTTCGAGCCGGCCGGGATCACGACCTCGGCCGTGCCGGTGCCCATGCC
>CAYYQO010000354.1:0-2135 GCA_964473845.1 uncultured Aeromicrobium sp.
TGCGGAAGATGAAGTTGCCGGGCGTGATCTCGTTGCGGAAGCTCTTGCCGATCTGACCGATGCCGAACGGGGGCTTCTTGCGCGACGAGGTCATGACGTTGGAGAAGTTGACGAAGATGCCCTGGGCGGTCTCGGGGCGCAGATAGTTCAGGCCCTCCTCGGACTCGACCGGGCCGAGGAACGTCTTGAGCAGGCCGTTGAACATCCGCGGCTCGGTCCACTGGCCCTTCGTGCCGCAATTGGCGCACACGATGACATCCATCCCGACCGCGTCGGGGTCGTCGAGGCCGTGCTTCTCGGCGTAGGCCTCCTGCAGGTGGTCCTGGCGGTACCGCTTGTGGCACTGCAGACACTCGACGAGCGGGTCGACGAAGGCGGCGAGGTGACCGGAGGCCTGCCAGACCTGCGTGGGCAGGATCACCGAGGAGTCGAGGCCGACGACGTCGTCACGCCCCTGCACCATGGACTTCCACCACTGGCGCTTGATGTTCTCCTTCAGTTCGACACCCACCGGACCGTAGTCCCAGGCGGAGCGGGTGCCGCCGTAGATCTCGCCGCACTGGTAGACGAATCCGCGACGCTTGCACAGGCTGATGACGGTGTCGATGACTGAGGCCATGGGAGGAAGTTCCTGTCCGGCTGGATGTCGGCGGGCCGATGCGCATCGTCGTGACAACACGCGCCCGAGGTCAAACGCCCACGATACTCCCCAGGTGAATCCGACATCACCTGACTCACGATTTGACAACGATTCCCAATCCTCCTGAGAATGGTTCCCATGAAGCTGCTTTCCGCCGCCACCGCGGCCGTCCTGTGCCTGAGTCTGTCCGCCTGCGGAGACGATGCGGCGGACGACGGACGTGCCAGCGTCGTGGCGTCGTTCTACCCGGCGGCCTTCCTGGCCGAGCGCATCGGTGGGGACGCCGTCAACGTCACGACGCTCACCTCCCCCGGCGTCGAGGCCCACGATCTCGAACTCACGGCCAAGCAGGTCGTCGCGGTCAACGAGGCCGACGTCGTCGTCTTCCTCTCGGAGTTCCAGACCGCCGTCGACGAGGCGATCGAGGACGCCGACCGCGCCGACGGCACCACCGTCGACATCGGAGCGGACATCACCCGCCTGACCGACGAGGAACACGAGCACGAGGAAGACGACCACGACGAGGAAGGTCACGACGAGGACGAGCACGACCATGATCACGGCGACACGGATCCGCACGTGTGGTTGGACCCGGCGAACCTCGTGGTCGCGGCCGGCACGGTGCGCGATGCGCTGGCCAAGGCCGATCCCGACCAGGCCGACACCTACACGGCCAACGCCGAGGCTCTCATCAACGAGCTCGAGGTCCTGGATTCCGAGTTCACCGAGGGTCTCGCGAGTTGTGAACGAACACAGTTCGTGACGTCGCACGCCGCCTTCGCCTACCTGGCTCACGCGTACGACCTGACCCAGGTCCCGATCAGCGGGATCGATCCCCAGTCAGAGCCCACGACGGCGACGCTGGCGCAGATCACCGACTTGGTGAAGCGTGACGGCATCACGACGATCTTCACCGAGCGGCTGGCCTCCCCCGCGCTCGCCCAGACGGTCGCTCGTGAGACCGGCGCGGACACCGCGGTCCTCGATCCGATCGAGGGCCTGTCTGACGAGACGGCCGAAGAGGACTACCTTTCCCTCATGCGCCAGAACCTCGACGCCCTGCGGAAGGCGAACGACTGCACGTGACTCCACCCGTCATCGACGCCCACCACGTCACGGTCGACCTCGGCGGCACTTCGGTGCTGCGCGGGGTCGACCTGCGTGTGCTGCCCGGCGAGTTCGTCACTATCCTGGGCGCCAACGGATCGGGCAAGTCCACCTTGGTCCGCGCGCTGGTCGGCCTGGTCCCCCACCGCGGTTCGATCGCGCTGTTCGGGACTCCCCTGGCCGACTTCGACCGCCATCACCTGATCGGTTACATGGCGCAGCGACCCGAGGTGTTCTCGGGTGTCCCGGCCACGGTCACCGAGGTCGTCCTGAGCGGCGTGCTGTCGCGCAAGCCGCGATTCGGGTGGCCCTCGCGGGCCGAGCGCGCGGCCGCCGCAGAGCTGATCGACCGTGTCGGACTGACCCGGCTGGCGCACCGCCCGATCAC
>CAYYQO010000355.1:0-2126 GCA_964473845.1 uncultured Aeromicrobium sp.
CCTGCAGTACGCCGTGCACGAGATCAAGCCCTTCGAGCTGCACGGACGCCCCACCGAGGCTCCCCAGGCCGAGGCCCTCGACCGCGCCGCAGCGCTGATCGCATCGGCCAAGCGGCCGCTGCTGTGGCTCGGTGGCGGAGCCGTGGGCTGCCGGTCCGAGATCGAGCAGCTCGTCGACCTCACCCGGGCCGGGGTGCTGACCAGCAACTCCGGACGCGGCGTGCTCGACGAGGGCGACGGCTCCTGCATCGGCAACTTCACGACATCGCCCGTCGTGCGGGCCCTGCTGGCCGAGGCCGACCTCCTGGTTTCGGTGGGCACCCATTTCCGCTCCAACGAGACCGGCGACTACGACCTCGTCCTGCCCGACCAGATCGTGCAGATCGACGTCGACGCGACCGCGATCGGCCGGACCTATCCGGCGACCGCCGGTGTCGTGGGCGACGCCGGCGAGGTCATCGAGGCTCTGTGCGAGCGGCTGCCCGACCGCACGGACACCGATCCCGACTGGACGACGCAGGTGTCGGCCACCCGCCGGCTCGCGCGCGAGGCGCTGAGCGACGGCATCGGCTGGCAGGCGTCGATCTGCGATGCGGTGCGCACCGCCCTGCCCCGACGATCGGTCATCGCGCGTGACGTGACGATCCCGTCGAGCACGTGGGGCAACCGGCTGCTGGCCATGAACGACTCCTCCGTCAATGTCTTCCCCCACGGCGGCGGCATCGGCCAGGGTCTCGCGATGGGCATCGGTGCCGCGGTCGCGAGACCCGAGGTCCCGACCCTGGCCCTGATCGGCGACGGCGGCCTCGCGGTCCACCTCGGCGAGCTCGCGACGATGGCGCAGGAGCAGCCGTGGCTGGTCGTGCTGCTGTACAACGACGGTGGCTACGGCGTGCTGCGCAACACGCAGGACGTGTTCGTCGGCGAGCGGTCGGGAGTCGACCTCGCAACACCCGACTTCTCGCTGCTGGCCCGCGCCTACGGCATGCACCACGTGCGCGTCGGCAGCCTCGACGACATCGAGGAGGCGCTGGCCGCGGCGATCGGCGTCCGCGGACCCGCGATCGTCGAGGTCGACGTGGATGCCTTCGGACCCATGCCCCGCCCCTTCACGCCCCCGGTCAAGATCCCCGGCGCGGTATGAGCCCGCACCACGAGAGGACGTCATCATGACCCGTCTGCACCGGCCCCCGTTGCGCTCGCTGCGCCACGTGGGTCTCCACACCACCGAGCTCGAGGCATCCGTCGAGTTCTACTCCGGCCCGTGGGGCCTGGAGGTCGTGGAGTGTGACCAGGATTCGGTGTACCTGCGCGCATCCGGCCCCGAGCACCACGTGCTTGAGCTGCACCGCGCCGAGGCCAATGCGCTCGACCACATCGCGTTCGCGGTGTCGACGCCGGCCGAGGTCGACGAGACCGCCGAGTGGCTGATGGCCGAGGGGGTGACCCTCGTGTCGGAACCCGCGCGGATCGAGCGTCCCGGCGGCGGCTACGGATTTCGATTCATCGACCCGGAGAACCGCGTGCTTGAGGTCAGCGCCGAGGTCTATGCCGTGCCGGAGCGTTCCGGCGCCGGACCGGTGCCGATCAAGGTCGCCCACATCGTGCTCAACACGACCGACATCGACGCGTCGACCGCCTGGTACACCCGGGTGCTGGGGCTGCGGGTCAGCGACTGGTCGGAGCACAAGATGGTGTTCCTGCGAGCCAACTCAGATCACCACGTCGTCGCGTTCAACCAGGCTGAGTGGGCCGCGCCCAACCACGTGGCGTATGAGGTCTCCGGCCTCGACGCCTTCCTTCGCAGCATCGGCCGGCTGAAGGTCGCCGGCCACGAGACGGGCTGGGGACCGGGACGGCACGGTCCCGGCGACAACGCCTTCGCCTACTACGTCGACCCCGCCGGCCTCGTCCCCGAGGTCACCGCCGAGGTGCTGCAGATCGACGAGACCACCTGGATGCCGCGGGTTTGGCAGCGCACCCCAGAGCTCTCGGACCTCTTCCGTACCGCTGGCCCGCCGACCGAGAAGATGCGCGGCCACATGGCCGGTGTGCCGGATCCCGGCTGGGCCTAAGCCCGGATCCACCGATGGCCATGGCGTTGAGCGCTTGATCGGGTTTGGCCG
>CAYYQO010000356.1:0-2121 GCA_964473845.1 uncultured Aeromicrobium sp.
GCCGAGGTCGAGGTCCGGGGTGAGAGCTTCATCCTGTTGCGCGAGCGTGACCTGCATGCGGTCGCCTCCGAACGCATCGACGAAGGCCAGACCGGCCTGTACCTGTGAGCGGGCGTCATCGCGCGAACGGCGTGAGCCTCGCCGACCGGCTGCTGCGGGTACGGCGCGGCTGGCGGCTGCTGTTGCGGTTGGCCGTCTCGACCGGCGGCGCCTACGGCATCGCGACCTACATCCTCGGCCACGACCAGGCCTTCTTCGCGCCGATCGCCGCGGTGATCGTGCTGGTCGCCGGCACGGGTCGCCGCCAGCGCGTCGTGTTCGAGCTGGTGCTGGGCGTGGCGTTCGGGGTGCTGGTCGGTGAGTTGCTGATCCTCGGGATCGGCCGGGGCGCCTGGCAGATGGCCCTCGTCGCGTCCCTCACCGCGGTCGTGGCGATGTTGTTCAACCTGCGGGGGATGGCCTTGACGCAGGCGATCAACTCAGGAGTCCTGCTGGCGGCCGTCGTCCCGCTGCCGGGTGCCTCCGATCCTGCCCTGACTCGATTCACGGACGCGCTCATCGGAGGTCTGTGCGGGCTCGCGATGGTGATGGTCCTTCCTCGCAACACCGTGCGCGACATCGACGAGAGCGTCCAGCAGTTGCTCAGTCGGCTCGGCGGTGTCCTCTTCCGGATCGCCGACGCGATGCGCACGAGTGATGCCGACTTGGCCGAACAGGCCCTCACCGAGGCCCGTGACGCCCAGGAGATCATCGACACGCTGCGGTCGACGGCCACGAACGTCAGCGAAGTCGTGCGCATCGCGCCCATGCGCTGGAGCCAGCGCGCCGACGTGGACCGGTACGCCGGCAGTGTCAACGACCTCGACAACGCGATGCGGGATGCGCGGGTGCTCGCCCGGCGCGTGATGTCGATGTTGCGCCACAGCGAGCAAGCACCCGAAGGACTGATCGCCGCCGTCGAGACACTCGAGTCCGCGGTCCGGATCTACGCCGACACGGTCGCGTCGACGGTCGACCTGGAGCAGGCGAACGAACGCCTGGTCGAGGCCTCGGACCTGGCGATCCACGCGATGGGCGACCGGCTGACCATCAACACCGCCTCGATCGCCGCGCAGGTGCGGTCGCTGGCCGCCGACCTGCTGATGGCCGGTGGCGTGCCGCGGATCGCGCTGGACGATCTGCTCGACACGGATTGATTAACCCTCGACACGGGCCGGGTCGATGCCCTAAGGTCGAGAGGTCGCTTTCCGCGACACCGACGACCTCAGGAGGTGACCGAGATGAAGAAGACAGCCTTTGCGCGTGCGTTCATCCTCGGATCCGCCTCTGCAGTGTCGTTGAGCTGAGCCAGTCTCACCTGTCTCGTATCACCAGCCGCTTCGGATGCTCATCCGGAGCGGCATTTGTTTTGCCCACTGTCCATCCACCCGACGAATCAGAAAGGAGGCGTGTCATGACCACGACATTCACTGACCTCATGCCCGCACACACCACAGCCCCGACCACAGGAGAGGAGGTGAATTCCATGTCAATCTTCACCTTCGACTTCAGGCAGCGTCAGAACGCCGACCTCGATCGTCTCGTGGTCCTGGAGCGGCTCAAGCACCGCCGCCGCGCACAGCGGCACGTCCGCGGCGTCCACAGCCAGCTGTGGGGTATGCGCGCCAACCGTTGAGATCCGGTGACTCAGCGGTTCGCGAGAGCCTCCGCGTAGGCCAGGATGCGCTGGGCGTCGCGGATGTGCAGTTCCTCGATCATCTTGCCGTTGAACGTGGCGACGCCCAGTTTCTGGGCGGCGGCCTCGTCGAACGCGGCGATCATGCCCCGGGCACGCTCGATGTCGGCGTCGCTCGGGGCGAACGCCTCGTTGGCCGGATCGACCTGCGAGGGATGGATCAAGGTCTTGCCGTCGAAGCCCATCTCGCGACCCTGGCGGGCCTCGGCGAGGAAACCGTCGGCGTCCTTGACGTCGTTGTAGACACCGTCGATCACGACCTTGCCGGCGGCACGAACGGCCAGCAGGGTCCACGAGAGCGCGGTCAGCACGAGCGGGTTGCGGCCCGGCACGTGCAGGCCGTACGTCTCGTTCACGATGTCGTTCGTGCCCATCACGATGACGGT
>CAYYQO010000357.1:0-2102 GCA_964473845.1 uncultured Aeromicrobium sp.
CCCTCCGGATCGGCCATGACGGTCCAGCGCCGGTCGTCGCCCGGCGGCAGCACCACGGTCGCACCGCGGGCCACGAGCTCGTCCACCATCGCGTCCCCGGCGAGTTTCACGTCCCAATGGATGCGGTTCTTCGTGATCTTCGGCTCGGGGACCGGCACGAAGTCGAACGACTCGACCGGCGCACCGGGGATGTCGTCGACCCACGAGTACTCACCGTCCGTCCCGAAGGTCGCCCCGAACACGTCGGCCCACCACTGCGCGATCATGGCGTGGTCCGCGGCATGGATGACCACGTCCTTGATCCCTTCGGGCCGGTCGGCCGACTCGAAGACGCAGAACTCCTGGCCCTCGGCGTCGAGGAACACTGTCCACGGCAACTGGCCCGGCGCCGACAGGGCGGTGGCCTGCTCGAACCGGCTGAGATCACGGGCCAGCAGGTCGAGGTGGACTCGGTTCTTGGTGGTCTTCGGTGGCGCGGGATTGATCCAGACCGTCTGGCCGGGGTCCCGGCCACGCAGGACGGCTCCGACCTCGTCGGTCTCGCCCGTCAGGTGCAGCCAGCGGCCCCAGCGTTCGGCCGCGGCGGCAGGATCCTCGACGTCGATCACCAGGTCCTTGAAGGTCACGAGTGCCATGCCCTCCACGGTAGGTCGATCCGTGGACGTCAGCGACCCGTCACGCTCGCGAGAGCGCCGCTGCGACCTTCGGCGCGATCGCGCGCAGGGCCCGGCCGCGGTGACTGATCGCGTCCTTGTCCTTCTGCGAGAGTTCGGCCGTCGAGACGTCGTGGCCGTCGGCGGCGAACAGCGGGTCGTAGCCGAAGCCGCCCTCGCCCCGTTCGGCGAACAGAACCCGGCCGGGCATCTCGCCGGTCTCGACGATCTCGGTGCCGTCGGGCAGGACGAAGGCCATCGCGCAGCGGAACGCGGCTCCGCGGCGATCTCCGGGCACGTCGGCCAACTGGGCCAACAGCAGTCGGTTGTTGGCCGCGTCGCCGCCCTGGTCCTTCGGTACGCCCGACCAGCGCGCCGACAGCACACCCGGCATGCCACCCAGCGCGTCGACGCAGATCCCCGAGTCGTCGGCCAGCGCCGGCAACCCCGTGACCTTCGCCGCGGCCCGCGCCTTGATCAGCGCATTGCCCTCGAAGGTCGGTTCGGTCTCGGCGGGCTCGTCGTACGGTTCGACATCGGCCAGGCCCAACACCTCGATGCCGGGGGCCAACGGTTCGAGAATCCGACGCAATTCCGCCAGTTTCTTGGCATTGCCCGAGGCCAGGACGATGCGGGTCACTTCCCGAGCGCCTCACCCTGCAGGCGGGTCAGATCAGCACACCCGGACGACGCCAGATCCAGCAACGCATCGAGTTCGGCGCGGTCGAACGGAGCACCCTCGGCCGTTCCCTGCACCTCGATGAACCGGCCCGAGCCGGTCATGACGACGTTCATGTCGGTCTCGGCACGCACGTCCTCGACGTACGGCAGGTCGAGCATGGGCGTGCCGTCGATGATGCCCACGCTGATCGCGGCGATCGAGTCGACGAGCGGATCACCCTTGAGCGCGCCGCGCTCCTGCAGGTTCGCGATCGCGTCGACCAGGGCGACGTAACCGCCGGTGATCGCCGCGGTGCGGGTGCCGCCATCGGCCTGCAGGACGTCGCAGTCGATCGCGAGCGTGTTCTCACCGAGCTTGGACAGGTCGACCGCCGCGCGCAACGACCGGCCGATGAGCCGGCTGATCTCGTGGGTGCGACCGCCGATCTTGCCCTTGACCGACTCGCGCTGGGAGCGGTCGTGGGTCGCCTGCGGCAGCATCGCGTACTCGGCCGTCAGCCAGCCCAGGCCCGATCCCTTGCGCCAGCGCGGGACGCCCTCGGTGGCGGCGACGGCGCACAGCACCCGGGTCTTGCCGAACTCGATGAGGCACGACCCGGCGGCATGGTCCAACCAGCCTCGGGTGATCGTGATGGGTCGCAGTTCGTCGGGGGACCGCCCGTCTTCTCGGCTCATGCCCACCACGGTAGCGGCGGGCGGATTCCCCGGTTAAGTGGGTTCTCCCGCACTGAACGTGGTCCACAACCCACGTTCAGTGACAGGAAACCC
>CAYYQO010000358.1:0-2097 GCA_964473845.1 uncultured Aeromicrobium sp.
CCAGCGCAGTTCGGTGGCGTTCGAGTACTTGGCCAGGTCGGCCTTGCTCGGATCCACGCTTTGCTCCCAACCTCAATCGGGCTAACCAACTGGTGTGTCGGGCTCAGGATCAACGTCCCAACCCGGTTTCCTGCCCCGTACCATGGCGACGATTCGTGCGATGAGGGCGCGCGGAATCCAACTCTGCTTGGGCCCCAACGGGCCGCCTGGCCACTGGTTGCGTGCGCGTGATTCGCTCTCGGCCGCGTAGAAGCCATCTTGAAGCATCGCAGAACCTCCTGAGCTCGGACACGCATTCTACGCTTGTCTGAGTTTTCGTGCATAGACAAGACTCACGGGGCAGTTCGCTATTGAGCCCTAGGTGGGTGTTGGTTGACCTTGGACGGGCAGTGCGTCGAAAATTGTCGTCGATGGCCGCAGTGACGATCGACCGTTGCCCGAAGGGAGCGAAGGCCAACTCGTGGACATGTCCTCTGACATCAAGAATGCCGCCGTGGCCAACAGACACTCTTGCCCGGTGTGCGCCGCTAGTCCTCGTCGTCGTCGAGGCGGGCGAGCCACGTGGCGAGCCGCTCGACGGGGATCTCGAACTCGGGGTTGAGGTCGACGAAGAGCGAGAACTGTTCGGCCAGCCAGGCGAAGGAGACTTCCTCCTCGCCCCGGCGGGCCGTCAGTTCCTCGATGCCACGGTCGGTGAAGTACATATGCTGGACTCGACCGACGATCAGGCGAATGCGCGGTTCATCAGGTCCTTGAACTCCGCGACGTGGGCCGCGTGCGAGCCGACCGACGGTGCGCTCGACTCGGGTCGCGTCACGTGCGTCATCGGCAGGCCGAGGGCGTCCTTCAGATGTAGGGCGACATGCGGCCACGGGCCCTGGTTCTCGGGCTCGTCCTGGACCCAACGCAGTTCCGTCGCGTTCGAGAACGTGGCCAGTTCGGCCTTGATCTCGTCCAACGGCCGCGGGTAGAGCTGCTCGAGCCGCAGGACCGCGGTCGTCGCGTTGTCGCCCTCGCGGTTCTTGCGCTCCGTGAACAGGTCCCACGCGATCTTGCCCGAGCACAAGATGACGCGCTCGACCTTGCTCGGATCCACGGCATCGTCGCCGATCACCGGGAGGAACTTGCCTGAGGTGAAATCGTCGGGCTGGCTCGTGGCGAGCTTGTTGCGCAGCATCGACTTCGGCGTGAAGACGATGAGCGGACGGTGCTCGGCCTCGAGGTTCTGACGACGCAACAAGTGGAAGTACGATGCCGGCGTCGAGGGCTGCGCGATCGTGATCTCGTCGTTGGCGGCGAGCGTGAGGAAGCGCTCGATACGACCCGACGAGTGGTCGGGGCCCTGGCCCTCGTGGCCGTGCGGCAGCAGCAGCACGACGCCGGACTTCTGGCCCCACTTGGTCTCGCCGGCGCTGATGTACTCGTCGATGACCGACTGGGCACCGTTGACGAAGTCGCCGAACTGGGCCTCCCACATCGTCAGCGCCTCGGGGCGCGCGACCGAGTAGCCGTACTCGAACCCGAGTGCGGCGTACTCGCTCAGCAGCGAGTCGTAGACGAAGAACGTCGACTGGTCTTCGCCCACGTGCTGCAGCGGGGTCCACTCGTCACCGTTCTTGCGATCGATGATCGTGGCGAAGCGGGTCGTGAACGTGCCGCGGCGGGAGTCCTGACCGACGAGGCGGACCGGACGGCCCTCCAGCAGCAGCGAGCCCATCGCAATGATCTCGCCGGTGCCCCAGTCGATCGGGCCCGCGGTGATGGACGCGGCCCGGCGCTGGAGCTGCGGCAGCACCTTGGGGTGGACCGTGAAGCCTTCGGGAACGTTCGTGTACGCGTCCGACACGGCCTTGAGCGTGTCCGGCGTGACGGACGTGACCAAGATGTTGTCGAACGGCTTCTCGGGGTAGTCCGGCGTGCGCGAGTAGGCCGTGTCGTGCTCAGCCTGCTTGACCTTGGCGAAGTTCTGTTCGAGCAGCTTCTGGTAGTCCTTGAGCGCTTCCTCGGCCTCCTCGAGCGTGATGTCGCCACGGCCGACCAGAGCCTCGGTGTAGAGCTTGCGCACCGACTTCTTCTGCTCGATCGTGTCGTACATCA
>CAYYQO010000359.1:0-2085 GCA_964473845.1 uncultured Aeromicrobium sp.
CGACGTGGTCCCACGCGTCGGCCTCGATGATGCGCGGCACGATGTCGAGCGGGAAGGGTCGTTCCTCGCCCGCGACCCCGAACGTGATCCCCTGTTCTAGGTAGGACGAAGCGAGCCCGTCCGCGCGTTGGCGCACCTCGGACGACGGCATTTTCTCGAAGGCCGCGTACACGGCCGCGTACAGATCCCGGACTCCGTCGTCGCCGTACATCTCGTCGTAGCCGGCGACCGGTCCGTATCCGTCGAAGAGTTGGGCATCGGTCACCGTTCCACCATAGGGGCGGAACGTGACCAACACGTTTCGGCGAGAGATGCTCCCGGTATCGCAGCGAATACGGTTACGCTTCGTAGCGGAAAGGGGCACGCCCATGACCGCAGGCGACGTCTTGGTGCTCAACGCGAGCTACGAACCACTGCAGCGCGTGTCCATCCACCACGCGATCAAGATGCTCGTGCGCAAGGTCGCGGTGATCGAGGAATCCCACGACGAGGCCTTCGGCCCGTTTCCCAAACCCAAGGTGCTGCGGCTGGTCCGGTACGTCGTGACGCGCTGGATGTATCGCCGCTCGCACCTGTGCACCAAGACCGCGATCAAGGCCCGCGACAAGGCCTGTGCCTACTGCGGCGGGTCGGCCGAGACGGTCGACCACGTCATCCCGCGGTCGCGCGGCGGGGCGCTGACCTGGGAGAACGCCGTCGCCGCCTGCCTGCGCTGCAATCACCGCAAGGGCAACCGGACACCGGCCGAGGCCGGGATGCCACTGTTGTTCACACCCGCGCGGCCGACGTCTTTCGTCGCGTGACCCGGACGAGGATTCCCCGGTGAACCGGGGAATCCATCACTGATGGTGGAAAGCTTTCCTTGTCCTGTGACGGTTTCCCCGGTTCACCGGGGAAACTTTCTCCGCGCCAAGGCACCGTTCCGAGTTGGGTAGGCTAGCCTAATTGCATCGCAGGTGACGAGGGGTGGAGATGGCACGGGCAAGCACACTGGTCAAGCCGGAGAAGCAGCAACTGATCAAGCTCGAGGTGGTGCGCAGCGAACGCATCTCGCCGCATTTCCAGCGAGTCACGCTGGGCGGGGGCGACATCGACCAGTTCGTCCCGATGGGCTGGGACCAATGGTTCCGGCTCTTCATCCCCACCGGCAGCGACGCGGCCCTGGACCGAGTTCCCGACAAGATCAATCTGCGCGGTTACCTCCGGTACCTGCGGATCGACAAGGGTGAGCGACCCGTCCTGCGCAACTACACGGTCCGGGCGTTCCGCTCCGTCGGCGCCACGGGACCCGAGTTGGACGTCGACTTCGTGCTGCACGGCAGCGCCGCCGACGGGACGGCAGGGCCGGCTGCGACCTGGGCCGAGACGTGCGGTCCCGGCGACGTCGTCGCGATCGCCGACGAGGGCATCGCGTTCAATCCCGACCAGGGCAGCGACAACGTCTTCCTCGTCGCTGACGAGACCGGGGTTCCGGCGGTCGCCGGCATCCTGGCCGATCTGCCTCCCACGGCCATCGGTACCGCGATCCTCGAGGTCCCGTCGCTCGACGACACCTTCGAGCTGACCCATCCCGAGGGCGTAGAGGTGCGCTGGCTGAGCCGCAACGCCGAAGACGTCCCCGGCGCCACGGCGCTCGAAGCCGCGCTGACCACGGCCGTGGACCTCAGCGGACTTCACGCCTTCGTGGTCGGTGAGCAAGCACTCGTCCAGGGCACGCGCCGGCACCTGGTCTCGATCGGCGTACCGAAGAACCGGATCAACTTCGTCGGCTACTGGCGGATCGGGGCTGCCAGCAGTTGAGCGGCCTGAGCCGCTGAACTCCGCCGGTCAGAGGCCGACGGACTCGTAGATCTCATCGAGTTCGTCGAGATACGCACCCTCGTCCTCGCCGGCGCGCTCATAGGCTTTGCGTGCCTTCTCCTGGATCTGCTCAGCCACTTCCTCGTACCGGGCGTTCCACTTCTCCGCCTCGATCTGCCAGTAGCCGCAGGTGTAGAACGAGGCCTGCGGCCAGCCCAGTCCACGGCGCACGTGCTTGCGCACGGCTCGGCTGGCGCGGGCCTCGCCGGCGAGCCACACGTAGTG
>CAYYQO010000360.1:0-2062 GCA_964473845.1 uncultured Aeromicrobium sp.
TGTTCCGCGTACGCTCGGTATGTGGCATTGCATCCTCCCGGTGAACGCACGAGCGAACCCCTTGACGATCGGCTGCGCGACGACGACGCGCTGGCCGAGATCGAGCTGACCTCACGCCTCATGATCGCCGCTTCCGGAGCTCCGGCCAAGCTGACCCAGGCCGAGATCGACGGCCTGCTCGGCGTCGACGACGACGCCTGAACCGGCTCGGTTGGCGGCAATGATCCGCCAACACCTACCATGGCAAGAGTTCTGCCTGCCGCCCTGCCGAGGAGTCCCGCGTGCGCTTTCGCATTCGACCCGTCGAGTCGTCGTTCTACGACCTTTTCGCCGAGTCGGCCAACCATTTGGTGATCGGCGCCGGCATCGTTGCCCGACTGCTCGATCCCGAGGCCGACAAGGCCGAACTGGCCGCTCTGATGAACGACGCCGAACACGCTGCCGATGACACGACCCACGCGATCATCAAGCTCGTGAACAGCACGTTCATCACGCCGTTCGACCGCGAGGACATCTACGATCTCGCGAGTGGTCTGGACGATGTCATGGACTACATGGAGGAAGTCGTCGAGAGCGCCCACCTCTATGGCGTCTCCGAGTTCCCCGACGCCTTCGCCGGCCAGGTCGAGGTGCTGCAGCGCGCCTGCGCGCTGACCGCCGAGGCGATGCCCCGGTTGCGCACGATGAAGGACCTCGACGAGTTCTGGATCGAGATCAACCGCCTCGAGAACGAGGGCGACCGCAACCACCGGCGGATCCTGGCGGATCTGTTCGACGGCAACTACAAGGCCATGCAGGTGCTCAAGCTCAAGGACATCGTCGAGGCCGTCGAGCACGCGATCGACGCGCTCGAGTCGGTCGCCAACACGGTCGAGCAGATCGCCGTCAAGGAGTCCTGAGTGGACCTCGTCACCGTCATGGTGATCACGGTCGTCGTGATTGCCCTCGTGTTCGACTACACGAATGGTTTCCACGACGCCGCGAACGCGATCGCCACCTCGGTGTCGACGCGTGCGCTCACCCCCCGTGTCGCCCTGGCGATGGCGGCGCTCCTCAACTTCGTCGGGGCCTGGCTGGGCGTCGGGGTGGCCAAGACCATCCAGAGCATCATCGGCATCGACCCGGACGTCACGGCCAGTGCCGCCGATCGAGCCCATGCCCTGACGATCGTGCTCGCGGCGCTCATCGGCGCGATCACGTGGAACCTCATCACGTGGTACTTCGGGATTCCGTCGTCGTCCTCGCACGCCCTGATCGGTGGCATCGTCGGTGCCGGCGTCGCCTCCGCCACGGTCGTCCGGTGGGAGACCCTCATCGACAAGGTCGCCATCCCGATGATCCTGAGCCCCGCCCTGGGCTTCATCGGGGCCTTCGCCTTGATGACGGCGATCATGTGGATCTTCCGGCGGGCCCGACCGTCGAAGGTGAATCGTGGGTTCCGACTCGCCCAGACGGTGTCCGCAGCCGGTATGGCGCTCGGCCACGGCCTGCAGGACGCCCAGAAGACGATGGGCATCATCGTCCTGGCGCTCATCGCCGGCGGGTTCCACACCGGCGACGACGTCCCCATGTGGGTGATCATCGCCGCGGCCAGCGCGATCGCGGCAGGCACCTACTCCGGTGGCTGGCGCATCATGCGTACGCTCGGCCGGCGCATCATCGAACTGGACCCGCCCAAGGGCTTCGCGGCCGAGGCCACCGCCGCCAGCGTGCTCTACGTCATGGCGATCGGCCTGCACGCGCCCGTGTCGACGACGCACACGATCACCTCGGCGATCATGGGCGCCGGTGCCACCAAGCGGTTCAGCGCCGTCCGCTGGGGCGTGGCCAAGAGCATCGTGGTCGCCTGGGTCATCACGATGCCGGCCGCCGCCCTCGTCGCCGCGACGTTCTACTTCGTGGCGCGCCCGTTCCTGCCCTGAGTTCCCTCGCAGCCCCCGTTCCACCTCGCCCGTTCCACCTCGCCCCGTTCCACTTTTGGTACGGGATCCACGCTTCTCCGCGCGAGAAGCGTGCAACGCGTACCAAAAGTGGAACGGTTGCCGCGAGCGCGTCCGGCTCA
>CAYYQO010000361.1:0-2037 GCA_964473845.1 uncultured Aeromicrobium sp.
CGTGGAGTCGGCCGCCAGCCGGACCCGGTGCGCGACGGTGGTGAGTTCGTCCCCCAATGGAGGCGGCGTGCTGGCCGCGACGATCCGCATCGCCTCCTGCGGCGACCGCCCCACGGCCAGGACTGCCGCCACGAGATCGAGCGCGAGCGGCAACTGACGGACGAGCTCGGCCGAGCGTCGTCGGTCTCGCGAGGACTCCAACGCGGTGACCTGGCGGCGCGCGAGCGGCGCCGCGACGAGCCCCACGACGAATCCCACCGGACCGAACAGCAGCAGTGCCAGCAGAGGCACCAGCGCGGCCGCCGTCAGTCCGAGGTCCAGCTTCACCGCCCGATGGCTCCCGAGGACGCGACGCAGGCGACGCCTCGGCGAGCCCGGCGCCGCCACGAGCACCGCGAGCGTCACCAGAATCGCGGACGTCACCCGGTCGCCGTCGCTCGGTCGGCGATGCGGTCGATCCACAGCACGCCCGCGATCGCGAACCCCACTCCGGCGGAGACGCACAGGGAGCCGGGCAAGGTGGTCAACACCACCGAGACCGGGTCGACGCCCAGCCCGGCACCGAGAGCGAGCCCGAGCGGCGGCATCGCGACCATCATCGTGGCGGTGGCCCGGGCCGGCGCCACGCCCGACATCAGTTCGCGCTGGAGTTCGCGGTCCTCGCGCGCGGTCTCGCGGACCTGTTCCAACACCGAGGTCAACGGCGCTCCACACGCTTCCGAGACGGCCCACGCGTGCCCGATCGTCGCCAACGCCGACGCTCCGGGCCGTCGTCCCGCCGCGACCAGCGCCGCACCGATGTCGCCGCCCGACGCTGCTGCGGCGGCGACCTGACTCATGCCGTCGACCTCGTCGGCCAGTCGCTCGACGGCCGACGCCGGCAGGGCTCCGCTGCGCAGCTCGGTCACCAGCAGATCGATCACCAGTTGGGCCTGCTCGGCGCGCCGCGACTCGGCGCGCCGCTCCCGCGCGCGACGAACCCGATGCCACGCGGTGGCCGCGACCGCCAGCGACATCCACGCGATGGTGGTCGGCGCAGGAGGCAGCGCGATGAGGCTGGCGCCGGCCAGCACGCCGGCGACGGCCGGCAGCGCACGGCGGCTCGGCCGCCACGGACGGATACCCATGATCCGCACCCGGACCCAGGACCAGGGCGGCCTCCACACGAGGACGGTCGCGACGACGAGGGCGGCGGCGAGCAGACTCACGCCCCGACGACCCGCCCGTGCCGGACCCGGAGCCGAGGCCGGACTGTCAACCGGCCCTGCGGATCCGCCACGATGTCGGACAGGTCGGCAACCTCTCGGTGACCGTCGCCGTGGCGCACGACGTGCACCAACGCGTCCAGCGCGGCGCCGGCCTGGGCGTGGACCGCTTCACGGCTGAGCCCGGCCGCGATGCCCAGCGCCTCGAGCCGGGCCGGTAGGTCCTCGGGGGCATTCGCGTGGACCGTCCCACACCCGCCTTCGTGACCCGTGTTGAGCGCGGCCAGCAGGTCGACGACCTCGGCGCCGCGCACTTCGCCGACCACGATGCGATCCGGGCGCATGCGCAGCGCCTGACGTACGAGGTCGCGCAGCACCACCGCACCGGCGCCCTCGATGTTCGCGGGGCGTGCCACGAGGCCCAGCACGTGCGGGTGGGACGGCCGCAGTTCGTCGG
This sequence comes from uncultured Aeromicrobium sp., assembly GCA_964473845.1. Lineage (GTDB taxonomy): Bacteria > Actinomycetota > Actinomycetes > Propionibacteriales > Nocardioidaceae > Aeromicrobium. Next base: position 1,663 of record CAYYQO010000361.1, read on the forward strand.
AATCCTCGACGACCACGATCCGCTCGGTCGCCGGCACGAGTTCGAGCAAGGCCGCCAGGATCGTGGTCTTTCCCGACCCCGTCCCTCCCGTGACGAGAAAGCTGCGGCGCGCGTCGACGAGTTCACGCAGGGCTTCTCCCATGATCGGAGCCACCGATCCCCGGCGTTCCAGTTCGGTCAACGGCAAGGGACGCCGCGGCGGTATGCGCAACGAGATGGCGGTCCCGGTGCGGGCGATCGGCGACAGGATCGCGTGCAGTCGCGTCCCGTCCGCCAACCGGCCGTCGACCCAGGGCGACGCGTCGTCGAGGCGGCGGCCGGTCGACGCCGCGAGCCGCTGGGCCAATCGGCGCACGGTCGCCTCGTCGGCGAAAC
>CAYYQO010000362.1:0-2033 GCA_964473845.1 uncultured Aeromicrobium sp.
CGCACGAGTTCGAGCTGTACTACGACATCTGAGTCGTTCGGCCCAGCCAACCGGCCCCTGACCTGCGGAAACGCGGGATCGGGGGCCGGTTTCGTTCCCCCTGGTCCGCAAAAAGTCCGCAAGAATGTCGCTGCGGACCGACGGCGGCACGCGAAATTCGACTCCACCCGGTTGTCCGAGCCGTCGCCTAGACTGGAGGCGTGTCCGAAATCCGCGACGAATTGCACCACCTGATCGACTCCCTCCCCGAGGCGCAGGTCGAGCAGGTGCTGACTGACGTGCGTCAGCGCACGGCCCCCCGAGTCGTTCCTGGCGACAAGGCATTCGCGTGGATCGGCGCTGGCGTCGCCAAGGACGGCATCACCGACCTCTCGACCAATCCCCAACACCTTGAGGGCTTCGGGCGCGATTCTCGGTGATTCTCTTTGACACCGGCCCGATCGTCGCCGCTGCCACTGAGAACGACGAACACTTCCACGCTTCGTCGCAGCTCTTCACCGGGCTTCGCCTGGCGAACCGCCGCATGCTGCTACCGGCGACCGTCACGGCCGAGGTCGGCTACCTCCTGAGCGAGCGAGTCGGCCCTGAGATCGAGGTTCAGTTCCTCCAAGGCGTAGCCGACGGCGGCTTCGAGCTCGTCGACCTCACTCGTGCCGACTACCGGCGCATGGCGGAACTCACCGAGCAGTACGTCGACATGCCTCTCGGCGCCACGGACGCCTCGGTCATCGCGATCGCGGAGCGGTTGGGCATCACCGAAGTGGCGACACTCGACCGCCGCCACTTCACCGCCGTGCGTCCTCGTCACGTCGACACGTTCACGCTGCTTCCCGAAACGCTCTGAGCCTCGCCATCATCACCGCGTCGATGGCCGAGCGGGTCGACTCGTCGGAGTCGGGCCACAGGTGGGCGTAGGTGTCCAGCGTCGTCTTTGCCGAGGCGTGCCGTAGGCGAGCTTGGACGACCTTCACGTCGGCCCCGCTGGCGATCAGCATGCTGGCGAGATAGTGCCGCAGGTCGTGAAACCGAAAGTCTGGCGGCAGACCCGGCACCTTCGCCCGTGCTGCACGGATCGCCCTCTGCATCGTCCACGGGGCGAGTTGGTCGCCCCATTCGTTGACGAAGACGGAGCCCTCGGCTGACCACTGTGCGACGTGGGCCGACAGTGCCAGCGCGAGGCTCTGCGGGATCGGCAGCCCCGCCCTCGAGGCGTCGGTCTTCAAGGGTTGCGCGGGGTATTGGACCGCCGGATTGATGATGCCCCGCATGAAGTCGATGTCGCCGACCCGAAGGCCGCAGACCTCGGCGTCACGCAATCCGGCGAAAGCCCCGAGCAGCACCGCCGCGCGCAACCGTTCGGGGAACGCGTCGTGCAGCGCCCACATCTGTTCGGTGGTGCAGACGTAGGGCCGCTGCTTGCCGGCACCCGGCGATGTCCGTCTCGAGCAGGGTGATTTCGCGACGAGGCCGTCGTGGACGGCGTCGGCGAACACCTGAGCCAGCCGGGCGTGGAGCGCGTAGACGTACGAGTCCTCCAAGCCTTCCGCGGCGAGTTGGGCACACCACGTCCGCACATGCGACGGCCGCACCGACCCGAGCGGCATCGCGCCGAAGGCGGCCTTGATCCTCTTGATGTGGGTCGCGGCCTGCCGGACGGTGGACTCCCGGTTGCCTCGGTACCCGTCGAGCCAGGTGTCGCACCACTGCCCCACCGTGATCTTCGCGTGCTTCGGCGCAACGTGGGTGCCCGCGAGCAGGCGCGAGGTCTGCTCGTCGAGCCAGATCTGTGCGTCGATCTTCCGCAGGAAGTGGCGGGCGTGCTCCTTCCCGGACTCGTCTCGGTAGCGGGCGCGCCACTTCCCATTCGTTCGCTTGGCGATGTTGCCGGCCATCAGCGTCTCCTCTCGGGCTCCCCCACCATCGTGCGCCACCGGTGCGACACGACGGCCGTGTCACTGCCCGGCACGGTTGGTCTGGTCGGTCAAGTCCCCGGAAGTGGTGTAGCGGTGCGTGATCCTTCGGGGTTCAGGCTG
>CAYYQO010000363.1:0-2027 GCA_964473845.1 uncultured Aeromicrobium sp.
CGCCAGTTCCTCCACCCGGTCGCCATCGTGCGATCGGTGTGGGGCGCCCTGCGTGACGGCCGACGCGGCCGCTGGGGCCGCGGCCCCTTCTGAGCGCGCGGTCAATCCCCGCCGGCTCGACCGACTCGCGCCACTGACCACTCGTCCCGAGTGTGATTTCGCACACGCTCCTGCGGCCCTTCCACGCTCATGGTTCACCCGCAGTAGTGGAGAATTCCGTGTCACTGAAAGTTACTTCTGTTGTTTAAGTTGTTCGTGTTACTTATGTGACTTAACCTTTTGGGCAGACCCGAGCGTCATCAAGGCGCTCCTTTTGCCCGGAAGCGGAGGCTGCATGTCGCATCGACGATGGCGTCATTGCATCGCTGCGGCGTTCACGGCCTCTGCTGTCACCACTGGGCTCATGGCTCCCCACACCGCTGCGGCAGCCGTCACGCCGAGTTCGACGACCTTCACGGCCTCCTCCTCAGCGACCGCCGTGGCCTCATCCGTGCGCCCCGGCACCCGCAAGGCGTTCTCGACCCGCGCGCCCCGCGGAGCCCGCGGCGCCTACCTGTCCGTGCAGGTCACCCACGTGAAGGCCGGCGGCACTGTCCGCGTCTGCGGCCGCTCATGCCCCACGAACGCCCGGATCAAGGTCAGCCGCAAGGGCCCGGTCGTCCGGACGGTCTTCGTTCCCCTCAATGCCAACGGGCGCGCGGTGATCCGCAGTTCGGCCAAGGCGAAGGTCGTGGCTCGGTCCGTCGGATTCAGCAACTCGACCACGGCGCCTCGGCTGCGAGCCGGCAGTGGATCGAAGACCCTGCGCGGACTCTCACCGCGTCGGCAACCGACGATCCGGTTGGCCCGCGTTCCGGCCAACGCGACCGCCGTGGTCCTCAAGGTCAAGACGTGGGGAGTTCGCAAGTCCGGCACGATCACCGTGTGCTCGACCCGCGATCGCTCGAGCGCCTGCAAGAAGACGGTCCGTGCGATCAGCACCAAGGGACGGTCCCAGACGACCACCACCGTCGTTCCCCTCAAGGGCGCGCAGCACGTACGCCTGCGCACGACCGCCCGCACTGCGGCAAGGGTCACCGTCACGGGCTACGTCGTCCCGTCGTCTGCTGGCGCGACCAAGCGCACGTCGCCCGCACCGAAGCCGAAGCCCGCACCTTCACCGACGACCGACGACGCGACTCACTCCGGCGGACCCGGCGTCTCGGATGCGGCGAAGCTGACGCCACACTACGGCGATCTGACCATCACCAAGCCCGGGACCGTGATCTCGAACATGGAGATCTTCGGACGCGTCAGCATCAAGGCCGCCAACGTCACGATCAAGAACTCCCGGATCCGCGCCCAGAAACCCAACACCAGCGGCGTCGTCAACACCAAGTCGCCCGGCGTACTGATCCAGGACACCGAGATATTTTCCGACCACGACAACACTGACACCAATGGCGTCATGGGCTGGGGCTTCACCCTCAATCGCGTCGAGATCCACTCGGTCGTCGACCAGGTCCACATTCACGGCGCCGGCAACGTCACCATCAAGGACTCCGACTTCCACAGCAACATCCACTGGGAGAACGACCCCAACTGGGGCGGCAAGCCCACCCACGACGACAACATCCAGATCGTCTCCGGATCCAACATCACGATCGAAGGCACGACGCTGCGGGGCTCTCACAGCGCAGCAGTGATGCTGGGTCAGGACGCGGGCAGGATCGCCCAGGTCACCTTGCGCAGGAATGTGATCGGCGGAGGCGCCTGCTCGATCAACATCGCACCGAAGAGCTATGGCCCCATCAGCGGACTCACCGTCACGGACAACACCTTCACCCGCACCCAGACCAAACACGCAGGATGCGCCGTGATTGCGCCGTCGACCTCGGTCCCCTCGATGTCGAACAATGTCTGGACGCCGTCAGGAGAGACCGTCAAGGTCTCGCGCGGCTGATCTGCCGATCTCACCGTTCGGACAGCGGCCGACCTGATCTCGGGTCGCCCTTGGTAGGCTTCCCAGCGGGTTGATCTCGGGTTCG
>CAYYQO010000364.1:0-2025 GCA_964473845.1 uncultured Aeromicrobium sp.
CCGACTACGCCAACGTCCAGGACCTCATCGCCCAGTCGCGCATCGACATCGACCAAGCCCGACTGCACGTCCTCGACGCCGCCTGGAAGATCGACCAGTACGGTGCCCAGGGAGCGCTCAGCGAGATCAGTGCCATCAAGGTCAGCGCTCCCGCCATGGCGACAGCCGTCATCGACCGCGCCATCGAAGTCTTCGGCGGCGCCGGCGTCAGCGACGACACCCCGCTGGCCTACTTCTACGCCTGGGCCCGCGTCCTGCGCATCCTCGACGGACCCGACGCCGTCCACCGCCGCACGATCGCCCGGATCGAGATGGGGAAGACCCCGCCGTACGTGGGTTGACGACACCACTTCACCGCCGGCGCGTCAGGCCGCTGGATCGGCACCTCGGTTACGCGGCAGCGTCAGCGCAACTGCGGCAGCCGACAGTCCCACCGCGAGATTGGCATAGAAACCGAATAACGCCGTTCCCCCGTCGGGGGCGATCGCAGCCGCCCAGCCGAGGAAGGCCGCAGCCGCGAGCCACCACAGGAAGCGGCGCCGACCCACCCGCCGTCCGCGCAGTGCTGCCATGCCCAGCACGGCCGGCCACGCTCCCAGCAGCAGACTGATCGCGATGATCAGCAGAAGCATTGGTGTCAGTTGAAGGCCGAAGGCGATCCCCCCGGCCACCTCATCTTCTCCGAACAGGAACCCGAGACTGCACGCAAGTGACCAGACCGCGTACGTAGCGCTCGTGGCGACGGCGACCAACAAGGCAACCCTGTTCGCGTCGGCACCCCGGGGCTGGATCTCACCGTCGACCATCTCGCCATCCTGACAGCACCGCGTGGCGGGCGGAGCCGATTCGGTCACACTTCGCGACTCCGGCACGTCATCAGGGAAACTGATCCCAGCGAGGTGCCCGATGAACTCCCTTCCCGATGAATCCTTCGAGGCGGAACGGCCACGCCTGATCGCCCTGGCGACGCGCGTGCTGTCCGACCATGCCGAGGCTGAGGACGTCGTCCAGCAGGCGTGGCTGCGGCTCGACTCGACGGCCGCCGACATCACGAACCTGCCCGGCTGGCTCACGACCGTGACGATGCGGCTGTGCCTGGACCGACTGCGGGCACGTACTCCGGTCCCCGTCGAGGAGATCGCGGACACGGCCGATGGTCCGGACCCCGCCGACGAAGTCGCCCTGGCGGACTCGGTGGGCATCGCCCTGCACCTCGTGCTGGACCGGCTCTCGCCGCGCGAACGGGTCGCCTTCGTCCTGCACGACAGCTTCGGATTCGAGTTCCCCACGATCGCGGCGGTCCTCGACACCAACCCGGCCGCAGCGCGGAAACTCGCTTCGCGAGCCCGCGCCAAGGTCACGCAACCGGCCTCCGAGGACCAACTCGCCGACTGGGAGGTCGTCGACGCGTTCATGTCGGCCGCTCGCGAAGGTGACTTCGACCGACTCCTGCGAACCCTCGCACCGGACGTCAGCGTGAGCGCCGACCCGGCCGCGATCCTGATGGGCACTCCCGAGCGGATCGAGGGACGGCGCGAGGTCGCCGAGTTCTTCAACGGCAGCGCCCAGGCCGCGCTCTCGACCTACGTGGACGACCGGCCCGGAGCAGCCTGGTTCAACCGCGGGCGCGCCATGGTCCTGTTCGATTTCACGGTGCAGGACGGGGTCGTCCGAGCCATCACGTTCCGTGCCGATCCGGACGTCCTCGCCCGGGTCACTCGCCGCGACGGCGCCGACCAGTTGGACTGATCCTCAGAATCCGGTCACACCTGCGACGTTCCCATCGTCAACCAAGTACAGAGCCACATGCATCAGGAGGAACCATGAAGACCATGACCTGCCGCCAACTGGGCGGACCCTGCGACCTCGAGCACCACGGCGAGAGTGCCGATGACGTGATCCAGGCGCAGGACCGCCACCTCAAGGAAGCGGAGAAGGCCGGCGACGCCACCCACCAGGAGGCGCGCAATGCCATGAAGGGCCGCTGGCGCCATCCGAAGAAGTCGCTGGGTTGGTACAACGACA
>CAYYQO010000365.1:0-2012 GCA_964473845.1 uncultured Aeromicrobium sp.
GCAGGCCGTTCGAGCCGGCCGGGATCACGACCTCGGCCGTGCCGGTGCCCATGCCGGTGTAGTCCTCGACCCCGCCGAGCCGGTCCATCGCCTTCGTCACCACGACGTAGGCACCGATCAGGATCGCGATGATCGCGGCAAGAGCCAGCAGGTTCTTCCACGGTGACTTCTTCTTGGGCTCTTCCTTGCGGCGCGAGCCGGGACGGGACGGCCGGGGCTCTTCGGGCCCGGCCAGCATGTCCAGTCCGCTGTCACCGTTGTCACTCATGCGTCAGTCTCCTCCGTCGACGTGACCAGTTCACCCGGTGCCGTTCCTCGCGTCCGCTCGGCGTCGATGGCCGACTGCAGGATCACCACGGCAGCCGCCTGGTCGATGACCGATCGGGACGATTTCGTCGTCCGTCCGCTCGCATGCAACTGCGCCTGACCCGCCACGGTCGAGAGTCGTTCATCGATCAACCGTACCGAAACACCCGGAATCGCCCGGGCGAGGTCGGCGGCGAAGGCTCGCACCTTGACCGCGGCGGGACCCTCACGGCCCGACATGCCCAACGGCAGACCCACGACGACCTCGAACGCTTCGTACTCCTCGACGAGTGCCGCGAGCCGAGCCAGGGCTCCGTCCCCCGCCCGCACGGTCTCGACCGGTGTGGCGATCAGGCCGTCGGGATCGCACGACGCCACGCCGATGCGGGCATCGCCCACGTCGACGCCGAGTCGGCGGCCCTTGCGCCAGGTCATCCGCGCAGGGCCTCCCGTACGGCGGAGAAGGCCGCATCGATGCCCGCGAGGTCCGTACCGCCGCCCTGGGCGACGTCGGCCTTGCCGCCACCGCGACCGCCGATCTTGTCTCCCACCACGCCGATGAGCTGCTGGGCGGAGAGCCCACGATCGATCGCGGCCGGGTTGAGCGCCACCACGGCGGACGGCTTGTCGCCGGCCGTGCCGATCACGACGACCACGGCGGGACGATCCTGGATCCGGCCCCGCACGTCGAGCGCCAGCTGTCGCACGTCGCCGCCCCCGACGCCCTCGGCACGGTGGCCGACGAAGGCGATGCCGTCAACGTCCTGCGCACCCTCGGCGATGTCGCCCGCGGCACCCTGCAATTGAGCCGTCCTGAACTTCTCGAGTTCCTTCTCGGTGGCCTTGAGGCGGGACACGAGGTCCTGGACCCGCGTGGGCACGTCCTCGGGTTTGGCCTTGAGCACGTCGGTCAGTTGCTGCACCAGGTCACGTTCGCGGGCCAGGTACTCGAAGCCCTCGATGCCCACGAGCGCCTCGACGCGGCGGTTGCCGGCGCCGACCGACGAGTCGGACGTGAGGACGACCGTGCCGATCTGACTGGATCGCTCGACGTGCGTTCCACCGCACAGCTCGCGGGACCAGGGGCCGCCGATCTCGATGACGCGCACCTGCTCGCCGTAGGTCTCGCCGAACAACGCGAGGGCGCCGAACTCCTTGGCCTCCGGCAGGCTCATCCAGTGCTGTGAAACCTGCAGGTCCTCGCGCAGGGCCCGGTTCGAGACGTGTTCGACCCGGTGCAATTGCTCGGGATCGAGCGCGCTGTTCCAGCCGAAGTCCAGACGCAGGTAGCCGGGACGGTTGTACGAACCGGACTGCAGCGCCGTGGGGCCGAGCACCTCACGCAGGGCCGCATGCACGACGTGCGTGCCCGAGTGCGCCTGGCGAGCCCCGACCCGCCAGTTGTGGTCGACCTCGGCCGACAGGTCCTGGCCGGTGGTGAGTTCGCCTTCCAGCACCCGGACCTGGTGGACGACGAGCCCGCGGATGGGTCGCTGGACGTCCAGCACCTCGGCCGTGCCGCCGTCCCAGCGCAGGACGCCCGCGTCGGCGTTCTGGCCGCCGGACTCGGCGTAGAAGCCCGTACGGTCGAGGATGACCTCGCCGACCTGACCCTGGGACAGCACCGGGACCGTCTGACCCTCGGCCAGCAGGGCCACGGCCTTCGACTCGGTCATGAGGTTCGTGTAGGCCACCCAGTCGGTCGG
>CAYYQO010000366.1:0-1994 GCA_964473845.1 uncultured Aeromicrobium sp.
GGTCGCCAGATCCATGACCTTGGTGATCTTCTCGCCGTACACCTCGCCGAGGCTGCCGCCGAAGATGCTGAAGTCCTGGCTGAAGACGCACACCTGACGGCCGTCGATCGTGCCGTAGCCGGTGATCACGCCATCGCCCAGCGGCCGGTTCTTGTCCAGACCGAACGCGGTGGCCCGGTGGCGCGCCAGTGCGTCGAGCTCGACGAACGAGCCCTCGTCGAGCAACTGCTCGATCCGTTCGCGAGCACTCTGACGCTCACGCTTGTGCTGCTTCTCGGCCGCACGATCGGCCACCTCGACGGTCGCCTCGTGGTGGCGGCGCTCGAAATCGGCAAGTTTCCCGGCGGTGGTGTGGAGCTCGGGGTGCTCTTCCAGCGGGACGTCAGGCAGGGCTTCGGTCATGGCGACACCATATCCGCAGCAGATCCGGGGACCGCAGGAAGGGACGCTGCCGTGATCTCGATACGCTAGCTCGGCGAGCGCAGCGAGGCGCGTATCGAGATCAGGCCTGTGCCAAGGTGGAGCCGTGCAGCAACCCACTCGTGCGCCCCTGGACACCGAACGACTCCGGGCGGGAGCTCCCGGATTCCACGTGCAGGTCGCGGCCGAGACCGCCAGCACGAATGCCGCCCTCGCGGCCGCGGCCCGCGACGGGGCGCCGGAGTGGACCGTCCACACGACCGACCGGCAGACGGCCGGCCGCGGACGGCTCGATCGCAGTTTCACGATCCCGCCGTTGTCCGGCATCGCCGTCTCCGTGCTGATCCGTCCGACCGAGGTGCCGCCCGCCCGCTGGCCGTGGCTCCCACTGGTGGCGGGCCTCGCCGTCGTCGATCTGGCCCGAGAGGTAGGCGTCGGGGCAGGTCTGAAGTGGCCCAACGACGTCCTCGTCGGCGACCGGCGAAAACTGTGCGGAATCCTCGTGGAGCGGGTCGAGACGTCGACCGGCCCGGCCGCGGTGATCGGGTTGGGTCTGAACGTGTCGCTCACGGCGGACGAACGTCCCGTCCCGACCGCGACGTCCTTGCTGCTCGAGCACGCGACCACGACGGATCGCGACGACATCCTGCTCGCCCTGTTGCAGCGGCTGCGCGAACGGCTGGACCTGTGGCGTGACCCTGCTCGGATCGACGAGCTCTCCGCTGCCTACGTCGAGGTGTGTACGACGATCGGCCGGCAGGTCCGGATCGAGCGCGCGGACGGTAGCGATGTGATCGGTGAGGCCACCGGGATCGACGCCTCGGGCTGCCTCGTGGTCGACGGCGTGGCGTGGTCGGCCGGCGACGTGACGCACCTGCGGCCGGTGTGACGAACGCGGGTCGCTCGGCGTGGGATCATGGCCGCATGCTGTCCGAGAAGTTGCTGCTCGACGACGAAACGGTCGAGGCCCAGACCCGCACGCACGTCAAGGTGCTCATCGTGCCGTTCGTCATCGCGCTCGCGATCATGCTGGTGGGCGGATACTTCGTCGGCGCGATCGGCGACTCCGGTGGCGGCACGCCACGGTTGATCGGCCTGGTCGTCCTGCTGGTCCTGTTCATCTGGGGCAGTCTGCTGCCGTTCCTGCGCTGGCTCACGTGGACCTACACGCTGACCAACCGGCGGCTCATCGAGCAGAAGGGGATCCTGACCCGCAGCGGCCGGATCATCCCGCTCGCCCGGATCAACGACGTGGCCTACGAGAAGGGCATCGTCGACCGGATCCTGCGTTGCGGAACGCTGATCATCCACGACGCCAGCCAGCAGACCGGACTGCAACTGCACGACATTCCGCGGATCGAGGACTTCCACCGCCGGATCTCGCGGCTGGTGCTGGACTCGCACGCTCCGGAGGCACGGCGCGATGAGCAGTTCTGAGGACCAGCAACTCGTCGACATCATCCTCGCCGAGCAACTGCACTACACGAACGAGGAGACTGCCGAACGCGGCGGGCTGACCATCGACCAGGCGACCCGGCTCTGGCGCAACCTCGGCTTTCCCGATCCCGGCGACG
>CAYYQO010000367.1:0-1990 GCA_964473845.1 uncultured Aeromicrobium sp.
AGCGAGATGCCTCGCAACGCCACGGGCAAGCTCATGAAGCGTGAGCTGGCCTGACCTGGTGACGAGTCCGCGGGAGGGACGTCGGAGACGGCGAATTTCCGTGTGAATGGAGCGCGTTTCCTCGACGGAACGCGGCGTGCCGGGCCCTCGTCACGACTGGAGACCGAATATGAACTCAAGTCAAAGATAAACTTGATGTCAGATTCAATGTGATCTAGCCTACACAGAACCCACCTTGGAGGGATGCATGGAGAACACTCGCCACGACCACCCGATGGGACCCGGGCCCGCCCTGTCCGCCGAGGACCTCGTCATCGAGTACCACCTCGCCCGCGGTGGTGTCCTGCGAGCGGTCGACGGCGTCAGTTTCGAGGTCGGCCAGTCCGAGATCGTCGGGATCGTGGGCGAGTCCGGCAGTGGCAAGTCCACGGTGGGGATGGTCGTCGCAGGATTCCTCAACGCGACGTCCGGGCGACTGAGCTTCAACGGAGCGGCGACCGAGGAATGGGGCAAGGTCCCGAACTCGGGCCGGGCCGGCATCCAGATGATCTTCCAGGACTCCTCGACGGCGGTGAACCCGCGGATGAGCGTGGGGCGCATCATCGCCGAAGCGATTGCCCGGGGCGGCAAGATCACCAGGCGCCACGTCGAACAGAGCATCGCCTACATCGAGCGGGTCGGCCTGGACCGAGCCCTGGTGGACCGGAAGCCGCGCGAACTGTCCGGCGGGCAGAAGCAGCGTGTCGCGATCGCTCGCGCGCTGGCCGCGCGACCCAGTGTCCTGGTGTGTGACGAATCCGTGTCCGCTCTGGACGTGTCGGTGCGGGCCAGGATCTTGAACCTGCTCGTCCAGATCCGCCGCGAGGACGGCATCGCCATCTTGTTCATCTCGCACGATCTCGCCGTCGTGAGCCAGTTGGTGGATCGAGTCGTCGTGATGCAACAAGGAAAGGTCGTCGAGGTCGGTCCGGTGCGCGACGTCATCGACCGGCCCCAGCACGCGTACACGCAGAAGCTTCTGAACGCCATTCCGCGACTAGAAAGGACCACCGTGAACCCGCCGTCAAGTGAGCAGCAGTCCACCTCAATGAAAGAGGAAATCTCGTGAAGCGAATTCTTGGAGCAGCGCGCTGGGTCGCCATCGCGGCCCTGATCGGTGCCGTGGCCGCCTGTGGCGGATCAGACGGTGGCGACGAAGGGGACGCGTCGAAACTCAACGTCGGATCCCTGTTGCAACCCAGTAGCCTCGATCCGGTCAACGTCACCGGCGGGCATGACATGACCTTCCTGAGACTGATCTATGACCGCCTGCTCGAAGTCGATGCGAGGACCGGTCAGGTCAAGGAAGGTCTCGCCACGGATTGGGGCTATTCCGACGACGGCAAGACGTTCTCCCTGACGCTGCGCGAGGGCGTCAAATTCTCCGACGGCACCCCGGTGGACGCCGAGGCCGTGAAGGCGAACCTCGAGCGCAATTTCAAGCTGACCAAGCTCGGCCTCGTCACGTCCGTCGACTCGGTCGAGGTCGTCTCGCCCACCGAACTGAAACTCACGATGGGTGAGGAGAGCGCTTGGTTGGCTGAGCAGCTGGCGCACAACTCGGGCTACATGGTGTCGCCGGCGGCGTTCGAAGAATCCGGCGACGATGTCTCGGGCAACCCGATCGGTTCAGGACCGTACGTCATCAAGACGAACGTGTCGGGCTCGCAGATCGTGTTCGAGAAGAACGCCGACTACTGGAACAAGGACCGCGGCTTCTACGAGACGATCGACCTGAAGTTCTTCAAGACGCCGGTCTCGATGAACCAAGCACTGCAATCTGGCCAGATCGAGGTCGCGACCCGTACGGCACTCACCGACATCGACACCCTGAAGAAAGCCGATGGCATCGAGGTCGAGGTCGACCCGTCGCTGGCTCACTACCACGTGCAGTTCAACATGGCGAGCCCCAAGCTCGAGGACAAGCGGGTCCGCGAGGCGTTCAACTATG
>CAYYQO010000368.1:0-1974 GCA_964473845.1 uncultured Aeromicrobium sp.
CGGACCCTGCTTGCCCTCGGGACGCAGGTTCGGGTCGACCTCCCAGATCGTTCCCTCGGCGGTGTACTCGCCGCAGATCTGGATGATCGCCGAGGCCATCCTCGTGGCGGCCGCCGCGGCCCGCTGTTCGTCGGCGCCCGCCACCGGTTCGTGGACGAAGATCACGTCCACGTCACTGACGTAGTTCAGTTCGTGGCCGCCGGTCTTGCCCATCGCGATGACGCTGAGCCTGACCAGGTCGGAGTCCGCTTCGTCCGCCGCGGCGATCCGCGCCGCAGCGCCCAGCGTGGCGACCGCGAGATCAGACAGCTCGCACGAGGATTGCTTGAACGTCGTGATGCCCGTGAGGTCGCGGGCGGCGATGACCCCGAGCGCGCGGTTGTAGCGCACCCGCAGGGCATCGGGATCCTCGACGTCGGCCATCCACTCGCGGTACTCGTCCTCGACGGCGGCACGCTGCAGCATGTCGTCGGCCAGATCGAGCACGTACGCCGGATGCCGGTTCCAGAAGTCACCGATCGCCCGACTCGTGCCGAGCACGACGACGACGCGTTCCCGCAGGATCGGATCGTCCTCGAGGGCCGTCATGATCGCTGCCCCCCCGTCCGACTCGCCGATGGCAACGAGCGAGGCGAGCGCTCCGTCCGGGTCGGCGACCGCCGCGATCTGCGCGAGCAGCGTCGCGGAGACGTCGCCCAGTCGTTCCAGGTTCACGGTGGCGGTGTCCGGATCGAAGAAACTGGAGCGGGTCACGACACCGAGACTAGAGGACCGGCATCAGGCGGTCGATCTCGAACTGCGTGACCTGCGAGCGGTAGTCCTGCCACTCGGCCCGCTTGTTGCGCAGGAAGAAATCGAACACGTGCTCGCCGAGTGTCTCGGCCACGAGTTCACTGGTCTCCATCGTGCGGATCGCCTCGTCGAGGTTGCGCGGCAAGGGGGCGATACCCATCGCCCTGCGCTCGTTCTCGCTGAGCGACCACACGTCGTCCTCGGCCTCGGGCGGCAACTGGTACTCGTTCTCGATGCCCTTGAGGCCTGCCGCCAGGATCAGCGCATAGGCCAGGTAGGGGTTGCAGGCCGAGTCCGGAGCGCGCAGTTCGACGCGCGCCGATCCGGACTTGTGTGGCTTGTACATCGGGACGCGCACGAGCGCCGACCGGTTGTTGTGGCCCCAGCACACGTAGTTCGGCGCTTCGCCGCCCCACGCCAGTCGCTTGTAGGAGTTGACCCACTGGTTCGTCACGGCGGTGATCTCGGGCGTGTGCTCGAGGACACCGGCGATGAAGGCCCGCCCGGTCTTGCTGAGTTGGTACTCGGCGCCGGCCTCGTGGAACACGTTCTCGTCGCCCTCGAACAGCGACACGTGCGTGTGCATACCCGAACCAGGGTGCTCGGAGAACGGCTTGGGCATGAAGGACGCCCACTTGCCCTGGCTCAACGCGACCTCACGCACGATCGTGCGGAAGGTCATGATGTTGTCGGCCATGGACAACGCATCGGCGTAGCGCAGGTCGATCTCCTGCTGACCCGGGCCGCCCTCGTGGTGACTGAACTCGACCGAGATCCCCATCGCCTCGAGCATCGTGATGACCTCGCGCCGGAAGTCCTGGCTGGCGCCCTGGGCCGTGTGGTCGAAGTAGCCGCTGTCGTCGACGGCCACCGGTCGCGCGCCGGGCGCAGGCTTGTCCTTGAAGACGAAGAACTCGATCTCGGGATGCGTGTAGAAGGTGAAACCCGCGTCCGCCGCCTTCGACAGGGCGCGCTTGAGCACGTAGCGTGGATCGGCGAAGGACGGACTGCCGTCGGGCATCGCGATGTCGCAGAACATGCGCGCCGTCGACGGCGTCTCGCCACGCCACGGCAGCAGCTGGAAGGTCGACGGGTCCGGCTTGGCCAGCATGTCGGCCTCGTGCACGCGCGCGAAGCCCTCGATGGCCGAGCCGTCGAACCCGATGCCCTCCTCGAAGGCGC
>CAYYQO010000369.1:0-1969 GCA_964473845.1 uncultured Aeromicrobium sp.
CAGCACTACGACCCCGCGAACATCGGCTTCGGCCCGATCAACGCGATCAACGAGGAACGCATCGAACCCGGCGCGGGCTATGACGACCACCATCACAGTGACTCCGAGATCGTCACGTGGGTCCTCGAAGGCGTCCTCGCCCATGAGGACTCCACCGGGCAGAGCGGCCACATCACGCCCGGCGTCGCTCAGCGGCTGAGCGCCGGAACGGGGGTCACGCACGCCGAACGCAATGCCAGCGACACCGAACCGCTGCGGTTCGTGCAGATGATGTTGCGCAGCGATCACTGGGACGCACCCGAGTACGCCCAGGTCGAGGTGCCCGATGGTCCCGGCCTGCACGAGACCGTGCCGGTCCACGCGGACGCCCGATTACTGATCGCGCGTCCGGGAGCCGAACCGGTCGTGGTCCAGGCCGAACACGGTGCGCTCGTGCACGTCACGCGCGGTGCGATCACGATCGAGGGCGGTGAACTGGGTCCCGGCGACGAACTGCGACTGGCGTCAGGATCGACGCTGCATATCAGCGGGGAGCCCCACTCCGAGGCACTCCTGTGGCTCCTTGTCGGTGGACGGGGATAGCCTGCGTATATGCAGGGATGGGCACAGCACGAGCAGGCCGTCGAAACCCTCCGCGAATCCTGGAATGCGATTCCTGCGGGCGCGCCCGTGCGACTTGCGAAGAAGACGTCCAATCTGTTCCGGCCGCGTAGTCAGAACACCGGGCCCGGCCTGGACGTGTCCGGCCTGGGCGGCGTCATCGCCATCGACCCGACCTCGCGCACAGCCGACGTGCAGGGGATGTGCACGTACGAGCGCCTCGTCGACGAGACCTTGGCCCACGGCCTGATCCCGAACGTGGTGCCCCAGTTGCGCACGATCACGCTGGGCGGCGCGGTCACCGGGCTGGGCATCGAGTCCACCTCGCTGCGGCTCGGACTGCCGCACGAGGCCGTGCTCGAGATGGACATCCTCACGGGCTCGGGCGAGATCGTCACGGCGACCCCGGACAACGAGCACGCCGGCCTGTTCAACGCGTTCCCCAACTCGTACGGCAGCCTCGGATACGCCGTGCGGCTGCGGATCGCCCTCCAGCCCGCGCCCCGCCAGGTCCGGTTGCGGCACGTGCGCTTCTCCGGCGCGGCCGAGGCCACCAAAGCCATCGCCGAGATCGCCGAGGCCGGCCGTTGGGACGGTGTCACGGTTGACGCCGTCGACGGCACGGCCTTCAGCCCCGACGAGGTCTACCTGAGCCTCGCCCAGTTCGTCGACTCCGACCTGCCCACGAGCGACTACACGGGCCAGGACATCTACTTCCGGTCCATCCAGCAGCGCCACGAGGACGTCCTGACGATCCTCGACTACCTGTGGCGCTGGGACACCGACTGGTTCTGGTGCTCGGGCGCGTTCGGGGCCCAGAACCCGCAGGTGCGGCGGCTGTGGCCACGCCGCTGGCGGCGCAGCGACGTCTATCACCGCCTCGTCGGCCTGGACGGCAAGATCGGCATCAGTCGCCTGCTCGACCGGGTCAAGAAGGTCCCCGGCCGCGAACGGGTCATCCAGGACATCGAGGTCCCGCTCGACCGGCTCGACGACTACCTGACGTGGTTCGACCGCGAGGTCGGCATGCGGCCGGTGTGGTTGTGCCCCCTGCGCACGCAACGCAGTTGGCCCACGTACCCGCTCACGCCCGGCGAGGTCTACGTCAACATCGGCTTCTGGGGCACGGTCGTCGTCCCGGCCGATGCCGAACCCGGTGTGGTGAATCGCAAGGTCGAGACCGAGGTCCATCGGCTGGGCGGTCACAAGTCGCTGTACTCCGAGGCCTTCTACGACCGGGCCACCTTCGACTCTCTCTATGACACCGCGGGACTCGACCGGGTTCGAGACCGGTACGACCCGCAGGCACGACTCAGCACTCTCTACGACAAGGCGGTGAGGAACTCATGAGCATCGCATCCGAGACGCG
>CAYYQO010000370.1:0-1937 GCA_964473845.1 uncultured Aeromicrobium sp.
AGCACCCGCACCAGGAGTTCATCCAGATCGACACCACGAACGTGCTGTTCATCGTCGGTGGCGCCTTCGCCGGCCTCGATCAGATCATCGAGCAACGCAGCGGCAAGAAGACGCTCGGCTTCAACTCCGACATCACCCCGGTGGTCGAGGAGGACGACAACGAGAAGCTGTCCAAAGTCGTTCCGACCGACCTGCTGAAGTTCGGCCTGATCCCCGAGTTCATCGGCCGCCTGCCGGTGATCGCCGCGGTCAACAAGCTCGACAAGCGCGCCCTGGTCTCGATCCTGACCGAGCCGCGCAACGCGCTGACCAAGCAGTACGTCCGTCTCTTCGCGATCGACGACGTCGAGCTGGAGTTCACCGAGGAGGCGTGCGACGAGATGGCCGAACTGGCCCTCGAGCGCGACACCGGTGCGCGTGGACTTCGATCGATCGTCGAGGACGCCCTGCAGGACGTCATGTACGAGATCCCCAGCCGTGAGGACGTCGCCAAGGTGATCGTCACCGCCGAGACCGTGCGTGGCACGGCCGGACCGACGGTGCTGACGCATGACGAGGCCAACAAGAAGGCCAGCTGACCGTCGGCGGGCTCTCGCGCTGTAGCGTCGACCCATGGTCGACATCACCCTGTTCGGGGCCACCGGTTTCACGGGCGGGCTCACCGCCGACTACCTGGCGGTGCATCTGCCGGCCGACGCCACGTGGGCGATCGCGGGCCGCACGCGCGCCAAGCTCGAACAGGTCGCGGCACGGATCGCCGCGACGGGCCGTGCTGCGCCTGAGATCGTGGTCGCCGACCACGGAGACGCCTCCTCGATGGCGGCCATGGCGGCCGGCACCCGGGTGCTCATCAGTACCGTCGGCCCGTACCTCGAGTACGGGGAACCGGCGGTCAAGGCCGCTGCCGAGGCCGGGATCGACTACGTCGACCTGACCGGTGAGCCGCAGTTCGTCGACGAGATGTTCCTCAAGTACCACGAGACGGCCGTCGCGAGCGGCGCCCGCCTGGTGCACGCCTGCGGTTTCGACTCGATTCCCTACGACCTGGGTGTCCTGTATACGGTCGACCAATTGCCCACGGGCGTTCCGCTGACCATCAAGGGCTACATCCGCGCCAAGGCCACCTTCTCGGCAGGGACGTACCACTCGGCGATCGGCCAGATCTCCCAGTTCCGCCGGTCCCAGTCCGCAGCGAAGCAGCGCCGCTCACGCGAGGCCAGGCCCAGCGGCCGGCGTGTGCGCGGCGGCGGCTCGATCGGCCGGGCCGAGCCGCCGGTCAAGGGCTTCGGGGTGCCGTTGCCGACGATCGATCCGCAGATCGTGCTGCGCTCGGCTCGTGCGCTCGACCAATACGGACCCGACTTCAGCTACGAGCACTACGCCCACTTCAGGACGCGTCGCATGATGGCTCTGGCCGCCCCGGTGTTGGCCGCGGTGTCGGTGGGTGCCCAGATCCCGCCCATCAAGGCACTGATGCTCAAGGTGAAGGACCCCGGCGAAGGGCCCAGTGAACAGCAGCGCGCGAGCTCATGGTTCACGCTGACGCTGGTGGGTCGCGGGGGAGACCGCAAGGTCGTCACGACCGTCCGCGGTGGCGACCCCGGTTACACCGAGACCGCCAAGATGCTGGCCGAGGCGGCCATGAGCCTGGCCTACGACGACCTGCCCGAGGTGTCCGGCCAGACCACGACAGCGATCGCGATGGGGTCCGCGCTGATCAACCGCCTGCAGAACTCTGGGATCGACTTCTCGGCGTCACGTTCCTGATCTCCTGGGGATCTCTCTGGGTTCGCGCTGGTGGGCGGGTGTGGCGTGGGTCTGGCCTTTCAGACAGGCATGGACCACGGTGTGCTCCGGTGGCGGTGAGTCATCAACCGAACCCCGTCGGCGGCGGTGGGCCATCAACCTTCTCGGCTCGGTGTCGGTTGACAGGTCAC
>CAYYQO010000371.1:0-1934 GCA_964473845.1 uncultured Aeromicrobium sp.
GCACCTCGTAGTTGACGATGACGATGTCGGCGAACCCGTCGATCGTCTCGCCATCGCCCTGGATCACGGTGGACTTGTGCTGGGGGGTCCACAGGTTGGCCTCGCGTGCCCAGTTGGACTTGACGACGTTCGGCACCACGACGAGCAGCGGGTAGGCGCGTGCGGCCTGCGCGGCGAGCAGCGCCTGTGCAGTCTTGCCCAGTCCGGGCTCGTCGGCCAGCAGGAAGGTGCGGTGACCGGCGGCTGCTGCGGCGACGAGCTCCGCCTGGTGGCGCATCAGCTCCATCCCTTCGGGGACGGGAACCGAGGTCGGTTCGGGCAGATCCATGCAGGCTGACGAGCCGCTGGCCGCACGCTCGAACGACGAGAGCAGAGGTCCGATCAGTTCCCAGCTCGCCAGCCGCCGGGGCGGAGGCGTGCGGGCTTCGACGGACTCGTACTGCGGCGGCAGGAAGGGATCGGCCAGCCGGCGGGAGATCACCGACTGGGGAACCACCTGGCGTTTGGGCGCCGTGGGCGTGGAGTCGTCGTCGAGCTGAGGTTCTGGTTCGGCCGGGGCCTCGAGTCCCGCTGCCGTCAGCATGTCCCGCTTGAGCTCCTTGGCCGCGTCGGACACCTCGGCGTCCTCGGCGAGCAGCGACAGCAGCGAGGTGTCGAGGGCAGCCGTCTTCGCGAGGATGGTGCCGATGCCGTCAAGGCGTTTGAGCTGATCGACCCGCTGGGGTTCGGTCAGGGTCTCGGCTGTCTTGACCCGGGTACGCTCCTCGCGCGCCAGCAGGGCGACCGTCTGGAACTTCGTCCGGATCGACGATGTCGCGCGACCGCGCTGGACCCCTGCTTCGACCTCGCGCACGGCGCGCGCGAGCACCGGCAGGATGCCGTCGTTCCCGGCGTCACGGCCACGCCGCTGGTTGCGGGAAGCAGCTCCGGTGGAGCTCGATTGACGCTGGCCTCGTCTGGCCAAAATTCTCTCCTCTGACGTACGCGATGTCCTCGCCCTCGCGACAACGCACCCGGATCGTCCGGAAGCCGGTGTTCATTGGTTCGAGACCAACGAACTGAGCGAGCGACTCACCCTGCAGCCACGGACTGGCAGCCAGATGAGAAGCGAAAGCGGCCGCCCGATCACCCACGGGTCTTCATTCCATGCCCATTCCAGCGGAGTCTGGCTGGAAGTGCGTCGGGAAACGAACGCTCTGACGCGATCAACTTTACCCCGAAAACCTGCGCGTTCCGCGCGAGACCCTCGCACGCCACAGGGATGATCTTTCACAGGAGCCCGCCTGCGCCGTGGGACGGACGACACGCGGACCCACCGGAGACTACGCGCCGTACTCAACGCCGAAGATTGCAGTCACCTGATGACTGCAAACCGCGGCGCTCCTGCTGCCGGACATTCTCGCCAGCTCGACCGAAGCGCGAGATCGACAAGGTCTCTCGACAGGGTCAGCCAAGTCAGTTCGCGGTTGATCTCGTCGTACTGGTGAATGATGAAGTTCCGATTGGCGACTGCAAGAGCCCATTCAACTCCGGCGTCCTTGGCAGCCTTGACTTCCATCACAGCAACACCGCCTCGCGAACAACATCTTCGTCGAGGCCGGGCTTCAGTCCTCCGTACTCGACCAGATCCACCTCACGCCCGGGCACTTGCTCGAGGAGTTGCTTGAACCGAACGAACCCGAACGACGACGTTCCCTCAGGCGCCTCGACAACCAAATCGATGTCCGAATCCGGACGAGCCTCGCGCCGGGCGACCGAACCGAAAACGGCCAGCCGCGAATACCCCCGCTCCCCCGCCAACGACTTCAGAATCGGGGTAGCAGCATCCAGCAGCAGTTCTGGATGAACGCCATGTAGTTCGGGAGCGTGCTTCAACTGCCGACTCACCGCCGGCTGACTAATCCCCACACGCTGAGCGATTTGACGCTGACTCA
>CAYYQO010000372.1:0-1921 GCA_964473845.1 uncultured Aeromicrobium sp.
TTGTTGAGCCCGCTTGGTGCCCCCGGACGCGTCCCCGATACGTACATCGAGATTCCCTTCGAACTGAACGGCAAGAAGGTCATTCCGGACGGTCTGATCCGGGTGAGCCGTGGCAGCAGGACGTGGACCGCGTTGGTGGAGGTCAAGACCGGCAAGAACGAGCTGCGGGCCGAGCAACTCGACAGCTACCTCGACATCGCTCGTGCGGAGGGGTTCGATGCGCTCATCACCATCAGCAACGAGGTTCCCTCCCTGCCAGGCATCCACCCGACCAGCGTCGACAAGCGCAAGCTGCGCAAGGTTCAGATCCATCACTGGTCGTGGTCGTACGTTCTGTCCACGGCAATCGTTCAGAAGGAACACCGCGGCATCGCCGATCCGGATCAGGCGTGGATTCTGGGCGAGTTGATTCGCTACCTCGAGCATGACCGATCTGGGGCGCTTGAGTTCGACGACATGGGCCCGAATTGGGTCGCGATTCGCGACGGCGTTGCAGCGGGCACACTTCGCGCGAACGACAAGGTTGCTCCCGAAGTGATCGCACGATTCGACGCGCTCCTGCAGTATCTCGCGCTGAGACTCGGTCGCAGGCTCGGCATCGATGTGTCTCAGGTGATCGAGCGGAAGAGCACTGCCAATCCAACCGCTCACCTGGCCGACCGGATGACTGACTTGGCCGCGACCGGGACCATCAGCGGTGCCCTCCGCATCCCGAATGCCGTCGGGAACCTGGTGGTCACCGCTGATCTGAGAGCCAACATCATCACCAGTCACGTGGAGATTGACGCGCCCAAGGAAGGTCGCCAGACGACGCGCGTCAACTGGTTGCTTCGCCAACTCAAGGACGCGCCGGGGTCCGTACGTGTCGAGTCGTTCGCAGTGCGGTCGCGAACTGGCAACGCTGAACTGCTCTCAGTTGCCCGTGAGGATCCGAAACTGCTCGCGCCCGACACGTCCAAGGACTTGCGCTCGTTCCACATCGCGATGGACTCCAAAGCGGGTGCCAAGCGGGGAAGCGGGCAGGGTAGCTTCATCGACTCCGTCGTGAAGTCGGTCGACCAGTTCTACGGCGAAGTCATGCAGAACCTGAAGGCGTGGACTCCCACTGCGCCGAAGATGCGACCGGAGGTGGCGGACGAGGAAGACAAACTCCGCTCGACGTCGTTGTCTTCGCAGGACGGCCCCATAGCCGGTTCGTAGACGCTGATTCGGCAGACACAGCCGCCGACCGTCGATACGGTCGCGAGATGACCAGTGAATCGACGGCAGAAAAGCAGATGCGCCTGCGCTACGCCGGAGTGTGTCGGCTCTGCAGCGCTGAACTTCCGGCGAAGTCTCCTGCCATCTGGGAAAAAGGAACCAAGACGGTGCGCTGCGTCGAGTGCCCGGCGGTTGAGGTCGTTGAGGTCGAATCCCGGCCAACTGAGGTGGACTCAGGTGCGGCCGGAGCCTCCGCGCGACGTGAGTACGAGCGCCGGAAGGCCAAGGACGAGCAGGCCGTCCGCGATCGCCACCCGCGCATTGGTGGTCTGATCCTCGCCCTACGCGACGAGCGGCAGTCGACGAAGTCGTGGGCTACCGGTGCGACGGGGGAGGAGCAGTTGGGGGCGGCGCTCGACAAGCGCGTGTCATCTCGACTGAAGGTTCTCCACGATCGACGAATCCCACGCAGCCGAGCCAATATCGACCACATCGCGGTGACACCGACTGGAGTGTGGGTCATCGATCCGAAGAGGTACGTCGACAAGCGTCCGGAGCTGAAGGTCGAAGGCGGGATCCTGCGACCGCGTGTCGAGAAGTTGATGGTGGCGGGTAGGAACCAGACGAAGCTCGTCGAAGGCGCCACTCGCCAGGTCGACGTCCTGAAGGGCATCGTCGGTCCTGACATTGCCGTTCGAGGAGTGCTCTGCTTCATTGAAGC
>CAYYQO010000373.1:0-1910 GCA_964473845.1 uncultured Aeromicrobium sp.
GCGCGGGGTCGGCCTGCGCGAGGAGTCGCTGCCGATGATCCTGGGCTGCGACGCGGCCGGGCTCGACGAGGACGGCAACGAGGTCATCGTGCATGCCGTCATCAGCGATCCGGACTGGCGCGGCGACGAGACGCTCGACCCGCGCCGCTCGCTGCTCTCCGAGCGGTATCAGGGAACCTTCGCCGAGCGGGTCGCCGTGCCGCGCCGGAACGTCGTTCCCAAGCCGGCCGGCCTGACGATGGCCGAGGCAGCCTGCCTGCCCACTGCGTGGCTCACCGCGTACCGGATGCTGTTCACCCAGGCCGACCTCAATCCCGGCGATGCGGTGCTGGTGCAGGGCGCGGGCGGTGGCGTGGCCACGGCGGCGATCACGCTCGCGCGCGCGGCCGGCTTCCGCGTGTACGCCACGAGCCGTGACGAGGCCAAGCGGGCCCGCGCGCTCGAGATCGGCGCCCACGAGGTGTTCGCCTCGGGGGAGCGGCTGCCGGTCAAGGTCGACGCCGTCATGGAGACGGTCGGCGCCGCGACGTGGTCGCACTCGATCAGGTCGATGCGTCCCGGCGGCACCCTGGTGATCTCGGGCGCCACGTCGGGCGATGCCCCGTCGCACGCGGAACTGACCAGGATCTTCTTCCAGCAGATGCGGGTCCACGGCTCGACGATGGGTACCCGTGACGAACTGCGCCGACTGGCCGAATTCATGGCCGTCACGGGCACGAAGCCGCTCATCGACGCCGAGTTGCCGATGGAGCGCGCCGCCGAGGGCATCGAGCGGGTCAGTACCGGCGACGTCTTTGGCAAGATCGTCCTGACCCGCTGAGCCGCTCGTGTGGACGGATCGGGCCGGGGCTGTGTACTGTCCGGTCTAGCATTCGTGCAGCACGAGGGGGAGTCGAGTGTCATCGGTCGAGCTATTTCCGCGATTCCGCGCGGCATTCTGGGTGGCTGCCGTCGTGGCCATCGCTGCGGTGGCGGTGATCTTGGGGTCGAAGTACGTGGCGCACGAGGCACCGTGGGCGCTGTACGACGAGTGGATCTGCGCGGACGGCGAGGTGCCGACAGTCGATGGCAGCGCATGCGTCGATCCGGCGACGACTGATCCGTCCCAGCTGAGCCCGCTGGGCAATCGGCCGATGGAATGCTCGGGCCGGTCGGGCTGGACCGAGATCGTCGATCCGGCGACGCTGGAGCAGGACTGCCTGAAGGACGGACTCGCCATGCCCGAGGGATGGAAGAAGGTGGCGTCGTGACTTCGCCATCGCGCGACACGGCCGTGCCGAACGCCTCGCCGGGCGTTCACGGCATCGTCGACGCCGTCGCGGCCGTCGTCCTCGTGGCGGTGCCGGCATGGCTGCTCGGGCTCTTTGTCGGCGAGAACTTCGATCTGGCCCCGCTCATCGTCATCCCGATCGTCGCGGTGGCTGTCGTCCTGCTCGTGGGACGGTGGCGGCTCGGCGGTGCCGACAGGCGTGGCGTTGTCACGTGGTTCGCGCTCGCCATCGTGTTGCTGGTCCTCGCCGCGATCGAGCGAATCGTCGACCCTGACCGTGACATCGTCCACGAGACCGACACGGTCGCGAACCACCCGGTGCTGCGTGACCTGGCCCAGCTCGCGGCGGGGGCGGGCCTTGGCGTCTGCCTGGCCCTGCTGCTCGCTGCGGCGAACGAAGCGATGTTCGGCAGGGCGCTCGGCCCGCGCCAAGTCGCCGTGGTGGCCGTCGCCGGCGCGGTGGGTGGCACGCTCGGCGTCGTCACCTACCTCTTCGTGGGCTTTTTCTGACGAGCCGCCATCACCTGGCTACTCCTCGTCGTCGTCGAGGCGTGCGAGCCGACCGACGGTGCGCTCGACTCGGGCCGCGTCACGTGCGTCATCGGCAGGCCGAGGGCGTCCTTCAGATGTAGGGCGACAT
>CAYYQO010000374.1:0-1899 GCA_964473845.1 uncultured Aeromicrobium sp.
GCGGCGCGTTCAGCGGCAAGGATCCGAGCAAGGTCGACCGCTCCGCCGCCTACGCGATGCGCTGGGTCGCCAAGAACATCGTCGCCGCGGGCCTGGCCACCAAGGCCGAGGTGCAGGTCGCGTACGCGATCGGCGTCGCGCGCCCGGTGGGCTTCTACGTCGACACCTACGGCACCGAGACCGTCCCGGTCGACACGATCCGTGAAGCCGTGCTCGAGGTCTTCGACCTGCGCCCGGCCGCGATCGTGCGCGATCTGGACCTGCTGCGCCCGATCTACGCCGAGACGGCCGCCTACGGCCACTTCGGTCGCCCGGGTCTGCCGTGGGAGAACACCGACCGCGTCGACGCCCTGCGCGCCGCCGCCGGCGTCTGACGCTGCTGGTAGAACAGGCGGGTGAACGTTGCCCGGGTCCTGGTGGACACACCGCTGTCCCATCTGGACCGGCCGTTCGACTACGCGATCCCGCCCGAACTCGCGGATGCGGTCGTCGCCGGCTGTCGGGTCAAGGTGCGTTTCGCCGGGCGGCTCGTCAATGGGTACGTGCTCGAGCTGGCTGCCGCCAGTGATCACAAGGGCACGCTCGCGCCGCTCGTCAAAGTTGTCTCGTCCGAACCGGTCCTGACGCCCGAGGTGGCGCAGCTGGCTCGCGCGCTGGCCGACCGATACGCGGGCACGATCGCCGACGTGCTGCGGCTCGCCATCCCCCCGAGGCACGCGCGAGCCGAGGCACGTCCGCCGGGTGATCCGACTCCCGAGCCGCCCGACATCGGCGACGCGTCGTGGCACGCCTACGTCCATGGAGCGTCGTACGTCGCGGCAGTGGCCGCCGGCGAGTCGCCCAGGGCCGTGGTCAATGTCCTGCCACGTCACGAGCCCGAGCGCGCGGTCGCCGAGGCAGTCTCGGCCGCCGTGCGATCGGGCCGCGGCGCCGTCGTGTGCGTGCCCGATGTGCGTGATGTCGAACGCTGGGACGCGGTGTTCACTGAGGCGCTGGGCCCCGACGCCCATGTCACGCTGACGGCGGCGGAGAAGCCCGCTGCCCGGTATCGGAACTTCCTGCGTGTCGCGCGGGGCGAGGTCAAGGTCGTGCTGGGTACGCGAGGCGCTGCCTACGCTCCCGTGCACGACCTGGGTCTCGTGACGATCTGGGACGACGGGGACGACCTGTTCGCCGAGCCGCGCGCCCCCTACCCGCACACCCGTGAGGTCCTGCTCATGCGCGCCGTCGATGCCGGCGCGGCGGTGTTGATCGCCGGGCATGCCCGCACCGCCGAGGCCCAGTCCCTCGTCGAACAGGGCTGGTGTGCCGAGATCGTGGCCGACCAGGCGGCTCGTCGCCGTGAATGGCCGGTCGTCGAGGTCACCGACGGCACTGAGCACGGTGCCGCTCCCGCGCGACTGCCGACCACGGTCTTCGAGGCGATCCGCGGCGCCCCCGGTCCGGTGCTGATCCAGGTGCCCCGGCGCGGGTACCGCACGTCACTGGTGTGCGATCGGTGCCGGACCCCTGCGACCTGCCAGGCCTGTCAGGGGCCGTTGGTGCAGAGCCGGGCCGATGCGCCCTTGGTATGTAGATGGTGCGCCAGCACCGTGTCGTCGTGGCAGTGCCGCGAATGCCACGGGTCCCGCCTGCGCTCACCGGTCGTCGGCCAATTGCGCACGGCCGAGGAGTTCGCGGCCGCGTTTCCCGACCGGCAGATCCTGACCTCCGGGGGAGACACGGTGCTCGATCAGATCGAGGCCGACGGTGCGGCACTCGTCCTGGCCACGCCGGGTGCCGAGCCACGTGCGCCGGGCGGCTACGACGTCGTGGTCCTGCTCGACACGTGGCTCATGCTGGCCCGCGACGATGTCCGCGTCTTCGAGGAGTCGCACCGGCGCTGGTTCAACGCGCTCG
>CAYYQO010000375.1:0-1884 GCA_964473845.1 uncultured Aeromicrobium sp.
CGCGGGCCACCGCGCCCATGCCCGAACTCGGTACGCGATTCGAAGGGCTGCTGGTCGAGCGCACGATCATCACGAGCGAGCCGCTGCCCGCCTACGAACCGGTCGTCTCACCGGTCCGTGAGCGCTGGGACGATCTCGGCGAACGGTGGCAGGCCCTGGTCCTGGGTCTGCGCGACTACGTCGGGAAGAACGGCTTCGCGTCCGTCCTGTTCGGGATGTCCGGCGGCATCGACTCGACCCTCGTCGCCGCGATCGCCTGCGATGCGCTCGGTCCCGATCGCGTCTTCGGTGTCTCGAACCCCAGCGAGTGGTCGACGGGGCACTCGCGTTCCGACGCCGCCGACCAGGCCGAGCGGACGGGACTGAACCTGCGGACGGTCCCCATCGCGCCGATGTTCGACGCCTACCAGGCGGCGCTGCACCTCGACGGCATCGCCGAGGAGAACCTGCAGGCCCGGATCCGGGCCGTGATCTGGATGGGGCTGTCGAACCAGGAGAATCATCTGGTCCTCGCGTGTGGGAACAAGTCCGAGCTTGCGACCGGCTACTCAACGATCTATGGCGACGCGGTGGGCGGCTACGCCCCGATCAAGGACGTGCCCAAGACTCTCGTGTGGGAGTTGGCCCGGTGGCGCAATGCGTGGGCCGAGTCCCGTGGCGAGACTCCCCCGATCCCGCCGAACACGATCACGAAGGAGCCGTCCGCCGAGCTGCGGCCGGGGCAGCGCGACTCCGACAGCCTGCCGCCGTACGACGTGCTGGACGCGATCCTGGACGCCTACGTCGAGCGGGATCTCGGCGCGGCCGACGTCGTCGCCGAAGGGTACGACCCCGCTCTGGTCGAGCGCGTCGTCACCCTGGTCGACCGGGCCGAGTACAAGCGTCGGCAGTACCCGCCGGGCCCCAAGGTCAGCCGCCGCAACTTCGGCCGCGACCGCCGGGTGCCGATCACGAGCCGGTGGCGCGAGCACCTCTGAGCGCCCATCCGAGGGGTGATGCTCACCACATCCCCGCTCCGGCACACGGCACTGTCCGGCGATACGATGAAGACGTCCGTGGACCTCGCCGAGGCCGCGAGATCGCAAAGGAGAACACCGTGGCTGAAACCACTTCGCTCGATGCTGCCCTGCCCGAAGAGCCCTCGCCGTACGGCTCCGGGCCGACGACGGATCCATCGATCCGGCGGGTGCGCACCCACCATCTTCAGCAGTGGAAGCAGCAGGGCCATCCGTGGGTCATGCTGACCACGTACGACCAGTACAGCGCCCAGATCTTCGAGGAAGCCGGGGTACCCGTGCTGTTCATCGGCGACTCGGCCGCGAACAACGTGTTCGGCTACGAATCGTCGCTGCCGATCACCGTGGACGAGATGCTTCCTCTGGTGAAGGCGGTCACCCGCACGGCGAAGCGAGCCCTGGTCGTGGCCGACCTGCCCTTCGGTTCGTACCAGCGTTCACCCGAGCAGGGATTCGACACCGCCGTGCGCTTCATGAAGGAAGGGCTCGCGCACGCCGTCAAGCTCGAGGGCGGCGCCGAGATGGCACCCCAGATCAAGCTCATGACCGATGGCGGCATCCCGGTGATGGCGCACATCGGTTTCACGCCCCAGTCCGAGCACAACCTCGGTGGCTACCGGGTCCAGGGCCGCGGCGACGCGGCGCAGAAGCTGCTCGACGACGCGCTGGCCGTGCAAGAGGCCGGCGCCTTCGCCGTCGTGATGGAGATGGTGCCCGCGCCGATCGCCAAGCAGATCACCGAGACGTTGCACATCCCCACGATCGGGATCGGCGCCGGCGTCGACTGCGACGCCCAGGTACTCGTGTGGCAGGACATGATGGGCCTGCGCACCGGCCGGGCGCCGCGCTTCGTCAAGCGGTACGCCGA
>CAYYQO010000376.1:0-1878 GCA_964473845.1 uncultured Aeromicrobium sp.
ACCTGCGGCTTGCCGACGGTCAGCTCGAAGCCCTCGCGGCGCATCTGCTCGACCAGGATCGCCAGCGCCAACTCGCCGCGGCCCTGCACCTCCCACGCATCCGGACGCTCAGTGGGCAGGACGCGAATCGAGACGTTGCCGATCAGCTCGGACTCGAGACGATCCTTCACGAGGCGCGCGGTGACCTTGGTGCCCTTCTCGCGGCCGGCCAGCGGCGAGGTGTTCGTGCCGATGGTCATCGAGATCGCGGGCTCGTCGACGTGGATCAGCGGCAGGGCGATCGGGTTCTCGGGATCGGCCAGGGTCTCGCCGATGTTGATCTCGCTGATGCCCGCGATGGCGACGATGTCGCCGGGGCCGGCCGTCTCGCCCGGCTTGCGGTCGAGTGCCTCGGTGATGAGCAGTTCGGTGATCTTGACCCGCTCGACCGTGCCGTCGCGCTTCATCCACGCGACCTGCTGGCCCTTGTCGAGCCGGCCTTCCTCGACGCGCACGAGCGCCAGGCGGCCCAGGAAGGGGGAGGAGTCGAGGTTCGTGACGTGGGCCTGCAGCGGTGCGCCCTCGGTGTACTCGGGCGCCGGGACGTGCTCCATGATCGTCTGGAACAGCGGGATGAGGTTCTCGCTGGCGGGCAGCGTGCCGTCCTGGGGCTGCTCCAGTGAGGCCAGGCCGGCCTTGCCGGAGGCGTAAACGACCGGGAAGTCGAGCGCGTCGTCGGCGGCGTCCTCGGGCAGCAGGTCCATGAACAGGTCATAGGTCTCGTCGACGACCTCGGCGATGCGGGCGTCGGGGCGGTCGACCTTGTTGACCACGAGGATGACCGGCATCTTGGCGATCAGGGCCTTGCGCAGCACGAAGCGGGTCTGGGGGAGCGGGCCCTCGGAGGCGTCCACCAGCAGCACGACGGCATCGACCATCGACAGGCCGCGCTCGACCTCGCCACCGAAGTCGGCGTGGCCGGGCGTGTCGATGATGTTGATGGTCACGGTCTTGCCGGGAATGTCCTCGGTGCCGGGGCCCGAGTACTTGACCGCGGTGTTCTTCGCGAGGATCGTGATGCCCTTCTCGCGCTCGAGATCACCGGAGTCCATGACCCGTTCGGTCACTTCCTGGTGGTCGGAGTACGCCCCCTGCTGTTGCAGCATGGCGTCGACGAGAGTGGTTTTCCCGTGGTCGACGTGGGCGACGATGGCGACATTGCGCAGATCAGAGCGTGTAGGCACTCCATCAATTCTACGGCAGGGATGGGAGTGCTCCGTCCGCTTGCCCCCGTTGGCGGTGTAGCGAAGGTCACGTTCGCGCAATAGTTGCGCATGAGTTAGTATTTTCTGGTCATGCCTGATTCCGTCCACACCTGCGCATTCGAGTCCGTCCGAGAGTTCCTCGGCCGGATCTTCACGTCTGCCGAGGGCGAGTCTCTCGAGAGTGTGGCGGAACTCGACCTGACCTTCACCCAGGTCAGGTTGGTGCTCCTGCTCGCTCACCACGACCACCCCGTCGCCATCGGCGACCTGGCGGACGCGATGGGCCTCTCGGCGGCATCAGCGGGTCGCAACATCGAACACCTCGTGCAGAAGGGGCTGGTCGAGCGAACCGAGAACCCTGACGACCGACGGGTCAAGCTCGTCGCGATCTGTGAGGGGGGACGGAACCTGACCGAAAGCCATGTCAGGGCCAAGGAGGACGCCGTGCGGACCCTGCTCAGCGACCTCGACACGGATCAATGCCTCGCACTCATCGAGGCACTCAAGCCACTTGTGAAGGAACCACCTCATGTCAGCTGAACTGCCTCCCGACATCGACGACGACAGGATCACACCAGAGATCCTGAAGGTCGCCGGTGTCGTCGTCCTCGGCGCGATCATGTCGATCCTCGAC
>CAYYQO010000377.1:0-1846 GCA_964473845.1 uncultured Aeromicrobium sp.
GGGCTCGGTCATCGCGAACGCCGAGCGGATCTCACCGGCCAGCAGCGGCTCGAGCCATTGTTCACGCTGCTCGTCGGAGGCGAACAGTTCGAGGATCTCGATGTTCCCCGAGTCCGGTGCCTGGCAGTTGATCGCTTCGGGCGCGATGACCGGCGACCAGCCCGAGATCTCCGCGATCGAGGCGTAGTCGACATTGGACAGGCCGGACAGCGAAGGGAGGAACAGGTTCCACAGGTCGCGCTTCTGTGCCTTGGTCTTGAGTCGTTCCATCACCGGAGGGTGCTCGTGCTCGCCGTGCTTCTCCAGGTAGGCGTGCCATTCGGGTTCGGCGGGGAACACGTGCGCCCGCATGAAGTCCCACATGCGTTCGGAGAGTTCCTGGGCCCGGAGGGAGAGCGCGAAGTCCATTAATGATCCTGAGTTCAGATTCAACTGACAGGACGATCGTAGGACGACGGAGGGTCACCAGCCCCGTACTCAGCGGAACCGGGCGGCCGACTCCTCGACTCGGGCCACGTACGCGGGCCAGTCGATCTCTTCGCCTGTCGGCAGGTTGCTGACGCCGGCCCGTAGACCGGTCGCGCCGTCGATCGTCTCGCGCACGATGTCGGCGTGGCCGGCATGGCGACTGACCTCGGACGTCACGTGGACCAGCAGCAGGTGCAGGGTCGGATGGCGTCGCTCAGGGGCCCACCACGGCACGGTCGCGGTCGCCCCCAGTGGCAGTTCGGCGATCGTCGCGTCGCTGTGGTCCCAGGCGCGCTTCCACAGCCCGAGGATGTCGTCGCGGGACTGGTCGGCCGGAACCCACAGGTCGGCATTCGGCTCGGCGTCGTCGGCCAGCCACGGCAGCGACTCGGGGAACGGACGATCGAAGCAGTCGCCGAAGTACTCGGCCGACACCGACGCGACGTGCTTCACCAACCCGAGCAGGTTGGTCCCGGTGGGTGTGAGCGGACGCCGCAGGTCGTACTCGGACAGCCCTTCGGTCTTCCACAGCAGAGCGTCGCGTGCGTTGACGAGATAGCGGATCAGGTCGTGCTTCAGCTCCGACTCGGCTGGCTCGGTCATGGTGCCCCCTGGTGTGGTTGTCCGGAACTCTACGGAAACGACGAAGGTCCGCACCAGGGCTTTGGCGCGGACCGAGTGGTACCCCCTACGGGATTCGAACCCGCGCTACCGCCTTGAAAGGGCGGCGTCCTAGGCCGCTAGACGAAGGGGGCCGGACAACCAGACAAGCATAGGGCACCGCCCCGCGCGCCCGGGAATCCGGTGGCAGTGGAGTTCCGGGGGTCCGAACCGGCGTCTCAGCCCCGCAAACGTCACTCCCAGCGATTCGGGCGCCACCCTAGACTCGCCCTGTGATCGACATCGACCCCGACCGGTTCGAGGAACTGGTGACCGCGGCGCTCGATGACGTGCCCGACGAACTGGCGAACCGGCTCGACAACGTCGTGTTGTTCATCGAGGACGACGCCCCGCCCCACGATCCGCATCTGCTGGGGCTCTACGACGGGATTCCGCTGACCGAGCGTGACTCGACGTACGCCGGCGTCGTGCCCGACCGCATTTTCGTCTACCGCAATCCCACGCTCGCGATCTGCGAGACGGAGGAGGACGTCATCGAGGAGGTCCGCATCACCGTGGTACACGAGATCGCCCACTTCTTCGGCATCGACGATGCCCGCCTGCACGAGTTGGGCTATGCCTGACCGCGTAGTCCGCCGGTCCGCCGACCGGTATCGAACGGTGGCGGACGGCACCGAGACGCTGCACTCCTTCTCGTACGGCCAGCACTACGACCCCGCGAACATCGGCTTCGGCCCGATCAACGCGATCAACGAGG
>CAYYQO010000378.1:0-1836 GCA_964473845.1 uncultured Aeromicrobium sp.
CGTAGGCCACGGCGATCGCCTCGACGAGCGTCGACTTGCCCGAGCCGTTCTCGCCGACGAGGAACGTGACGCCCGGGCCGAGGTCCAGCCCCTCGTCGAGTAGCTGCGCGACGGCGGGAATCGTGACCGGCCACTGATCGGAGGGGAGTTCGGCCCAGGGAGCACGCGAGACGCGCACGACGGGCGGCTGGTCGAAGTCCACGACGCGTACTGTGCCAGAGGCCGGCGACGGAATTGCCCGCCAACCCCGGTTCAGGTCGACCGTCGGTTCAGGTGCTTGGCAGCGATGGTGCGACGTCGAGCTCGAAGACGGTCTCGAGTCCGTCCTCCTCGTCCCATTGCTCGCCCACCTCCCGGAATCCGTACTGGGCGACCAGCGAGATCGACGCCGCGTTGCCAGGGGCGATCGTCGCCCTGACGATGCTGACGCGCGGGTCGTCCCGTGCGGTCTCGAGCAGGATCTCGAGGGATGCGCGGGCATACCCACGCCGTCTCCAGACGGGCTCGACCCGGTACCCGACCTCGACCATCCCGCGGTCGTCCGGCGGGCCGTGGTAGCCAGCCAGCCCGACGGTCGCACCCGTGGTCATGTCCACGATCAGACGGGTGATCCACGCATGGTCGGCCGGACTCGTCCGGATCTGGCTGCTCCGGAGCCTCCACAGCCCGAGACACTCCGGGCCCCGGAGGTACGCCGTCAGGTCATCGGTGGACGAGCCGGCGGCCAACGCATGGACAACTGCTGCCGGCACGTGGACAAGGCTCACGTGTGCTGTGCCGGTTCCTGCCGCCGTCCACGGCGCGTCGGTGATGCTCACACGGCCATTGTCGACCGGTGCGCCCCAATGAACACATTCCGGTTCTGCATCCCAAACTGGTACCATCGTGGTATGTCGGTCCAGATTGCCGTTCGCCTACCTGACGAAACCGTCGACTACATCGACGGTCTGGTTCGCGGGGGAGCCGGGTCACGTGCCGCAGTGGTGACTCGTGCCCTGAAGCTCTACCGGCAACAACTTTCCGGCGAGCAGGATGCGCGGATCCTGCAGGCGTCAGGAGACTACGAAGATTTTGACGGCCTGGTCAGCCACGTCTCGATCGAGGATTGATGCGGGACATCCACATCGCCCATCTGGACAAACCGCGCCCGGTGGTGGTTCTCACACGCGAACCGGTCCGCACGGCGATGCGCCGGGTCACTGTCGCTCCGATCACCACCACCACTAAGGGGCTCAGCACCGAGGTGCCGGTCGGTCCCGAGAACGGGCTCGAGCATGCCTCGGTGGTCAGCTGCGACAACATCGTCACGATCGACAAGGCCGCACTGGGACGCCACCTGGGGTTTCTTCTCGAGCGACAGGAACCAGTCCTCACGAGGGCGATCGTCAGTGCTTTTGCGTTTGCGCACTGACGACTTCACCTAGCTTCCGCGGAAGAGTTGGAGTGACCCGAGGGGTGAACCCTGGTCGTCACCGCCGTCGCAAGGCACAGGTCAAGTGTGAAATGGCTGTGACGTCCATTCGGATCTGGGTGGATCTGCAAAAGAAGAACGGCAACGGGACATGGTCGTACGTGAAGTACCACAACTCACCGGCGGTCTACGGAGTCACCCGCGGTAATCAGAAGCGAGTTGGGCAGAACTTCATGAAATGCGCAACCGGCACCTACCGAGCAGTTGCCCGCACTCAGATCCTTTACGGTGGCGTTTGGTACTCATCTGTGAACGACAACGGAAACGCAATAACCAACCCCTGCTCGTGATGACACCGAGGAACCAAGCAACTCTGCCCGCTCGGGTCGACCGGCGAACAAGAAGATGATTCGTGCTGAGAGGTG
>CAYYQO010000379.1:0-1312 GCA_964473845.1 uncultured Aeromicrobium sp.
CCGGCACGGGCGTCGACTCGGACGTCGACGGGCTACTCGATGCGCCTGCGAAACCGAAGAAGGTCACGTCTGATGACCGTCTCGTGCGGGCTTTCACCGAGATTGTTGAGTACCGCCGTACCCACGGACGCGTGCCGAGTTCGGAGACCAGGGAGATCGCCGAACGAAAACTCGGAGCCCGGCTCGACGGCATCCTCGCCGACGACACGAAGATCGCAGCCCTTACCGACCTCGACGAGTTCGGTCTGCTCGCCGTGCCCGCCGCCCCGGAATCCATCGATGATCTACTCGCCCGCGACGATGTCGATCTGCTGGCAGACGAGTCGGGTCTGCTCGATGTCTCCGATCTCCCCGCTCGGAAGAATCCGGATGCACCGGACTCGGTTGCCAAGCGGACCAAGGCAGAAGATTTCGAAGCGTTCGAGCCATTGTTCCGGGCCAAACACGCGGAACTGGCTGATGGTACCTACAAGCTGATCCCGTTTCCTGGTGTCCGCGCGATCGAGGCCGGCAGGTTCTTCGTATTGAGTGGGGTGATGCTGTTCGTCGCCGAGGTTG
Organism: uncultured Aeromicrobium sp.; assembly: GCA_964473845.1. Lineage (GTDB taxonomy): Bacteria > Actinomycetota > Actinomycetes > Propionibacteriales > Nocardioidaceae > Aeromicrobium. Next base: position 559 of record CAYYQO010000379.1, read on the forward strand.
GCGAGACCACGCTCACCGTGGTTGGCGGGAAGACCGAGCAGAAGCAGCGGTTGCGGGTGATTTTCGAGAACGGCACTGAATCGGCGATGTATCGCCAGTCGCTTTCCATTCGCCTCCACGAGGCCGGCGGCCAGGCGCTGGTCCGGACAGGTCACGACCTGTCCGAGATCGGAGACGCTGACGAGACCAGCGGCCACATCTACGTGCTGCGCTCTTTGAGCACCGACCCACAGATCGCGGAACTGGAAGACCTCTACAAGATCGGGTTCTCTCGCGGGCCGGTGAAGCAACGGATCGCCGGTGCCGAACGCTCGCCGACCTACCTGATGGCGCCGGTGGAGATCGTGGCCGACTACCGCACCTACAACTTGCGGCCCTCAGCATTGGAGCATCTGTTGCACCGAATCTTCGCCGACGTCCGACTCGACCTCAGTCAGACGGACGGGAAAGGGCGCAACTACGACCCGTCCGAATGGTTCGTCGTGCCGCTTCCGGTTATCAACCAGGCGATCACCATGATCATGTCCGGCGAGATCACCGACTACGTCTACGACGCAGGGCAGCGGGCTCTCGTACCCCGGGGAGGGAGCGGAGATGACTGACTCCGAGGCGGAGCGCCAGTTCGCCGAGGCGTTCGACGGTCGCTACGACATCAAACACTTCGAGGCCATCGGCATCGGGGACGACGTCGTCTCCGTGCCGGGGAACCGGATGGTGTGAGACATGGCGGGCGTGGAGAACGCGACCAAACTCA
>CAYYQO010000379.1:1322-1801 GCA_964473845.1 uncultured Aeromicrobium sp.
CCTCTCGAACGCTGCCTTCGCCGAGTTCGTCCGGACCTCGATCGGACTCGACCCGTACGAGAAGTACGGAGACGACCTATCAAAAGCACGGCTCCTGCGTGCCATCTGGGAACACGAGCCGGACGCAGCGGTTGCCAAGTTGAACCTCGACCTGCTGGAACACTGGCGTGTGACCAAGGAGCTCGCCGATGAGACGCCCGCTCCGGCGCAGGAGACCCTACGCCAGGAGTTGATCGAGGCCTTCGCGCAGCAAGTAGATACGTCAGCCACGCAGGCAAGGCCAGGTGCCGCACCGATCACCTTCACCACTGAGGCGTCGGTAACCGCAAACAAGATCGAGATCGAGATCCACGAGGACATCTACAGTCACATCGGTCAGTACCTCAAGGCCGGCGACCACTTCCACGCAGTCGAGGAATCCTACAAGCTCGTGCGCGAGAAGTTGCGGGAGATCACCGGCAACGAGAAGGCGTCGGATG
>CAYYQO010000380.1:0-1799 GCA_964473845.1 uncultured Aeromicrobium sp.
CCAGCATGAAGTCAGGAGGAGGTCGCGACTATATGACCGCGAGATCGGTGGTGGGTGTACGAGTAGCACTGACCATCGACGACAGGCATCCGACATCGGCGGAGAATACGCGGCGAACGTCTGAGTGCGGCTCCATAGCCGCAGATCAGAGGCCTAGTGGCGGCGCTCTGTACATTGGCCGCCGCGTGCAAGGGCCGCGGCCGCGGGTTCAATGGCATGCCGGTGTCCGGCTACTCGCTTCGTGCTGGCCACGGCACGGCTGCTGCGATATACGGGGTACCGATCGACCGGATCGCTGCGCAAACACGACACCGTGACCTCAGGACCCTGTTCAATCACTACATCCGACCCGCCGATGCGGTGGCGACCACCACGAGCCGGGATCTCGGGTTGTGTTCGCTCGCCCCCAGGTATTCATTCGGATACCAATGAAGCAATGGCCGTGTTGGACATTCTCATACAGGCGCGCGAGAGCGCGAGTCTGTCTCAGGCTGCCTTGGCGACACTCGCGGGCACGTCGCGGCCCAAGTTGTCAGCCTACGAGCACGGACGGAAGTCGCCGACTCTCGCAGCGAATCCTGGGCGAGGCTGAATTCGACCTGACTATTTCCCCGACGGTTGCTTTCGCCGAGGTGGGTGCCGAGCGGGGCGCCTGGTCGCGGTGCCGAATCGACTGCCGCGTTTGCGGGTCGAGCGGGCGCTCGGCGTGGTGGTGCTGCCGTTGCACCTGAATTGGTCGGATCGGGGGCGGAGCTTCGATCTGCGTGACCGTCGACAGCGGGCTCTTGTACGAACGTGTCTTGCGTGAGGGCGGACCTTTCGATGTCCTCGCCTATGTCGACGGTGCTCTGCTGGTCGACTTGTGGGACGAGCTCGTGCTGCCGCGCGGCGTCCGAGCTGCATGGCACGGTGTCGTCACGGGCAGGTCCGGCGCGGAAGGGCGTTTGATGGCCGCGCCGAGCCCGCTCACCGGATTCCAGATCGAGGTAGCGCGCCTCTTGTGCAACATCGATGCGTCGCAGGGTTACCTGGTCGCTGGCGGGGCGGCCCTCCCGGCGGCCAACCTGATCTCGCGCCCGAACCGAGGACCTGGACACGTTCGCCTCATGCCGATCACCTCGGTGACCGAGGCGAGAGATGAGTTCTTGCGATCCCTACGGGCCCGGGGCTACGAGGTGAGCGTTCCTCAGGACGGCGCGACGTTCTGCCGGATGATCGTGGGAAGGAGGACGACGACGTGCTGGTCGACCTGGCCATCGACTCGCCGCCAGTCAATACGGCCGCGATGACCGTGCTCGGTCCGAGTCTTGCGCCAGAAGAACTCGCAGGCCGAAAGCTCCTCGCGCTGTTCGGCAGGGCCGACAGAGGCCCGTGATTTTCGCCGATATCTTCGTGCTTGCGCAACGGTTCGGCAAGGGGACTCTGCTGCGACAATCTGAGGTCCCGGACGTCGGATTCGACTTCGGCCTGCTCGCGCAAATGATGCGCACCATCGGGCGATTCGCCGACGACCAGATCCCGCTACCACCATCGGACCTAACTGCAGCCAAGTAGTTCTTCAGTGAGTGGGCCGACGAGCTGCGTCAATCTGGGCGCCCTCCACTTACCCTCCAGATTCAGTGGGCACAACCGGGTGGAAATCGGCTAGAGTCGGAAGTGTTCGATGCGGCAAACCTGCTGATATTCAAGCGATTCGGTTGTTTTCCGTAGTCTGAGGAAGTGTCGGGAAAAGCCGCCGATCTCGCCCAGAGGTCACAGGTTCAAATCCTGTCCCCGCTACTAAGAAAGTCCAGGTCAGC
>CAYYQO010000381.1:0-1790 GCA_964473845.1 uncultured Aeromicrobium sp.
CGGCCACCGAGGTCGAGCTCAAGGAGAAGAAGCACCGCATCGAGGACGCCGTCTCGGCGACCCGCGCGGCCATCGAGGAGGGCATCGTCCCCGGCGGTGGCTCCTCGCTGGTCCATGCGGTCGGCGTGCTGGACAAGGACCTCGGTCTGTCCGGCGACGAGGCCATGGGTGTGCGCATCGTCCGCAAGGGCGCAGACGCTCCGCTGGAGTGGATCGCCCGCAACGGCGGCGTCTCCGGCGAGGTCGTCGTGGCCAAGGTCCGCGAGTCGGGCCAGGGCTACAACGCCGCCACGGACGAGTATGGTGACCTGCTCGCGCAGGGCATCCTCGACCCGGTCAAGGTGACGCGTTCGGCGCTGGCGAACGCCGCCTCGATCGCGGCCATGCTGCTCACCACCGAGACTCTCGTGGTGGACAAGCCGGCCGAGGAGCAGGACGAACACGCCGGTCACAACCACTGATCGACGCTGCATGACGAAGGCCCCGGGCTGCCCGGGGCCTTCGCCGTTCCCCGTGCTGACCGGGTGGATGATTCCCCGGTTGAGTGGGTTTCCTGTCACTGAGCGTGGGAAATTTCCCATGTTAAGTGAGGGAAAACCCGCTTAGCCGGGGAATCATCACCTCCGGGCGACCCGATACCCTGCGGGCACCATGACGCTCACGATCACTGACGAGTTCGAACGGGCGCTCGCGATCCTGGGGTCGGGCGGCCACCTGTTCCTGACGGGCAAGGCCGGAACCGGCAAGTCCACTCTGATCCGGCACTTCATGGAGAGCACCGACCGGCGGGTCGTGGTCGCAGCGCCCACGGGCATCGCGGCCTTGAACGTGGACGGGCACACGATCCATCGGCTGTTCGGATTCCGCAGCACCACGACGATCGACGACGTCCGCGCGGGCGACTACCGGCCGGGCCGCTTCACCAGGACCCTGAAATCCCTGCAGACGCTCATCATCGACGAGGCCTCGATGGTTCGTGCCGATCTGTTCGATCTTCTGGCTGCGGCACTGACTCGCTTCGGCCCACATCCGGATCGCCCGTTCGGAGGAGTGCAGATCGTGCTCGTGGGTGACCTGCTGCAGTTGCCGCCGGTCGTGGAGGACTCGCTGGGTGAGTACTTCTCGACGCGGTACGAGACGCCGTACTTCTTCTCGGCGGATGCCTTCGAACCCGCCGCGTTCCCGACCGTCTCGCTCACGACCGTGTTCCGCCAGCTCGGCGACGATCGATTGACGTCCTTGCTCAATGCCGTCCGCGAGGGGGTTCTGCTCGACCACGCCCGCGCCGAACTGAATGCGCGCGTCGATCCCGATTTTGATCCGCCCGAGGACGAATTGTGGCTCACTCTCGCACCATCGAACACGGTCGTCGGAGCGCGCAACCGGCAGCGACTCGAGCGTCTGCCTGGCGAGGAGTTCCGCAGCGCCGGTCTCGAGGCAGGCGACCTGTCGATCTTCGACCCGCCGACGGATCGGGTTCTGACGTTCAAGGTCGGCGCGCAGATCATGATGCTGACCAACGACGCGGCCGGGCGCTGGGTCAATGGAACGCTCGGCAGGATCGTCGAGGTCGCCGCCGTTCAGGGCGAGTGGGAGACGGTCGTCGAGTTCGCCGACGGATCGCGGGCCGACGTGGGCGTGCACACGTGGGAGGTCCGGCGCCCGGTGGTCGACGGTGCCCGACTCGGTAGTGAGGTGGTCGGCACCTTCACCCAACTGCCGTTCAAGCTCGCCTGGGCGATCACGATCCACAAGAGCCAGGGCCAGACTCTCGATCGGCTCGTGGTCGA
>CAYYQO010000382.1:0-1789 GCA_964473845.1 uncultured Aeromicrobium sp.
GCCGGTCCTCGGGGATCGCGGTGGCATCGAACCCGGCGCCGCGGTCTCGCACGAAGATCTCGAGGCGGTCGCCGTCCCCGTTGGCAATCCGCTCGGCATACACGTCGATCCGGTCGGCCCCGGAGTGTTTGGCGGCGTTCACGACGGCCTCACCCGTGGCCGCCAACAGGGCTCGTACGTCGTCGGTGACGGCGGAGTCGCCGACCGTGACGACCTCGACGGGAACCCGATGGTTGTTCTCGATCTCGGCGGCCAGGTCCCGTAAGCCGGTGGCGAAGGTGGCCACCTGGTCCTCGCGCCCGTACAGCCAGTCGCGCAGTTCACGCTCCTGGCGGCGGGCCAGCGTCGCCACGGCCGCCGGGTCGTCCGCGTTCTTCTGCAGCAGTGCGAGGGTCTGCAGGACGGAGTCGTGCAGGTGGGCGGCGACGTCGGCGCGCTCCTGGGAGCGGATCCGTTCACGCCGTTCCTCGCCCAGGTCGGTCCACAGCCCGAGGATCCACGGACCGAGGATCAGGCCGATGCCGACGACCGCGATCGCCAGGGCAGCGCCGAAGTCGAGCGCCGCGGACCAGCCGCGGTTGACGGTGAGGATGTAGATCGTGCCGAACCCGATCAGCGTGACGCCGACCAGGAGTCGCAGCAGGAACGCCGGGCCCTCGGTCTGACGCAGCCACGAGTTCCACGTCGCGTCGTCGAACATGCGCCACACCAGAGCGACCCCGGTGACGACGAGCAGCAGTGGCACCGTCCAGCCCGGCAGCCAGCCGCCGGCGATCGCCATGAGGCCGAGGACGCCCAGGCCGACGGCGACGATCGCGGCGCTCTGGATGATCTCGGTGCGAGACGGTCCCCGCACCGAGGTGCGCAGGCCGCGTCGCTCGGCCGAGGCGAGCCCGGGGGACTCGGCGGGGGCCTGCAGCGGCAGGAACCACCACAGCAACAAGTAGGCCACGAGCCCCATGCCGTTGATGAGTGTGGCGACGACGAAACCGACGCGGATCCACACGACGGGAAGATGGAGGTGCTCGGCCAGGCCGGAACTCACGCCGGCGACGATCCGCTGGTCGACGGGCCGATGGGCGCGCCGGAAACCGTCACCGGCGGCGTGGCCGGAGCCGGTGTCGTCCGAAGCGGCGGTCGTCATGGTTCCACCTTCACATGCGCGCGCTGGCGCACGCCATCAGGCGCGACCCCGGTTCGGGCCCGATCGGTCTCGGGGGAGAACCAGGGGTCTTCCCGATGGTGTGTGGCCCTCGAGATGGGCAGGCTGGAGTCATGACCAGTTCCACCCCCGGCTTCCAGCTCGATGCTCAGCGCCGTGCCACCGACGACAAGATGATCGCCGGTGTCGCGAGCGGCATCGCGCGAGCGCTGAACATCGACCCCGTGATCGTGCGTATCGGCTTCGTCGTCCTGACGTTTGTCGGGTTCGCCGGACCGTTGCTCTACTTGGCCGGCTGGCTCCTGGTGCCGGCCGAAGGAAAGGACCGCAGCATCCTCGGCGACGCCTTCGATCTGCAGTCCGACTCGCAACTGCGGACGATCGGTCTGATCGCGGCAGCCACCCTGGCCGCCGTCGCGGTCCTCGGTGACACGGCGTGGGGTCCGGCCGGCTGGTTCTGGTGGCCGATGTGGGCGCTGCTGTGGGTCGCGGTCCCGGTCGGCGCCGGTTACTGGTTCCTGGTCGTGCGGCCACGTCAGAACGCCGCGGCGCGTGACGTCGTTCCGCCGCCTCCCTACGAGGCCGGCGTGAACGGGCCGTCCGCGTCCGCCTTCGCCGAGACGTCCG
>CAYYQO010000383.1:0-1784 GCA_964473845.1 uncultured Aeromicrobium sp.
GACCAACGCCTTGGTCCGGGCCTCCTCGTCGCTGTGCAGGCGGATCTGGCCCCGTGCGAAGAGTCGGTCGAACACCGCCTCTGGATCGGATCCGGCACGCATCGCCAAGGACAGATTGGCGTACGCCGGATCAGAGAATCGATGGATCGTGTCCAATGTCAACCGAGCGGTCGGATGGGCGTGCTCGATGGCCAGATCGAGGACGCCGCCGCGACCCACGGCGGGCAACTGGTGTCGGTCACCCACGAACGCGATCCGCGCCCCGGCCTCGTCGGCCACCACGAGCAGTGCGCGTGCCGTGTCCTGGTCGAGCATGCCGGCCTCGTCGACCAACAACAGGTCCCCGGGAAGCAGCACCGCATCGGCACGTGGGGTGGCCGCGGTACGGGTCCACTGGCCGTCCTCGTCCCATCGGTGGCCGTATTGATGGGCCAGCCACGCGGCCGAGAACGCGACCGCGCCGGTCTCTCTTGAGGCGACCTGGGCGGCCTTCAACGTCGGCGTCACCACAACCATCCGGTCGCCGTCGGATTCGACGAGCTGCTTCGCCGCGGCCAGCGTCTTGGTCTTGCCCGACCCGGCCGCGCCCTCGACCACCACCAACCGGTGGCTGCCAGCCAAGCCCCTGACGGTGCGGGCCTGGGCCGGGTCGAGCCACTCACCACCGCGGAAGTCAGTCGGCAAACCGACCTTCACTGCGCGAGCGGCGAGGCTGGTCGTGATCGCGGCCTCGACGCGAAGCACCTCGGTCGAAGTGAGTGCGCGGACGTGCTCAGGAGTGCCGGCCTCGTCGATCAGCGGCACGCAGGCGGCCACCACCCGAGCGGTCAGGTCCTCGGCCACCTCACGGCGCACCAGACCCGGGGTGACGACCTGCTCGCGGGCGAGGATTTGCTCGACCTCGCCCCGCACGTCGGCGGCGTTCCAGCCGGACCGCCTCGCGCCCAGCCGAGATAGCACCGTCTCGATGACGCCGTCCCGGTCGAGCTCTCCAGGCCGGGCCCCAACGAGTGGGGCCTCGCTCCGAGGTCGATAGCCGAGTCGATACAACTCGCTGACCCACTCATCGACCAGCACGGCACCGTCAGTCGCGGTCGACTTGTCGGGCCGGGCTTGCGCCCAGGCTCGTGCATCCCATGACCGGATCAATCGCCGTCCAGGCTCTTCGCCGGGGTGGGTGGCACGCCAGTCGGCCTCGTAACGGGCGATGTTCTGCCCGATCTGTCGCGCCCGCGCGGAGAAGGCGCCAGCGAACGGACGGAGTTCGACGACCTCGCCAGCGTCGTCCAGGGTGAAACCGTGCTGAGCAAGTGCAGTCCGGAAGCCGGGATCGCACATGACCGTCGCATGGCCGATGCCGTTGATCGCGTCGATCGAGTCGCGCACCCCGACGGTGTGCAGGCCACGCCACTTTCCCTCGGCGAACACCCTCGCGTTGATCTGCAAATGGAGGTGGCGGTGTGGGTCGCCCGCGCGAGAGGTGTAGTGCCGGACCACCGCCGCTTCGATCCGCTCTACCGGCACCTGCACCTGACGCCCCCGCGGCCCCACGCGGGTCGTGGCGTGCTCGGCCAGCCAGCCGATGATCTCGCCCGCCGCCCGACCCAGCGCCTCGTCATATGCGGCTGCGACCTGGGGCGACAGCGCCGCCGCCAACGACCATGTCTTCGGACCGTTGACGGCCACCTCGACGAAGCGCACCGCATTGGGGTCCTTGCGCAACCTGCCGCGCGGTTCGCCGGTTTCCGGGTTCAAGCCGGCCACCCACGCTTCGTAGGCGTCAC
>CAYYQO010000384.1:0-1778 GCA_964473845.1 uncultured Aeromicrobium sp.
TGCCGGTCGCCAGTCCTTCGTACACCTTGATGGCGCGCGCGTAGCTCTCGGTGAAGGCGTAGGCGACGAGTCCGTACTCGGTGTCGTTGGCCATCCGGAGTGCCTCGTCATCGTCAGTGAACGTGTAGATCGGTGCGACCGGGCCGAAGATCTCCTCACGCCACACCCGCGCCTCGGCCGGCACGTCGACGAGAACCGTCGGCGGGTAGAAGTAGCCCGGACCCTCGGGCACCTCGCCGCCGGTCAACACCGTGGCGCCGCACGCCTTGGCGTCGTCCACCAACTCGGCGACCTTGTCACGCTGTTTGGCCTCGACGAGTGGACTGGTTTCGGCCTCGGCCATGCGGGCCGCGAATCGCGTCGAGAATTCCTGCGCGAGCGACTCGTGCACGATGAACCGGTTGGCCGCCGTGCAGGCCTCGCCGATGTTGCGCATCTTGGCCAGCATCGCGCCGTCGACCGCCTTGTCCAGATCGGCGTCCTCGAACACCAGGAACGGCGCGTTGCCGCCCAACTCCATCGAGACCCGCAGCACCTGCTCGGCCGACTGTTCGATCAGGGTGCGCCCCACTTCGGTGGAACCGGTGAAGGTCAGCTTGCGCAGCCGCGGGTCGCGGATGATCGGCTCCATCACCGCACCGGTATGCGTCGTCGTGACGATGTTGAGCACCCCGGCGGGCAATCCCGCCTCGGCCAGGATCTCGGCCAGGCTCAGCATCGACAGTGGCGTGAGCGCGGCCGGCTTGACCACCATCGTGCAGCCGGCGGCGATCGCCGGGCCGATCTTGCGCGTCCCCATGGCCAGCGGGAAGTTCCACGGCGTGATCATGAGGCAGGGGCCGACCGGCTGCTTGAGCGTGAGCAGCCGGGTCGCTCCGTTGGGTGCCGTCGCGTAGCGGCCCGCGATCCGCACGGCCTCCTCGGCGAACCAGCGGAAGAACTCGGCGCCGTACGCGATCTCGGCCTTGGACTCGCTGACCGGCTTGCCCATCTCGGCCGTCATCTGCTCGGCCAGATCGTCGGTGCGCTCGGTGATCAGTTCGTAGGCCCGGCGCAGGATCTCGCCACGCTCGCGCGGCGCGGTCCTGGCCCACTCGTCCTGGACGGCGACCGCGGCGTCGAGGGCGGCCGCGCCGTCGGCCACTGAAGCATCGGCCACGGTGGCCAAGGTCTGTCCGGTGGCCGGATTCTCGACCTCGAAGGTGGCTCCACCCTCGGCGTCGCGCCACTGTCCTGCGATGAAGAGTTGGTTGGGCATGACCAGAACGCTACTACCTTCACTGTGAGTGCAGATTTCCGACGGACCAGGCTCTGCCAGAATCAGCCCATGCTCGAACGTCTCCGACCATGGCTCCGTTGCACCTTCCCCGGCCTGTGCGGAGCATTCGTCTTCGCCCTGGTGTCGCTGACCCCGTCACTCCTGCCTCGCCCCGCCTTGTTCCAAGGACTGGTCACGGGGGTCACCGCCGCCATCGGCTACGGCCTGGCGGTCGCCCTGGCGTGGGCATGGCGGGCCTTTGCCGACCGGGAGGCCCGGCAACCGACCGCTGGCCGGTGGCGCGCCCTGCTGATCGTCGCCGGCGTCGCACTGGTCATCGCCGACGTGGTGGGCGTGCGTCAACAGAACCGGGTCCGCGAGTTGATGGGGGTCGGCGACGCGAGCTGGTGGCGCATCGTGACGGTGCCTCTCATGGCCGTGGCGATCTTCTGGCTGCTGCTGGCGATCGGCCGCGGACTGCGAAAGGCAACCCGTTCCCTCTCGAACTTCCTCTCGCGCA
>CAYYQO010000385.1:0-1776 GCA_964473845.1 uncultured Aeromicrobium sp.
GAAGGAGTTGCGAGGCCGGAAGTCATGTAGTGGGGCTCCGATGGATGGATGGAATTGAATGTTGGACAGGATGTGCATCACGGATCCGGGCATGCCGGACCCACAGCGCATCTCTCATTCTACGACACAAGACCGGCTGACGTAAAACCCGCCGGTACGTCTCAGGAAGCGGGCGCCAGGAAGGCCGACAACGCCCGAACGTAGAGGTCGACGTCGGCCGCCGCCATCACCTCGCGTGCGGAATGCATCGCCAACTGCGGTGCTCCGACGTCGACCGTGAGCATCCCCGTACGAGCCGCGCTCAGTGGCCCGATCGTCGAACCGCACGGCAGGTCGGCGCGGTGGACGTACCGCTGCCACGGCACCCCTGCCTCGTCGCAGGCCCGGGCGAATACCGCCGCACCCCGGCCGTCGGTCGCGTAACGCAGGTTCTGGTTGACCTTCAGCACCGGACCACCACCCAGGGTGATGTGGTGCAGCGGTTCGTGCCGCGCGGCCTGGTTCGGATGCGTCGCGTGTGCCATGTCGCCCGAGGCACAGACCGACGCCGCGATCATCCGGTGGTATTCCTCGCGACCTCCCCCGGCGGCCAGCACGATCCGCTCGAGCACCGTCGCCAGCAGATCGGACTGGGCACCGCGCTCGGACGTGCTGCCGACCTCTTCGTGGTCGAACAGGGCCAGCAACTGTCCGCGCGGCCCCGGAGCGGCGTCGAGCAGAGCGCGCAACCCGGCATGGCAGGTGGCCTGGTTGTCCAACCGTGGCGCGGCGAGGAACTCGTCGTGCGCTCCGACCAACGCCGCGGGCGCCGTGTCGGCGGTCATGAGGTCGAAGCCGACGATCTCGCCCGCCACCAGACCGGCGGCCTCGGCCAGCCACGGCAGGAACTCGGCGGACTCGATCGACCACAGCCCGTCCAGGTGGCGCTGGCGATCCGGGGACGTCTGGTCACGGTCGAGATGGATCGCGAGGTTCGGCACCCGCACGACCGCCCGTCCCGCGTCGACCAGGTGCTCGGCCCCGTCGCGGGTGACGAGCCGACCGGCGATCGTCAGGTCGCGGTCGAACCAGGTGGACAGGATCGGCCCGCCGTACGGCTCCAGCGCGAGAACGCCCAATCCCTCGCGATCCGCGTCGTGATGCTGCTTCACACGCAGGTTCGGACTGTCGGTGTGGCCACCCACGACCCGGAATCCGGCGCCAGGATCATCACCGGAGGGCGATTGCCAGGCGATGAGCGATCCGCCACGGATGACGAAGTACCGACCGGACGTTGCCGGCCAGGCAGCGGTCTCGCTCAACCGGAGGAAACCCGCCCGTTCGAGTTCGGCGGCCGCGGTGGCCACGACGTGGAACGGGGAGGGTGATGCGTCGATGAAACGAGCAAGGCTGGTGGCACGGTTTTCACCCATGCCACCAGCCTGCCAGATGCGACTGGAGAACTACGCGATCAGCCCTGCTCGGCAGCGGCCTTCTCACGCGAGCGGCGACGGCCGGCGAGATCCACCGGGATGCCGATCGCGATGAGCACGAGACCGACCGGGATGGCGATCATCGGGATGGTCTTCGAGAGCAGGTCCAGCGAGGAGATCGACTCCTTCGTGGATTCGACGTTGCCGTCCACGGTCTCCTGCGTGAACGCGAAGTCCAGATCCAGGACCGGCTCGTCGTCCGTCGTCACACGAGTCTGAACCTCGGACTGGCGGATGATCGTGCCGGTACGCGGATCGATCGAGATGGTCTTCTCGCTGGTGTAGTAGCCATCGACACCCGCGG
>CAYYQO010000386.1:0-1773 GCA_964473845.1 uncultured Aeromicrobium sp.
TCTTGTTCGGCTTTTCCTCGTTCACCGGGCAACCCTAACAATCGGGCCGCAGGAGCACCCAATCCTGAGCGTGAGTGATGGCGATCCTCCGGCTCAGCGACCGAAGTGGCGCTGCTCGAACTCGGGCTCGGTCTTGGCCATCCCGGCCTTGCGGGCGATGGCAGTGTTGGGGGACTTGAACATGGCGCGCTGGTACTTGCGCTCGAGCGCGAAGGCCCGGCGGACCGACGCCCCGCGCGTCTCGTTCATGAGCCGCTTCGACGCCGCGACCGAATCCGGGGAACGCGCCAGCAACTGATCGACCAGTTCGAGGGCGGGCTTGGTCGGGTCGTCGGCCACGCCGGAGGCGATCCCGTACTCGGCCGCCTGCTCGCCCGAGAAGACCTCGCCGGTCATCACGAGGCGCTTGGCCAGATCTGCTCCGACGAGCTCGGCCAGCGGGACAGTACCGCTCATGTCGGGGACGAGGCCCCACTTGGCCTCGAGGATCGACCACTGGCAGTCGGGGGTGGTGAAGCGGAAGTCCGCCGCCAGGGCGAGCTGGATCCCGCCGCCGAACACGTGCCCGCGCGTGACGGCGATGACGGGGACCGAGAGGTTGCGCCACGCCCACAGCGGCGACTGGAACTTGTTCATGCCCGTGAACGGGTTGGCGAGGAAGAAGCGCGCGACCTTCTTCTTGTCGGTCATGACCTGGCCGAAGTCGAGTCCGGCACAGAACGACGAGCCCCGGCCCTCGAGCAGCACGGCTCGCACGTTCGGATCGGCCTCGATCCGGTTGGCGGCGTCGAGCAAGCCTTCGAGCAGATCGAAGGTGATGCCGTTCAGCTTGTCCGGGCGGTTGAGCCAGACGTGGGCGATGGGACCTTCGATTTCGGTGACGACGTGCGCTTCGGCCATGAATTCAGGATAGGTCGTCGCCCAGCTCCGCCTGCAGCCACTCGACGATGTGCGCCGCCAGCGGATCGGGATTGGCCTCCGCGGGCCATCCCGTTCCACCGAGCACCACGCGACGCTTCGACCCCAGGGCCTGCACGCGACCGAGGTCGTCCGGGTCGACCTCCTGCGACGACCACACGACGAGCGCCTCGGGTTCGGTCGTCTGGACGAAGGCTTCGAGCGCATCGAGCGGTAGTCGGGCGCCCAGCTCGGTCGAGGCGATTCCCTTCTCCGCCAGTGCTGCGCTGAGGACCACGAGCGAGATGTGGTGTTGCACGTGTTCGATGCTGGCCAGGACGACCCGGGAGGGTCCCTCGGGGCGGTGCAGGTGACTGAATCCACGCACGGCCGTCAGCACGCGCAGGTTCACGAGGCGCTCGCCGGCGAGGCCGAGCTGAGCGTCGTCCCACTGAGCCCTGACCCAGGCGGTGGCCGGGGAGATGACCTCGTCCCACGCGGCCCCGACACCGAAGCGGTCGATCGCCGTCTCCACGGCTCGCTGGATCTTGGCGCCGTCGAAACGCAGGGCACCGGTGAGGATGTCGCTGATGCCTCGGTCGACGTCGGAGACGCGCACCGCGTCGGGACCTGCACCCATCGCCACGGCGATCTCGTGCGGAGTCATCCGCTTCACCCGGGCGGCGGCTTCCCGTGCCGGGATCCCCGAATCGATCAACTTCGCCATTGTGGCCACTCGATCGGCGTCGACCACGGTGTAGCGCCGGTGTCCGCCAGCGGTGCGGAACGTGGGTCCCACTCCGTATCGGCGCTCCCACGTGCGGAGGGTGGGTGCAGCGATCTCCAACATCGTCGAGAGTTCGCCCACGGTCCAGC
>CAYYQO010000387.1:0-1766 GCA_964473845.1 uncultured Aeromicrobium sp.
GCTGGACCGTGGGCGAACTCTCGACGATGTTGGAGATCGCTGCACCCACCCTCCGTACGTGGGAGCGCCGATACGGGGTGGGACCCACGTTCCGGACAGTCGGCGGACACCGGCGCTACACCGTGGTCGATGCCGATCGGGTGGCCACGATGGCGAAGATGATCGACTCAGGAATCCCGGCACGCGAAGCGGCTGCGCGGGCCAAGCAGATGACCCCACACGAGATCGCCGTGGCGATGGGGGCCGGGCTGGACATGGTGCGCGGCACCGACGTCGACGGAGCCATCGGCGCCATCCTCACCGGAGCCCTGCGTTTCGACGGTGCCACGATCCAGCGAGCCGTGGAGACGGCGATCGATCGCTTCGGTGTCGGTGCCGCATGGGACGAGGTCATCTCGCCGGCCACAGCCCGGGTCAAGGCCCAGTGGGACGACCCGCAACTCGGCCTCGCCGGCGAGCGCCTCGTGAACCTGCGCGTCCTGACGGCCGTGCGTGGATTCAGCCACCTGCACCGACCGGAGGGACCCTCCCGGGTCGTCCTGGCCAGCATCGAACACGTGCAACACCACATCTCGCTCGTGGTCCTCAGCGCAGCGCTGGCAGAGAAGGGGATTGCCTCCACCGAACTGGGCGCCCGGCTACCGCTCGATGCGCTCGAAGCATTCGTCCAGACGACCGAGCCCGAGGTGCTCGTCGTGTGGTCGTCGCAGGAGGTCGACCCGGACGACCTCGCTCGCGTGCAGGCGCTGGGGGCGAAGCGTCGTGTGGTGCTGGGTGGAACGGGATGGCCGGCGGACGCCGGCCCTGATCCCCTGGTGGCGCACATCGTCGAGTGGCTGCGGAACGAACTGGGCGACGACCTATCCTGAATGCATGGCCGAAGCGCACGTCGTCACCGAAATCGAAGGTCCCGTCGCCCACGTCTGGCTCAACCGCCCGGACAAGCTGAACGGCATCACCTTCGACCTGCTCGAAGGGCTGCTCGACGCCGCCAGCCGGATCGAGGCCGATCCGAACGTGCGAGCCGTGCTGCTCGAGGGTCGTGGCTCGTCGTTCTGTGCCGGACTCGACTTCGGCCAGGTCATGACCGACAAGAAGAAGGTCGCGCGCTTCTTCCTCGCCAACCCGTTCACGGGCATGAACAAGTTCCAGTCGCCGCTGTGGGCGTGGCGCAACCTCTCGGTCCCCGTCATCGCCGTCACGCGCGGGCACGTGTTCGGCGGCGGGATCCAGCTCGCCCTGGCGGCGGACTTCCGCTTCACCACCCCCGACTGCCAGTGGTCGATCCTCGAGGCCAAGTGGGGCCTCGTCCCCGACATGAGCGGTACTGTCCCGCTGGCCGAGCTCGTCGGAGCAGATCTGGCCAAGCGCCTCGTGATGACCGGCGAGGTCTTCTCGGGCGAGCAGGCGGCCGAGTACGGGATCGCCTCCGGCGTGGCCGACGACCCGACCAAGCCCGCCCTCGAACTGGTCGATCAGTTGCTGGCGCGTTCCCCGGATTCGGTCGCGGCGTCGAAGCGGCTCATGAACGAGACGCGTGGCGCCTCGGTCCGACGCGCGTTCGCGCTCGAGCGCAAGTACCAGCGCGCCATGTTCAAGTCCCCCAACACCGCCATCGCCCGCAAGTCCGGGATGGCCAAGACCGAGCCCGAGTTCGAACAGCGCCACTTCGGTCGCTGAGCCGATCCACTCCCGGGCTCGGGATTGGGTTCTCCTGCGGCCCGATTGTTAGGGTTGCCCGGTGAACGAGGAAAAGCCGAACAAGA
>CAYYQO010000388.1:0-1764 GCA_964473845.1 uncultured Aeromicrobium sp.
GACGTGGCATCCGGGGTCGCCTTGGTCGTGCGGGCGTACTCGGCCTTGCTGATGGGACGCCGCGCCGTCACCGTCGGGGTGGTGCCGTTCGACTTCGCCTTCGCAGCGGGCGTGCCGGACTGCGGTCCGGGCTTGCCGGGCTTCTCATCACTCACTGTCGTCCCCACTCACGTTCGACTGCTCAGCTGTTTCAGCCGCTTCGTCCGTTTCCTCCGTGACGTCCTCGACGGTGAGATCGGTGTTGCGTGCGATCGTGACCACCCGATCATCCCCCTTGAACTTCACGAAGCTCACTCCCATGGTGCCACGGCCCTTCACAGGAACCCCGGAAACGAGGCTTCGGGTGATCTGACCGGACTCGGTGACGCTGATGACGTCGTCGTCGTTGTGCAGCACCAGACCCCCGACGAGTTCACCACGGGTCTCGGTGATCTGCATCGCCTTGATGCCCAGACCACCTCGACCCTGGGTGCGGTACTCCTCGATGCGAGTCTTCTTCGCGAAGCCGCCGTCGGTGACCGTGAAGACGTACAGTTTCTGGCTCTCATCGTCCTCGCCCAGTTCGTCGGACCCGGCCTTGATGACCGTCATCGACAGCAGCGAGTCCTCGCCACGGAACTTCATACCCGTGACACCCGACGTGGCTCGGCCCATCGGACGCAACTGCTCGTCGTTGGCCTGGAAGCGAATCGACTGTGCCTTGCGGCTGATCAGCAGGATGTCGTCCTCGGCCGAGACCAATTCGGCTCCGACCAGTTCGTCGTCCTCGTCGCGGAAGTTGATCGCGATGACGCCGGCCTGACGCGGGCTGTTGTAGTCGGTGAGCCGGGTCTTCTTGACCAGGCCCTTCTTCGTGGCCAGGACCAGATACGGCGCCTGCTCGTAGTCACGGATCGCGAGGACCTGGGCGATCTCCTCGTCCGGCAGGAACGCGAGCAGTCCGGCCACATGGCCGCCGCGGGCATCCCGGCCGCCCTCCGGCAGGTGGTACGCCTTCGCCCGGTAGACCCGACCGGAGGTCGTGAAGAACAGGATCCAGTGGTGCGCCGTCGTCGAGAACACGTGCTCGACGACGTCCTCGCCACGCAACGACGCGCCACGCACGCCCTTGCCGCCGCGGTTCTGGACCCGGTACAGCTCGGTCTTGGTGCGCTTGGCGTAACCGCCGCGCGTGATCGTGACGACGAGATCCTCGTCCGGGATGAGGTCTTCGTCCGACAGGTCGCCGTCGGCCGCGATGATCCGCGACCGGCGGTCGTCGCCGTACTTGTCGACGATCTCGGCCAGTTCCTCGCCGACGATCTCGCGCTGGCGGACCTCGCTGGCGAGAATCTCCTTGAATCCGGCGATCATGCGCTCCAGCTCGGCCAGCTCGTCGATGATCTTCTGGCGCTCCAGCGCCGCCAGGCGACGCAGCTGCATGTCCAAGATGGCGGAGGCCTGCAGCTCGTCGATGTCGAGGAGCTCCATCAGGCCCTGACGCGCCTCGTCGACCGTGGGGCTGCGACGGATCAGCGCGATCACGTCATCGAGCGCGTCGAGCGCCTTGACCAGACCGCGCCAGATGTGGGCGCGCTCCTCGGCCTTGCGCAAGCGGTACTCGGTACGACGGCGGATGACGCTGATCTGGTGGTGGATCCAGTGCGAGATGAAGCCGTCGAGCGTCAGGGTGCGCGGCACGTCGTCGACGATCGCCAGCATGTTCGCGCTGAAGTTCGACTGCAGGTCGGTGTGCTTGTAGAGGTTGTTCAGCACGACCCGGGC
>CAYYQO010000389.1:0-1755 GCA_964473845.1 uncultured Aeromicrobium sp.
CCGCGGGTGTCGATGGCTACTACACCAGCGAGAAGACCATCTCGATCGATCCGCGCACCGGCACGATCATCCGCCAGGCGGAGGTCCAGAGCCGCGTGACGACCGAGGACGAGCCCGTCCTGGACCTGGACTTCGCGTTCACGCAGGAGACGGTCGACGGCAATGTCGAGTCCACGAAGGATTCGATCGACTCGTTGGATCTGCTCGCGAAGACCATCCCGATGATCGCCATCCCGATCGGTCTCGTGCTCATCGCGATCGGCATCCCGGTGGACCTCGCCGGTCGCCGCCGGTCGCGTGAGAAGGCTGCTGCCGAGCAGTGATGATCGCGTAGTTCTCCAGTCGCAGATGGCTAGGCTGGTGGCATGGGTGAAAACCGTGCCACCAGCCTTGCTCGTTTCGTCGATGCATCGCCCTCTCCGTTCCACGTCGCGGCCACCGCGGCCGCAGAGTTGGAACGAGCGGGATTCACCCGGCTGAGTGAGACCTCCGCCTGGCCGACGGCCTCCGGCCGGTACTTCGTCGTCCGTGGCGGTTCGCTCATCGCGTGGCAATCGCCGACCAGCGACGACCCGGGTGCCGGGTTCCGGGTCGTGGGTGGCCACACCGACAGTCCGAATCTGCGGCTCAAGCAGCACCACGATGCCGATCGACAGGGTCTGGGCGTTCTCGCGCTGGAGCCGTACGGCGGGCCGATCCTGTCCACGTGGTTCGACCGCGACCTGACGATCGCCGGCCGGCTGGTCACGCGCGACGGGACCGAACACCTGGTCGACGCGGGACGGGCGGTCGTGCGGGTGCCGAACCTCGCGATCCATCTCGACCGCGACCAGGCGGCTCCGGACCGCCAGCGCCATCTCGACGGATTGTGGTCGATCGAGTCCACGGAGTTCCTGCCGTGGCTCGCCGGAACGGCCGGACTCGCGCCGGACGACGTAGCGGGCTTCGACCTCATGACCGCCGACACGGCGCCGGCGGCGCTCGTCGGCGCGCACGACGAGTTCCTCGCGTCGCCACGGTTGGACAACCAGGCCACGTGTTACGCCGGTCTGCGTGCACTGCTCGATGCGGCCCCGGGGCCGCACGGCCAACTGCTGGCGCTGTTCGATCACGAGGAGGTCGGCAGCACGTCGGAGCGGGGGGCCCAGTCCGATCTGTTGGCCACCGTGCTCGAGCGGATCGTGCTGGCCGCCGGGGGAGGCCGTGAGGAGTACCACCGGATGATCGCGGCGTCCGTCTGCGCGTCCGGTGACATGGCGCACGCGACGCATCCGAACCAGGCGGCGCGACACGAGCCGCTGCACCACATCGCCCTGGGCGGAGGTCCGGTGCTGAAGGTCAACCAGAACCTGCGCTACGCGACCGACGGACGAGGGGCGGCCGTGTTCGCCCGTGCGTGCGACCAGGCGGGGGTGCCGCTGCAGCGTTACGTCCACCGGGCGGACCTCCCGTGTGGGTCGACGATCGGACCGTTGAGCGCGGCCCGGACTGGGATACTCACGATCGACGTCGGAGCTCCGCAGTTGGCGATGCACTCGGCGCGTGAGGTCATGGCGGCGACCGATGTCGACCTGTACGTCCGGGCGCTGTCCGCCTTCTTGGCTCCCGCTCCCTGAGACGAACCGGCGGGTTTTACGTCAGCCGGTCATGTGTCGTAGAATGAGAGACGCGCTGTGGCACCGGCATGCCCGGATCCGTGGTGCACATCCTGTCCAACATTCAATTCCATCCATCCATCGGAGCCCCACTACATGA
>CAYYQO010000390.1:0-1749 GCA_964473845.1 uncultured Aeromicrobium sp.
GTGAGGACGTCGGCGTGGTGGACGATGCGGTCGATCATCGCGGCGGCGACGGCTTGGTCGCCGAAGACGTTGCCCCAGCCGGAGAACGGCAGGTTCGATGTGAGGATCAGGGAGGCGTGTTCGTAGCGCGACGACACGAGTTGGAAGAACAGGTTCGCGGCGTCTTGCTCGAATGGGAGGTAGCCGACCTCGTCGACGATGATCAGCCCGTAGCGCCGCAGTCGGGCGAGTTCGGCCGGGAGCCGGCCTTGGCGGTGGGCGTCGGTCAGACGGGTGACCCACTCGGTCGCGGTCGCGAACAGCACCCGATGGCCATGTCTGGCGGCGACGATCCCCAGCGCGGTCGCGAGATGGGTCTTGCCGGTCCCGGGCGGCCCGAGCAGGACGACGTTGCGGCCCTCGGTCAAGAACCCGCCTGAGGCCAACGCGGCGACCTGTTGACGGACAGGTGGTTGAGCATCGAAGTCGAAGTCCTCGAGCGTTTTGCGGGCGTCGAACCCGGCGGCGCGGATCCGCAGCTCAGCGCCGGATGCGTTCCTGGCTGAGACTTCTCGTTCCAGGACGGCGGCGAGGTAGTCCTCGTGGGTCCAACCGGCGTCACGGGCCTGGTCGGCCAACCGGGTGGCGGCCTCGGTGATCCGTGGGGCCTTGAGCGCTGCGGCGAGGTAGTGGATCTGCTTGATCGCGTCGCTGGTCTTGGCGGGCATCAGATGGCCTGCCCGTCGCCGGTCAGTCCGAACGCGCGGTCATAGTCGGCCAGGTCCCGCACCAGATCACCGTCGGCGTCAGCTGGCGGTCGGGGTTGCTGGAACTGTTTGCGCAGCACCGACGCGGTCCGGACATGCGTCGGATCGGTGATCGTCGTGCCACGAGCCCAGACCCGCTGATGCTCCGCGACGACACGACCGTCAGCGCGGACCCGCACCCGTTCCAAGTCAGCAGACACGTCAATCAGCCGCCCGATCACGGTCGGATCGACGGAGTAGTCGTTGGTGTCCAGGCGGACGTAGTAGTCGCGGCCGAGACGGATCTTGTTGCGCCAACCCAGGTGCAACGGGATCGGCGGCAGCGGCAGCATCGCAGCCCGGTCTGCGTCCAACCGGTCGACCGGTGAGGACTTGATGGTCCGCACGACCCGACTGTTCGCCCGGCCCAGCCAGTCGGTGAACTGGGTGTTGAAGTCGGCCGGTGACTCGAACGAGCGGCCGGGCATGAAGGACGTCTCGAACCACCCGTTGCGGCGCTCGACGACGCCCTTGGACTCGGGGTCACGAGGTGGCAGCAGCACCAGTTTCGTCGCCAGAGTTCCCATGAACGCCGCCACGCCTTCAGCACGCCGCTTGCCGCGGCCGATGCCGGGTTCGTTGTCCCAGATCAGCCGCCGTGGAACCCGCCCCAACCGCTGGATCAGGTCCCACGACCCGAGCAGCAGGTCCTCGGTCTTCCTGGTCGGGATCATCCGCCCGAGCATGAACCGCGAGTGCGCGGCGGTGATCACCAGCACCGGCAGCAACTTGGTCGTTCCGTCCTCAAGCGGGATCTTCTTCGGCGGAAACCACAGGTCGCACTGCGCCGCGTCACCCGGCTCCCAGACCAACCGGTCCGCCGGGTCGACCCGGCGATGCTCCGGCCGGAGCCGCTTCACGTTCTGCCGAAACCACGTGATCGACCCGTCCCACCCGACCCGCTCGGCGATCACCGTCGCCGGCATGTCCGGGGTCTGGGCCAGCAACGCACGCACTCGCGGCT
>CAYYQO010000391.1:0-1713 GCA_964473845.1 uncultured Aeromicrobium sp.
GGCGGTGGGCCATCAACCTTCTCGGCTCGGTGTCGGTTGACAGGTCACCACCCACGCCAGGGAAGGGTTGACCACGCAGCGCTTCGCAGGGTACGAATCTTTCTACTTCTGGGTCGCTCGGGCGACCGCTTGGTACCAAGATCCGACCCCCACGGCGTGCCACAGCTCCCACCAGCTCGATACGCCGCTCTCTGCGCTCGCGTGCTACTCGATCGGCGACCCGCCGATCGAGTAGCAGACCGAGGAACGAGGTCGCGTATCGAGATCGGGGACTACACGTTGCTCAGTGCGCAGAAGCTCTCGACCTTGCGGGTCGGGCCCGAGACGATGAGTTCGTCCGAGGCGACGATCTCGGTCTCGGGTCGCGCGTACGTGAAGTCCTCGCCACGCCGCTTGACCCCCACCACGGTGATACCGAACTTGGCCCGCAGTTGCGACTGCTCCAGCGTCCGCCCTGCCGCGACCCGCGGTGCGCGGGTGCGCGCGATCGAGAATCCGTCGTCGAACTCGATGTAGTCGATCATCGCGCCCGTGACCATGTGGGCCACCCGCTCGCCCATCGCGGACTCGGGTCGCACGACGTGGGTGGCGCCGACACGCTCGAGGATGCGCGCGTGCTTGGCGTTGATCGCCTTGGCCCACACCTCGGTCACGCCCAGCTCGACCAGGCTCAGCACCGTCAGGACGCTGGCCTCGATGTCGGTGCCGATGCCGACGACCGCGCGGTCGAACTGCTCGGCACCGAGCTGCTGCAGCGCTTCGGTGTCGGTCGTGTCGGCCGCGACGACGTGGGTGAACTCGCTCGCATACCGCTGGACGAGGTTGATGTCCTCGTCCACCCCGAGCACGTCATGACCGAGCCGGATCAGCGACTTCGCGACAGCGAAGCCGAATCGGCCCAGCCCCACGACGAGGACGGGTGCGGTGATGGGATCGGTGTTAGCCAATGATCGGTTGCTCCTCGGGAAGGTGATACCTGGCTTGGCGGCGCCTCAGGGCGAATGCAGAGGCTGCCGTAATCGTGCCCACTCGACCGACGAACATCAAGCCGATCAGGACCAGCTCTCCCGGAACGTTCAACTCCGAGGTGAGTCCGGTGGTCAGTCCGACGGTGCCGAACGCCGACGCGGACTCGAACAGTCCGTCGGCGAAGGACACCCCGGCGAAGCCCATCAACGCCATCGCGCCGCCCATGACCAGACCGATCGCGATCAACGCGATGCTGAGCGCCGTGCGAATCGTGCGGGCGCTGATCGCGCGGGCACCGATGCGGACCTGCTCCTCGCCCCGGGCCTCGGCCAGGATCACGTAAGCCAACAACAGGAAGGTCGTGACCTTGATGCCACCGGCCGTGGACGCGCTGCCGCCGCCGATGAACATCATGATGATGCCGATGTTCAAGGTGATGGGCTCGACCTGGCCCCACTCGAAACTGTTGAAACCGCCCGACCGGGTCATGATGCCGGCCTCGACACCGCTGACGAGTTTGTCGAAGGGGTTGAGGCCGCCGATCGTGGCGGCGTTGTTCCACTCGACCGCCACGAACAGGACCGCGGCCACCACCAGCAGGCCCAGCGAGCCCCATACGGTCAACCGGGTGTGGATCGTCCACGAATGAGGACGCCGCCAGCCTTGGTACAGCTCGGCGAGCACCGGGAATCCGACTCCACCGGCGAACACGGCCACCGAGATCGGCAGGATCACGGCGTAGTC
>CAYYQO010000392.1:0-1709 GCA_964473845.1 uncultured Aeromicrobium sp.
GGGTGTCGCCGGTGACTCAGCGGCCGCGCAGTCGGCGCAGCTCACGGCGCAGCCGCCCGAGGACGCGCCTGTCCGGGCCGCGGCGCTGTTCCGGGATGTTCCCCGCCGCCTTGGCGGGCCGACGCCGACGGCGTCCCTGCTCGTCGAAGCGCGAGCGCCCCCAGTTGTGCTTGAAGTTGGGGTCGGGGATACGCCACTCCGGGCCGTACTGGGACGCCAGATAGACCTCGGGCTCGGCCGGCAGCGGGACGTCGATGCCGAACACCGAACCGGTCGACACGGGGAACACGTCGGCCCGGTGCAACATCGATCGCGGGCTCGGATGCCAGGACACCTCGTCGCCCTCGATGAGCCCGACGAAGACGTCGACCTTCTTGCCACGCCCGGGTGATCGGACATGGCGGTGCGCGAAGAACTCGCCCGACACGGCGTACCCGAGCGGTGTGAGGTGTTCGGCCACCCGCGCGAGGGCCTCCGGCAGGTTCCCCGCCTCGTGAGGCTCGAAGGCGACGATCAGGTCGAGGTCGTCATCGTGCGGAATCAGGTCGTTCTCGCGCACGACCGCCAGCGCGGCTCCGAACCCGAAGCACACGTTCGGCGTCAGCGACTCCAGGTCCCGCGCCACGTCGACGGCGTAACGCACGTACGCGCGCTTCTCGTCCTCGGTCCAGAAGCGGAAGGAGCGCTGGATTCCGTGGGCCGTCCATTCCCGCTGACGCGCGGCGAGCAGATCCGGGTTCGCCGCCAGTCGCATCGCGGCGATGCGCTCTGGCGGCACGACCGGCGTCTGCTTCTGGACGCCCTGGCGCGCCTTGCCGTACTCACCGTTCACGACACCGAGCAACAGATCGTCCAGGCGCACCAACTGGGGATCGTCGGGAAAGCGTGCGCTGAGTTCCACGGCGCGTTCGGCACGCCACGACGCGAACCGGGCCCGGGTGTCGAGCACCGTGTGCCAGGTGCCGTCGGCGACCCGGACCGCGACACGGATCCCGGCGGCCAGATGGGACTCGCTGCTGTCGACGTTCTGCAGGGCGACCGCCGTGGTGCGGACCGGTTCCGTCCAGTTCCACTCGACCCAGGCCCGTTCGCCGGGCTGTGGTTCGGCGTTCTCCGACCGAACCGCATCCTCGGCGTGACGTTCCGCGACACCAAACGTCGCAAGCGACACCGGCCGGCGGGCACGCTGATCGACACGTACCCCCGTGATGGGTCCCACGGCCGCGTCGACGGGCACGTCGTACTGACCGGCACGACGCAGCAGTGCCGTCTCGGGCAGCGCCGCGCCCACGAGTCGCAGGGTCTCCTCGAAGACCGCCTGCGCCTCGGTGTCGATCTGGCTCATCGTCGGGTCAGGACATCCCTCGCCACGAAGGCGTCGTCGTCCTTGTACTTCGCGAAGCCGTAACCCTGGACCGCGTAGTCCACGCGGAACCCGCGGGTCACGGCATGGGAGTGGAAGTCGGTCGGCCGGATGAACCGGCGGTAGTGCGCACCGGTGACCTTGGTGCCCACGGCATCACGGTCAGTGCGGTACTCCAGCGCGAGTCGATCGCCGGGCCGCGTGACAGCGGCGGCAAGCTCGAGCAGCGCCAGTTCCTCGGCCTCGGTGATGGCGTGCAGGAAGAACCGGGCGTACACCACGGTCGGGCGCTCGTCCGTGCCGATCCGCTCGGCCAGGTCGGTCGCGTCGATGGGCGAAGCGATAA
>CAYYQO010000393.1:0-1702 GCA_964473845.1 uncultured Aeromicrobium sp.
TCGATGCCGACGCTGAGCCGGATCAGGCCGGCCGGGATCGAGTCCGGTTCGGCGGAGAACCGGCGGCGGCGTTCCCACGTCGATTCGACACCGCCCAGGCTCGTGGCGTACGTCACCAGTCGGCTGCTTTCGGTGGCCCGCTGAGCGCGCTCGGCATCGTCGACGACGAAACACACCATCGTCCCGAATCCTGGGTGTCGCACCTCGGTGACGGCCGGATGCGCGGCCAGGCGCGCAGCCAGGATCGCGGCACTCGCCTCGGCCCGCTCGAGGCGGACGGCCAGGGTGCGGATGCCCCGTACGGCCAGGAAGCATTCGAGGGCCCCGGGCAAGGCACCGTGCAGTTCGCGATGTTTCGCCAACCGTTCGTAGAAGTTGTCGTTGCCCGTGACCAGCACGCCCAGCACCAGATCGGTGTGGCCGCCCAGCAGCTTCGATGCCGAGTGGCTCACGATGTCCGCGCCGTACGTCAGCGGACGATCGCGCAGGGGAGTGCGGAAGGTGTTGTCGACCGCGACGACGGCACCGGCGGCCTTCGCAGCTGCGACGAGGGTGGGCAGATCGCCGACCTCCATCGCTGGGTTCGTGGGCGACTCGAGCCAGACCAGGTCCGCCCCCGCGAAGGCCTCGATGCTGCCTTCCGTGTCGGAGGGATCGATCAGCCGTACCTCGTACCGGCCGCTCGTCACGAGGCTCGTGGTGCCGTTGTAACCGTGCCGGGGCAGGACGACGACGGCATCGGGTGACACGAGGCCCAGCGTCGCTGCTGCGGTCGCAATGCCCGATCCGAACGCGAGGGCGCGTCCACCTTCCAGTTCGCCGATGACCTGCTCGAACGCGTCGTACGCCGGATTGCCGTGACGGCCGTACTCGGACGTCCCGCCCGGTACGAAGGCGCTGGCCAACGTGATGGGTGAGTTGAGCGGGGCGCCGGGTTCCTTGGCCGGGCGACCCGCGGTGACGGTGACGGTCTCGGGCTGCATGAGTACCAGTGTCACAGGCCGGTAGGCTCATCTCGATGCGCACCACGATCGGCGTCGTCTTTGGCGGCCAGTCCAGCGAACATGGCGTGTCGTGCCTGACCGCACGCGAGGTCCTCGCGGTGATCGACCGCGATCGGTACGACGTCGTCCCCATCGGCATCACCACGGACGGGCAGTGGGTGCGCGAGACGGCCCAGTGGGACCAGCTGGCGCCCGGAACGTTGCCGCAGGTGCGCCCGAACCTGCCGGCCTTCGCGTGGGACGACGTGCGCGACCTGGACGTCGTGTTCCCGCTGCTGCACGGCCCGTGGGGCGAGGACGGAACGATCCAGGGCTTGTTCGAGATGGCCGGGGTGCGGTACGTGGGCGCCGGGGTCCTGGCCAGTTCGGTCGGCATGGACAAGCCGTTCACCAAGACCGTCTTCTCCGCCGCCGGGCTGCCTCAGTTGCCATACGTCACGATCCAGCCGTGGGAATGGGATGCCAAGCAGGACCGTGTGCGGGCCCGTATCCAGGCGCTCGGCCTGCCGGTCTTCATCAAGCCCGCCCGTGCCGGGTCCAGCTCCGGAGTCACGCCGGTGCACGACTGGTCCGAGCTTGAGGATGCCGTGCTGGCGGCCCGGAAGTTCGATCCCAAGGTCGTCGTCGAATCGGCCGCGCACGACAAGCGTGAGGTCGAGTGCGCCGTGATCCAGGACGAGCGGGGCATGCCGATCGCC
>CAYYQO010000394.1:0-1697 GCA_964473845.1 uncultured Aeromicrobium sp.
TGCCTGTCGGAAAGGCCAGACCCAGGCCCGCCCACCAGCGCGAACCCAGAGAGATCCCGCCAGTTCCGGCGCTCAGCCCTCGTAGACCGTGGGGATCGCCGGGTCGCCCTTGGAGAGCCGGCGCGCCGCAGCGGGGAGCTCCTTGAGTGAGGCCTGCAGCCGCTCGCGCGCGTCCTGCAGCGTCGCCGTGTGCACACGTTCGCCGGCTTCGACCAAGGGCACCATGAGCGCCCGGTCGTCGCCGTCGTCGCGCGGTGTGATGTCGATGCCGACGACCTCGGCCTCGGCGATTCCCAGGGCGGTGAGGCGCCGCAGGGCCGTCTTGCGACCGCCGACTGACGCCTTGTCCTTGCTCTTCTTCGCGACGGCGACGAACTCGTTGCCGTCGCCTTCGCGCGCGACCAGTTTGTACACGAATCCGCTCGTGGGTACGCCCGAACCGGTGACGAGCGACGTGCCGACGCCGTAGCCGTCCACGGGGGCCGCGGCCAGCGCCGCGATCGCGTACTCGTCCAGATCGCTCGTGACGGTGATCCGCGTGTCGGTGTTCCCCGCCTCGTCCAACTGGGCGCGGGTCGCCCGGGCGACATCGCCGAGGTCGCCGGAATCGAGTCGCACGGCGCCCAGTTCCTTGCCGCCGACCTCGATCGCCGTCGCGACCCCCTGCGCGATGTCGTACGTGTCGACCAGCAGGGTCGTGCCGTGTCCCATCGCCGCGACCTGGGAGGCGAAGGCCTCCTGCTCGGTGTCGTGCACGAGGGTGAACGCGTGGGCGGCGGTGCCCGCCGTCGGGATGCCGTGCCGGCGGCCCGCCTCGAGGTTGGAGGTGGCGGCGAACCCCGCGATGTAGGCGGCGCGGGCGGCAGCCACGGCGGACTCCTCGTGAGTGCGCCGGGTGCCCATCTCGATGCAGGGCCGACTGCCGGCCGCCACCGTCATGCGGGTGGCCGCCGAGGCGATCGCCGAGTCGTGGTTGAGGATCGACAGGATCAGCGTCTCGAGGATCACGCCCTCGCCGAACGACGCGTCGACCCGCAGGATCGGTGAGCCCGGGAACCACAGCTCGCCCTCGGGATAGCCCCAGATGTCGCCCGTGAAGCGATAGTCGGCCAGCCACTGGCGGGTCCGTTCGTCGACGACCTCGTTCCGGCGCAGGAAGTCGATCTCGTCGGTGCCGAACCGGAAGTCGGCGAGTGCGTCGAGCACGCGGCCCGTGCCGGCGACGACACCGAACCGGCGACCACCGCTCAGGCGCCTGCCGAACACCTCGAAGACGCACCGGCGGTCGGCCGTGCCATCGGCCAGCGTGGCCTGCAGCATCGTCAGTTCGTAGTGGTCGGTCAGCAGCGCGGTCGACACCATGGGCTCAGCCTAAGCGGCCGGGCTCGCAGCGAGCATCGCGAACGCGACCGCCGGGCAGGCACAATGGAGGAGTGACCGCCCCCAACCCCGTCGAAGTCGAAAAGCCGGAGACCGACGACGTCGTCCAGCTCGAAGACCCCTGGGTGACGATCGTGTGGAACGACCCCGTGAACCTGATGTCGTACGTGGCGTTCGTGTTCCGGACCTACTTCGGCTACACCGAGGAGAAGGCCACCGAACTGATGCTCGCCGTGCACGAGGAAGGCCGGGCGGTGGTCTCCAGCGGCCGCCGCGAGGAGCAGGAGCGGCACGTGCAGGCGATGCACGAGTACGGG
>CAYYQO010000395.1:0-1697 GCA_964473845.1 uncultured Aeromicrobium sp.
TTATCGCTTCGCCCATCGACGCGACCGACCTGGCCGAGCGGATCGGCACGGACGATCGTCCGACGGTCGTGTACGCGCGGTTCTTCCTGCATGCCATCACCGAGGCCGAGGAACTGGCGTTGCTCGAACTGGCGGCGGCCGTCACAAGGCCGGGTGACCGTCTTGCGCTGGAGTACCGCACCGACCGCGACGCCGTGGGCACCAAGGTCACCGGTGCGCACTATCGCCGGTTCATTCGGCCGACCGACTTCCACTCCCATGCCGTGACTCGTGGATTCCGCGTCGACTACGCGGTGCAGGGATACGGCTTCGCCAAGTACAAGGATGACGACGCCTTCGTGGCGCGGGATGTCCTGACCCGGCGATGAGCCAGATCGACGCCGAGGCGCAGGCGGTCTTCGAGGAGACCCTGCAACTCGTCAGCGCGGCGCTGCCCGAGACGGCGTTGTTGCGCTGCGCCGGACAGTACGACGTGCCGGTCGACGCCTCCGTGGGTTCGATCACGGGCGTGCGG
Organism: uncultured Aeromicrobium sp.; assembly: GCA_964473845.1. Lineage (GTDB taxonomy): Bacteria > Actinomycetota > Actinomycetes > Propionibacteriales > Nocardioidaceae > Aeromicrobium. The sequence goes on from CAYYQO010000395.1 coordinate 515, forward strand.
ATCGACCAGCGCGCCCGCAGGCCGGTCTCGCTGGCGACGTTCGACATCGTGGGACATCGCATTGAGGGCGCGGTTCGGTCGGAGAACGCGGAACCGGAACCGGGCGAACTGGCCTGGGTCGAGTTGATCTGGACGGAGCCGGTACCGGCCACAGCCGTGGCATTGGGCAACGCCGCCGACAGCAACGTCCACCGGGCCGCCAAGATTCGCGTTTCGGTTAGGTCGGCCGATGGCACGTGGCACGTCGTCCTCGACACCGCGGCGCGGTTGACGTCATGGCGGGCCGAACGCCGGGTAGAACTCGCCTCCCGTTTTCCCGACGATCCCCAGTTGGCGTACTTGAACGACCTCCTGGTCGGTGTCGTGGGGGGTGAGTACGGGAAGGCGCGCGTGGGCGTCCAGAAGCAGACGCCGGTCGTGCCGGCGCCACGCGTCGCGGCGATGCGGCTGGCGGCGAATCCCGAACTGCTCGCATCACGACAGCGTGAGTGGACGACGCACGGAATCCAGAGGTCCTTCCGCTTCTGGACCGAGGACGAGAAGCGCGACTACGTGCGGTACGCCGCCGACGTGGCGCACGACCTGACCTCGCTGACCCCCAACGTCTGCTTCGGATTCGGCGCGGCGCTGGCGGTGGTGCGCGAGAACGACCTCATCCCGCACGATGACGACCTCGACCTGATCATCGCCTTCGAGCCCCAGGAGGCAGCGAACCTCCCGGCGGCGCTCGAACGCGTGGCCGAACACCTCACACCGCTCGGGTACGCGGTGTCGGGCGAATTCTTCGCCCACTGCCACGTCCGGTCACCCGGGCGCGGCAAGAAGATCGACGTCTTCGTCGGACTCATCGAGGGTGACGAGGTGTCCTGGCATCCGGGTCCACGGACCGCGCTGCACCGAGCCGATGTCTTTCCTGCATCGACCGGATCGGTGTTCGGTGTCGAGGTCCCTCTGCCGGCCGACCCCGAGGGCTACCTGGCCTCCCAGTACGGCCCCGATTGGCGCACTCCCGATCCCAATTTCAAGCACAACTGGAAGCGCTCGCGCTTCGATGAGCAGGGGCAGCGCAAGCGCCGGCCGGCCACACCGCCGGCGAAGGCTCCGGTGTGGCACCGGCGCGTGCTCGGCCGGCTGCGCCGTGAGCTGCGCCGACTGCGCGGCCGCTGAGTCACCGGCGACACCC
>CAYYQO010000396.1:0-1695 GCA_964473845.1 uncultured Aeromicrobium sp.
GTCCGAGGACTTAGCCCGAACGCCTCGCGGATCTGGGCGGATGTCGCGCCGCGTTCCTTGGAATCGATGAAGGCCAGGAGTTCGGCAAGGAAGAGCCGCCGACTTTCGAGGGCGGGCGGAACATCAGCACTGGTGAAGATCTCGACCTCACCCAACAGGCGAAGTTTCGGACGTGTCGTCCTGTGGTTGAACCAGTCGTCCACATCGGCATCCAGGTTTGGATCGGCTGTGGTGACGAGGTTGGTGACCTCTTCGGTGACCTTCGGGGCGAGCGCTTCGAGGTCTTGCGTCACCACAGGGGCGACGGACAGATACGCCGTATCTGAGAGAGGGAGTACCGAGGATGAGGGACCCAGGGTCTCCACGTAACGCGCGGTGCAGAACTCCTCACGAAGTTGACCGCTCGTTGTGGCGTACCTGCGCCAGCCGTCGTCGCTGTCCATGGGCGAAGGAACCGTGTCCTGAGCAGTCTCGGCCTGAGCCAGAAGCTCAGCGCAACCGATGGCCTCGTCGTGCGTCAGTCCGACACCCTGCAACTCCAGTCCGAGAGATTCGATCCTGGCCCGGCGGTCCTTCCCGACCCAGATCGTCTGATCCGACTGCCCGACCCCGACTGTGAGCAGGCCGAACGGAGCTGACACCAAGTCGCGGCGCACGCTCGCCACTTCCTCGTGAAACCCGTCCGATCGAGTGTCGATGAAGAGGCAATGGCTGGGCCAATGTTCAGCTCCAAGTTCATGAGCGCGTGCTGATGCGGGATCGAGCCCGGCCGTCTCGAGGGATTGCTTCTCCCTCTCGACGCGGGGAATTACGTCATGCAGGACGGCCCCGACCGAAGCCGAGTAACTCAGGCGGACGAGGTTCATGGCAACAACCTCGTGGGCGATGCCGGCGAGATGGACCTCGGCACGCGCCGACCATGGGTTGCACGCGAGCTCCGACGTCACGAATCGCACAAAGTCCTGCACTGCGTCGGTGTCACCGCCGACACCGACGTGGGCTCCCTCGAGATTGACCAGCCACGCACTGTCCCGCTCATCGTGGCCGACCGTCACGAGGAGTGGCCAAGGGTCTTCGCGATCCAGATCACCAAGGTCGCAGATGTCCAACTTCGGAATAGACCAAGCAGCGGAACCGGGCTCCGCCGTCCAGCCCCCGGGGGACTCGCCGGCGTCGGACAGGTGCACGACCAGCGCGTCTGTTCGGAGTTCGACGGCGATGAGGCGCGGGACCGGCTTGTCGTCGTCGATGAGATCTCGCGCGAGCTGGCGAAGTCCACGCTGGATCGCGTCGACCGAGGTGAGGACCGGACGCCCCGCGTAGTGGATGCTCTTCGCGACCGGCGCGAGTTCGATTGGTGGCGGCTCCATCACCCGACCCGGTCGACGTTGACGTCCAGAGATGGCGCGGCGTTGTCCCAGGCTGATCAACGCCGCGCCCGCCAGGAGTCCCCCGCCCGTCAGGAAGCCCGGGAGTAACCAAGACGGAGATCCCTCCTCCACGTCTTCTGCGGGGCGAGAGTCGGGCGTGACGTCCACTTTCCGCTCCGCCGTGCCGGCGTCGTGATCTGCGACGCGTGCGCTGATCGGGGCAACGTCGTCCACCGGATCTGTATTCTCAGCCTCCGCTGGCCCTCTCGACTTCGAGGACGGGCGCGAGTTCGAGGACCCAGACCTCATCCAACCGGGATGGGAG
>CAYYQO010000397.1:0-1678 GCA_964473845.1 uncultured Aeromicrobium sp.
AGCGCATCTGCGACAAGTGCAAGGTCATCCGCCGCCACGGCCGCGTCATGGTGATCTGCGAGAACCCGCGCCACAAGCAGCGCCAGGGCTGAGCAGCCTTCTTCTACGCAGCACCCTGAACATCTGACGGCTCATCCGTCCACGCCCACGGCGCGGATCGGGTGTTTCCTCCGGCGCAGAGGCCGGAGCCCGGCTCCGGGAACATTCCCGGGAGGCAGCCAGGACGCCCCAGGTGACGACACCTCTGCTGAACCGAAAGGAACTGCCAGCACATGGCACGCCTCGTCGGAGTGGATCTCCCGCGCGAAAAGCGCATCGAGATCGCACTCACGTACATTTTTGGTATCGGTCGCACTCGTGCGGTCGATACTCTCGCCGCCACCGGCATCGATCCCAGCACCCGCGTTCACGAGTTGAACGACGACCAGCTCGTCGCACTCCGTGACCACATCGAGGCGAACTACCAGGTCGAGGGTGACCTGCGCCGCGAGGTCACCGCGGACATCCGCCGCAAGATGGAGATCGGCTCCTACCAGGGCCGCCGTCACCGTGCGCACCTGCCCGTTCGCGGCCAGCGCACCAAGACCAACGCGCGTACCCGCAAGGGTCCGAAGCGCACTGTCGCCGGAAAGAAGAAGTGAGGTAGCTGATGCCCCCGAAGAACTCCGGCGCCAAGAAGACGCGCCGCAAGGAAAAGAAGAACATCGCTCAGGGCGAAGCCCACATCAAGAGCACGTTCAACAACACGCACGTGACGATCACCGACCCCAACGGCGCGGTGATCGCGTGGGCCTCCGGCGGAACCGTCGGTTTCAAGGGCTCGCGCAAGTCGACTCCCTACGCCGCGGGCATGGCTGCCGAGGCTGCGGGTCGTCAGGCGATGGACCACGGCATGAAGAAGGTCGACGTTTTCGTCAAGGGTCCGGGTTCGGGCCGCGAAACGGCGATCCGGTCGCTCAGCGGCGTCGGCCTCGAGGTCGGCACCATTTCCGACGTGACCCCCAGCCCGCACAACGGCTGCCGTCCGCCCAAGCACCGTCGTCTCTGACGCCGTCGACTTTCCTCTAGGAGTAATCAACCATGGCCCGTTTTACCGGATCTCTCACCAAGAAGTCGCGCCGCCTCGGCGTCGACCTCGTTGGTGGGGACAAGGCCTTCGAGCGTCGTCCGTACGCGCCCGGCCAGCACGGCCGCGCCCGCGTCAAGGAGTCGGAGTACCGCACCCAGCTGCAGGAGAAGCAGAAGGCGCGTTACACCTACGGCGTGTTGGAGAAGCAGTTCCGCAAGTACTACGAGATCGCGTCGCGCCGCCCCGGCAAGACCGGTGACAACCTGTTGAGCCTGCTCGAGTGCCGTCTCGACAACGTCGTCTACCGTTCGGGCCTGGCCCGTACGCGTCGTCACGCCCGCCAGCTGGTGACCCATGGTCACTTCATCGTCAACGGCGTGAAGACGAACATCCCGTCCTTCCAGGTCAGCAAGCACGACATCATCGATGTCCGCCCCAAGAGCCTGGAGACGACGCCGTTCATCGTCGCGCGTGAGACCCACGACGCCGACACCGTGCCCGGCTGGCTCGACGTCTCGCCCGATCGTGGCCGCATTCTGGTGCACGGCAAGCCGGTCCGCGAGCAGATCGTCGTTCCGATCCAGGAACAGCTCATCGTCGAGTACTACT
>CAYYQO010000398.1:0-1664 GCA_964473845.1 uncultured Aeromicrobium sp.
ACCCCACCCACGCAGACCGCCGAACAGCGCGTCCTTGAACTCGAACTGCAGAACGACCAGCTCATGGCCGACACGGGCGTCCTCCACGAACTCGCCAACGCGCTCGAGGTCGAGGTCGTCCGCACGCGGCAGCTCGTCGCGCTGCTGCTGCGGGACTGGGGCGAGCACGAGACGTACGAGACCACCCTCGCCGAGTTGGAGGGGTCGCCGGGTATCGAGTGGGACGCGGACCTGGACGAGGGCCGGTTCCGTGTCCGGCCGGCGCCGGAGCCCGTCCAGGGCAAGGGCGAGGACGAGGCCCCGAAGACGGGTGACGAGTGATGGCGCTGAGCGACAGTCCCGTGACCCCTCTCCCGATCGGTCGGGCCCTCAACAGCCTGGTCAATGAGCTGCTGTCGGCAGGGAACGAGATAGACGAGGACGGCATCCGCCGTCTGCATTCCTTCGCTGGTGAGGTCTACGCCGATGGGTACAACGAGGGCCGCATCGCTGAACGGGAGCTGTGGAACGAGCGGTGGTACCGGCAGGTCGAGGCTTCCCGGGCCGCGACTGAGGCGGGTGAGTGACATGGCCGCCTGGTTCTGCCCCGGCTGCGCAACCCGCCCCGGCCCGGGCACCCGCCCGTGTGGTGACTGCTGCGGCTGGAAGACGAACCGATGAAGGCGTCGTGGCGGCTCCGGTTCGGGTTTTGGCTCGAACGGTTCCGTGTCCTGCGTCCAGCCCTGCTGAAGTACGACGGTGAAGCGCCGAGGGGTCTGGCCGATTCGACGTGGTCGAATCGGCCGTGAACGCCACCATCGCGGTCGGCGCGTTGATCGTTGTCGCCGAGTCCGAGGGACAGGACTGGATCACCCAGCTGGGCATCCTTCGAGGCGCGTTGGCGATCGCAGATCAGGCCAGGTTCAACCAGGACGAGGACTGAACATTTGTCCTGGTCGCCGACGGTCCGGCAGATCATCTACGCCCGAGCTGGTGAATGCTGCGAGCGGTGCGGCCGCCACGCTCACGGCGGGTCGATCCACCACCGCCGGCCTCGAGGCATGGGCGGCACGAAGGACCCTGCTGCCGGATCGGTCCCGAACGGGGTGCTCGTGTGCGGGTCCGGGGTCACGGGCTGCCACGGCTGGATCGAATCGCACCGAGCTGAGGCGCTCGCCCTGGGCTGGCTGGTCCGGCAAGGCGTCGACCCGGCGACCGTCCCCATCCCTCACGTGACCCTCGGACGGGTATGGCTCGACCCAGACGGCATGTACCTCTACACCGCGCCGGCATATTCCCTGGCATAAATTCCGGCACAAAATCCATTCGGAACCGATTCGCGGTCCTGACAACCGGCTCATCCCACACGGCCAGCCCGATCGAAACGACCATCAGCGTCATGGCCTTCCCCGACGACTACACGCCCTGGGGCGGAACGACCGCCGACTTCATCGTCTCCCTGCACAAGCTCGGCGGCGGCGTGTCCGTCGTCAAGGTCGCCTCCGCGCCCGTGCTCGTATTCGACGGCCCCCACCTGGACTCCGATCCCGTCACCGACCTCCGCGACCCAGACGGCGAACCGATCACCACACTGAGATCCGACCCGTCCGGGAACCTGCCCGAGTTCTGGGCGCCCGACACCGTCGGCGAGGTGTGGGTCCAAGCAGGCGAAGACGGGCCACGGC
>CAYYQO010000399.1:0-1659 GCA_964473845.1 uncultured Aeromicrobium sp.
CTCATCAGGGCACCTCCACGGTTCCGGTGACGACAGGGTTCTCGAAGCGACTGAGGGGGACCGAGAGCGCGAACGTCCACGTGCCCTCGAGCGGCAGGTCCGCGGTGGCCTCCCACGTGCCCGGCCCGGTCCGCGACAGTGGCCGGTTGAACGGGCCGATGTCGTTGGCCCGCAGGGTGATCGACAGGCTCGGGTCGTCGGGGATGTCGGCGACACTGCCATCAGCCTCCGTCACCGTGACCAGGACGGCATTGACCCCGCGACGGACGGGAGTGATCACGATTGTGGCGCGACGGTCGGCATCGAGTTCCAGGTCAAGGACCTGCTCACTGATCGCCGGTCTCGCGGTGTCATCGGGCGTGGGTGGTGCCTTGGTGACGAGCACCGACGTCGCGACCAGGACGACTGTCAGGATGGCGACCTCGGCCCTGATCGTGCGACCGAGGATGCGGTCGGCCCTTCGGGCGGACGTGCCCGCCAACAGTGGAACCAGGCGGTACCGGTTCCAGGCCGCGAGCGCGATGACGGGAAGCAACAGCGCGACCTTCGCCAGCACAAACCGGCCGTACGTGGACTCCCACAGACCGTCGATCGAATCGGCGATCCGCCAGTAGAGGACCACTCCCCCGATGACCAGGGCCATGACGGCCAGACCGGCAGCGGCCGAGAAGCGCGCGATCAGTTCCCCGCGTCGACTGCTGCTCAATCTCGGTGCGACCGTCAGCGCGATGATCAGGGCGATGAGTCCGCCCCACCAGACCGCAGCTGCGGCGACATGGGTGAGATCCGCGGCCAGCACGAGCCACGGCGGGCCATAGCTGCGCGTGTGGCCCACCACCACGAGGGAACCGAGCGCGGCAGCAGCGCCTGCCGTCGCCAGGACGAATCGTTCGCGCTGCCAGCCGGCGAAGGCGATCACGGTGCCGGCGAGCATGAGCGCCGCCGCCATTCCCACGGGCGAGTTCACGGCCGTGTCCCACGTGGACTGCGAGGTCAGGCCCGCAAGGCCTTCGCCCGACTCCCACAGTGCCGTGACGGGCACGAGCAGGAACTGACCGACCACGCCGGCGACGGCGGCCACGATCGCGGCCCGCCACAGCGCTCGTTCGACCGGAGCATGCCGTCGGGCGGACGGCGGCGCGATCAGCGCGACGAACCCGACGATGCCGACGAACGCCAGCAGCCCGGCATACCGCAGGATCTCGGCCAGGACACGGAGCAGTTCGACCTCGCGCTGCTGCTCCCCCGTCGGCACCGCCACGGTCTCGGCGGACGGCGCCCCGACCGAGAAGGAGAAGCCTCCCGAGACGGGATGGGTGTCGGCGGAGACCACGCGCCACGCGACCACGTACGTACCCCGGTCGAGCCCGGAAGCCGGCGTGAAGCTGAGTTCGCGGTCGCGAACCGTGATCGCTGCCTCAACCGGGTCACCCGCCGCGTTCAGCAACTGGTTCCCGGCCGAGGACACCGACACGGGTTCGTTGAACGTGACGGCGACCCGCTCGGGCGAGACGGCGACGACCTGCCCGTCGGCGGGATCGGTCGCGACCGGCTGCGCGTGCGCGAACACGGCAGTGGGCCACGATACGATCGCCAGGATCAACCCCGCGAACCCGGCCCGGAGCCGGGTCCGCGGTGACGTTGACGACAAGGTCACGC
>CAYYQO010000400.1:0-1659 GCA_964473845.1 uncultured Aeromicrobium sp.
CTCATCAGGGCACCTCCACGGTTCCGGTGACGACAGGGTTCTCGAAGCGACTGAGTGGGACCGAGAGCGCGAACGTCCAGGTGCCCTCGAGCGGCAGGTCTGCGGTGGCCTCCCACGTGCCCGGCCCGGTCCGCGACAGTGGCCGGTCGAACGGACCGATGTCGTTGGCCCGCAGGGTGATCGACAGGCTCGGATCACCGGCGATGTCGGCGACACTGCCGTCGGGCCCGGTCACCGTGACTTGGACGGCGTTGACGCCGCGTCTGACCGGGGTGACCACGATCGTCGCGCGACGGTCGGCGTCGAGCTCGAGGTCGAGAACCTGCTCGCTGATCGCCGGACGGGTCGAATCGTCCGGCACCGGGGGTGCCTTCGTGACGAGCACCGACGTGATGGCCAGGACGACTGCCAGAATCGCGACCTCGGCCCTGATCGTGCGACCGAGGATGCGGTCGGCCCTTCGGGCGGATGTGCCCGCCAACCGTGGAACCAGGCGGTACCGGTTCCAGGCCGCGAGCACGATGACGGGCAGGAGCAGCGCGACCTTCGCCAGCACGAACCGGCCGTACGTGGTCTCCCACAGGCCGTCGATCGAATCGGCGATCCGCCAGTAGAGGACCACTCCCCCGATGACCAGGGCCATGACGGCCAGACCGGCAGCGGCCGAGAAGCGCGCGATCAGTTCCCCGCGTCGACTGCTGCTCAATCTCGGTGCGACCGTCAGCGCGATGATCAGGGCGATGAGTCCGCCCCACCAGACCGCAGCTGCGGCGACATGGGTGAGATCCGCGGCCAGCACGAGCCACGGCGGGCCATAGCTGCGCGTGTGGCCCACCACCACGAGGGAACCGAGCGCGGCAGCAGCGCCTGCCGTCGCCAGGACGAATCGTTCGCGCTGCCAGCCGGCGAAGGCGATCACGGTGCCGGCGAGCATGAGCGCCGCCGCCATTCCCACGGGCGAGTTCACGGCCGTGTCCCACGTGGACTGCGAGGTCAGGCCCGCAAGGCCTTCGCCCGACTCCCACAGTGCCGTGACGGGCACGAGCAGGAACTGACCGACCACGCCGGCGACGGCGGCCACGATCGCGGCCCGCCACAGCGCTCGTTCGACCGGAGCATGCCGTCGGGCGGACGGCGGCGCGATCAGCGCGACGAACCCGACGATGCCGACGAACGCCAGCAGCCCGGCATACCGCAGGATCTCGGCCAGGACACGGAGCAGTTCGACCTCGCGCTGCTGCTCCCCCGTCGGCACCGCCACGGTCTCGGCGGACGGCGCCCCGACCGAGAAGGAGAAGCCTCCGGACACCGGATGGGTGTCGGCCGACACGACCCGCCACGCGACGACGTAGGTTCCCCGGTCGAGGGTGGAGGCCGGGGTGAAGCTCAGCTCCCGGTCGCGAACCGTGATCGCTGCCTCGACCGAATCACCCGCCGCGTTCAGCAACTGGTTCCCGGCCGACGACACCGACACGGGTTCGTTGAACGTGACGGTGACGTGCTCGGGCGACACAGCGACGACCTGCCCGTCGGCGGGGTCGGTCGCGATCGGCTGCGCATGCGCGAACGCGGCAGTCGGCCACGACACGATCACCAGGACCAGGCCCGCGAACCCGGCCCGGAGCCGGGTCCGCGGTGACGTTGACGACAAGGTCACGC
>CAYYQO010000401.1:0-1656 GCA_964473845.1 uncultured Aeromicrobium sp.
CAAGCGTGAGGTCGAGTGCGCCGTGATCCAGGACGAGCGGGGCATGCCGATCGCCAGTGAGGTGGGCGAGATCGTGGTCGCGGACGACACCGGTCACGAGTACTACGACTTCGAGGCCAAATACCTCGACGGCACCAGCAGGAACGTGGTGCCAGCGGATCTGCCCGAATCGGTGCGCCGCCGCATTCGCGAGTACGCCCTGCAGGCCTTCGACGCGATCGGTGGAGAGGGACTGGCGCGGGTCGACTTCTTCCTGACCAGCAGTGTCGGCGGGGGACTGGTGATCAACGAGATCAACACGATGCCCGGCTTCACGCCGTTCTCGATGTTCCCCAAGCTGTGGCAGGCCTCGGGGATCGACTACCCCGAGTTGGTCGAGCGGCTGATCCAACTGGCGGTGCAGCGACCGACCGGCCTGCGCTGATCCGGATCACGGGCGGCCCGCGTGCGGGACCTTGACGGTCACGGTGCGGATCTCCGCCTCGCGGGCGGCGCTGCGCGCGTGCTCGTCGAAGTCGGGCGCGCAGGACATGAACAGGGTGCGTCCGTCGCTGCCGCCCAAGAGGCACGCGAAGACGCCCATCCCGGGCTGGATCTCGTCCACGATCTCGCCGCCTTCACGTACGCGGATGACCCGTCCGTGCACCGCATCGGCGATCCACAGGGCCCCCTCGGCGTCCAGACCGCACCCATCGGGTCCGACGACCGCCTGCCCGATCGCCTCGCCGACGTTCCGTGTCGTGGGCGGAGGCCCGAAGGTCGCGAAGGGACGCCGATTCACGAGACTGCCGTCGTCGGCGATGTCGAATGCGGTGACGCGGTTGCCGAAGGTTTCGTCGACCAGCAGGACGCCCTCGGGGGTGATGACGCTGCCGTTGGGGAACCACAGGTCCTCGGCGACGGTCGTCACGGTGCCGTCGGGGTCGATCCGCAGCAGGACTGCGAGTTCGGCGTCGGCACCTCCCATCAGGTCGAAGCCGAAGTTGCCCAGCCAACAACGGCCGAGATCGTCAACCACCATGTCGTTCGGGTGGCCGGTGACGTGGTCGGTGACATCGGCATGTACGACCAGAGATCCGTCGGTCTCCTGCCGCATGACCTTGCGGTCCTTCATCGAGACGTAGAGCAGTCGCCCGTCGGGCAGCCAGCCCAGACCTGACGGTTGGGCCGGTACCTCGACCTCGGTCCTCAGGTCGGAGCCGTCCTCGCGTACCGACCGGATCGTGTGGGTGTAGAAGTCGCTGAACCACAGCCGGTCCTCGTGCCAGCGCGGGCATTCGGTGTAGGACATGCCGGTGACGAGGGTGCGGATCTCGCGGATCGTGGTCATGGCGACAATCTAGCCACCAACGTGACTCTCGTCACAGGGTGCGTCAGATCCGCACGACCGGGCAGGTCAGCGTCCGCGTGATCCCCGGGACTCCCTGGATCTTCGAGACGACCAGCGAGCCGAGTTCGTCGACCGACGGACCCTGGACGCGCACGATGACGTCGTAGGGGCCCGTGACGTCCTCGGACTGCTCGACACCCTCGATCCGGGCGATCGCGGCAGCCACGTCGGCGGCCTTGCCGACCTCGGTCTGGACGAGGATGTACGCGTGAACGGCCATGATGGTGGTCCTCTCTGCTGGCCATGACACGCTATCGCGCCCGCCG
>CAYYQO010000402.1:0-1645 GCA_964473845.1 uncultured Aeromicrobium sp.
ATCTGCGCGTAGTCGGCCCTGGTGAGTGCCGAGACCGTGCGTTCGAGCCCCGCCGGATCCGCGATGAGGTTTCCGGCAAAGTCATCGATGGTTCCCCCGAGTTCGCCACGACTCAAGCCGTACATGGTGAGCCGCGCAACGCGACCGGCGAGACTGTCGGCCAACCCTCGCAAGCGCAACAGGCTCGCAGATCCTGTCAGGATGAACCGGCCGGGGCGCCGGTCACCGTCGATGGCGGCCTTCACCGCGAGCGTCAATTCTGGCATTCGTTGGATCTCGTCGATGATGAGTTGGCGGTCCCGGCCTTGCCCGACGAAACCAGTGGGGTCAGCTGATGCAGCAGCCCTGGTCTGCTCATCATCCAGGTTGACCCTGACCGCGTCTGTCTCTGCGATCTGGTTGGCAAACGTACTCTTTCCCACCTGGCGGGCACCTTCGATGACCAGTCCCGGAAAGTGCTGCAGGAACTCGACGGCGACTGGCGCTGCATGGCGGGAAATGAGTGTCGTCACTCTCCGAGGCTATCCCAGTTCGCCGATTCGCGACGCCGAACTCGCCGATTCGCGAGACCGAACTCGCCGATTCGCGAGACCGCGCACCGATCAACCGGGCTGCTCGGCCAATTGGGCAAAGTCGTCGAGGACCTCAGGGTTCTGCAGTGCTCCCTTGGCGGCGGCCTCGTCGACCGGGGTGCCGCGCAGGATCTTCTTGACGGGCACCTCCAGCTTCTTGCCCGACAGGGTGCGCGGCATCCCCCGGACCTGGTGGACCTCGTCGGGAACGTGCCGCGGCGACAGTTTCGCGCGCAGTTCCGTGGCGATCTTCCGGGTGAGAGCGTCGTCCAGCGTCGCTCCCTCGGTGAGCGCGACGAACAGGAGCAGGCGCCCGGCGCCGCCTTCGTCATCCTCGAGATGCACGACGATGCTGTCGGCGATCTCCGGCAGCGATTCGACGACGGCGTAGAACTCCGACGTGCCCAGCCGGACGCCACCGCGGTTCAGCGTCGCGTCACTGCGGCCGCTGATGGTGGCCGAACCGTAGTCCGTGATGTTGATCCAGTCGCCGTGGCGCCACACGCCGGGGAAGTCCTCGAAGTAGGCGGCGCGGTAGCGAGATCCGTCCTCGTCGCCCCAGAATCCGACCGGCATGGATGGCATCGGTTGCTTGATGACCAGCTCGCCGAGTTGGTCGCGCACCGACCGGCCTGATTCGTCGAACGCGTCCACGTCGCAACCCAGGCTGCGGCAGGAGATCTCGCCGGCATAGACCGGGACCGTCGGTGCCGAGCCGACGAACGCCGCGCACGTGTCGGTCCCACCGGAGACGGACCCCAACTGCACGCCCGGGGCGAACTCCTCGTAGACCCAGCGGAAGCCGGCCTCCGGCAGGGGTGCACCGGTGGAGCCGATCCCGCGCAATGCCGAGAGGTCGGCCTCGCGGGCAGGATGCAGTTCCTCCTTGCGGCACTGCAGCAGGAAGGGTGCGCTCGTCCCGAAGTAGGTGACCCCGACGTCGGCCGCCATGCGCCACAGCGCGGCCAGATCCGGGTGGGCCGGATTGCCGTCGAACATCACGATGGTCGCACCGACGCCGATGCCGGAGATGAGCAGGTTCCACATCATCCACCCGGTCGTCGAGAACCAGA
>CAYYQO010000403.1:0-1635 GCA_964473845.1 uncultured Aeromicrobium sp.
CTACGAGACCATCGTGCGCAAGGCCCGCGACAACAAGCTCGAGGTCGTCGACTTCCAGGGCACGACCGTCAGCCTGACCAATCCCGGCGGTATCGGCACGAACCACTCGGTGCCGCGGCTCATGGCCGGCCAGGGTGTCATCGTCGGCGTCGGCTCGATGGAGTACCCGCCGGAGTTCCAGGGCGCTTCTGACGACACGATCGCGCAGCTGGCCGTGTCGAAGATGATGACCCTGACCTCGACGTACGACCACCGCGTCATCCAGGGCGCGCAGTCGGGCGAGTTCCTGCGCCGGGTCCACCAGTTGCTGCTCGGCGAGGACGACTTCTACGACAAGATCTTCACGGCGCTGCGCATCCCGTCGCAGCCGATCCGTTGGGCCAAGGACATCTCGGTAGGCCACGACGACGACGTCGATCGTCAGGCGCGCGTCCTCGAACTGATCCACGCCTTCCGGGTACGCGGCCACCTGATGGCCGACATCAACCCGCTGGAATACCGCCAGCGCTCGCATCCGGACCTGGACATCGAGTCGCACGGCCTGACCCTGTGGGACCTCGACCGGGAGTTCCCGGTCGGTTCGTTCGGCAAGGCCTCCGGCAAGCGCTTCATGAAGCTGCGCGAGATCCTGGGCATCCTGCGTGACTCGTACGTGCGCACGATGGCCGTCGAGTACATGCACATCCAGGAGCCCGAGGAGCGGTCCTGGTTCCAGGAGCGCCTCGAGCGCCCGCACGTCAAGGAACCGCGCGAGGAACAGTTGCGCATCCTGCAGAAGCTCAACCAGGCCGAGGCCTTCGAGACGTTCCTGCAGACCAAGTTCGTCGGCCAGAAGCGCTTCAGCCTCGAAGGTGGCGAGACCACGGTCCCGCTGTTGGACGAGATCTGCGAAGGCGCCGCCGCCGACGGCCTCGAAGAGGTCTGCATCGGCATGGCCCACCGTGGCCGCCTCAACGTGCTGGTCAACATCGCCGGCAAGGATCCCGCCCAGGTGTTCCGCGAGTTCGAGGGCAACATCGACCCGCGCACCGTGCAGGGCTCCGGCGACGTCAAGTACCACCTGGGCGTCGACGGCGAGTTCACCTCGGTCCGCGGTGACAAGATCAAGGTCTCGGTCGCGGCGAACCCGTCGCACCTCGAGGTCGTCGATCCGGTGCTCGAGGGCATCGCCCGGGCCAAGCAGGACGTGCTGAACCGCGGCGAGGAGTTCCCGGTCCTGCCGGTCCTGGTCCACGGCGACGCCGCGTTCGCCGGTCAGGGAGTCGTCGCCGAGACGCTCAACCTGTCGCAGTTGCGCGGCTACCGCACGGGCGGCACGATCCACGTGATCGTGAACAACCAGGTGGGCTTCACCACCAGCCCGTCCGCCTCGCGTTCGTCGACGTACTGCACCGACGTGGCCCGGATGGTCCAGGCGCCGATCTTCCACGTGAACGGCGACGATCCCGAGGCCTGCATCCGCGCTGCCCAGTTGGCGTACGAGTACCGGAAGACGTTCAACAAGGACGTCGTGCTCGATGTCGTCTGCTACCGCCGTCGCGGTCACAACGAGGGCGACGACCCCAGCTTCACGCAGCCGCTGATGTACGACACGATCGAGCAGAAGAAGTCGGTGCGCAAGCTCTACACCGAGGC
>CAYYQO010000404.1:0-1207 GCA_964473845.1 uncultured Aeromicrobium sp.
TGTTCATCGTCTTCGACATCGAGATCGTGTTCCTCTACCCGTTCGCCGTCGCCTTCGACGAGCTGAGCTGGTTCGCGTTCTTCGCCGTCATGCTCTTCCTGCTCAACATCACGATCGCGTACGTCTATGAATGGCGTCGCGGGGGAATGGACTGGACCTGATGGGCCTCGAGGAAAAACTCCCCAGTGGCGTCCTGCTCTCGACTGTCGAGGGCCTGGCCGGCTACTTCCGCAAGGCGTCCTTCTGGCCGGCCACGTTCGGCCTGGCTTGCTGCGCCATCGAGATGATGACGTTCGGGGCGCCCCGTTACGACTCCGGCCGCTTCGGCATGGAGGTCTTCCGACCTTCGCCGCGTCAGGCCGACCTGATGATCGTCGCCGGTCGCGTCAGCCAGAAGATGGCTCCCGTCCTGCGCCAGATCTACGACCAGATGCCCGGACCGAAGTGGGTCCTCGCGATGGGCGTGTGCGCCAGCTCGGGCGGCATGTTCAACAACTACGCGATCGTCCAGGGCGTCGACCATGTCGTCCCGGTCGACATGTACCTGCCCGGTTGCCCGCCGCGGCCCGAGATGCTGATCGACGCCGTCATCAAGCTGCGCGACCAGATCCAGGCCACGAAGCTGGGCGCTCACCGGCTCACGGAGATCGGTGAGCAGGAGCAGGAGCAGCTCCTCGCGCTGCCCACCTCCGCGCAGAAGGGACTCATGCGATGAGCGATGAGACCCAGGACGGTTCGCACGAGACCAGCGCGGAACTGCAGAAGAGCGACGTCACCGAACTCGAGGTCGTCGAGGTTCGCGAGGGTGCGTTCGGCGTCCGCGGAACCGGTGACACGAGCGGATTCGGCGGCCTGCGCCGGCCGGTCATCATGCCCGGCGCCACGCCCCCGCCGTACGGCGGCTGGTTCGACGACGTGGCCGAGCGGCTCGCCGGTGGCGAGGGTCTGGCCGACGCGATCGAGAAGGTCATCGTCGACCGTGGCGAGATCACGTTCTTCATCCGGCGCGAGCTGATCCTGCAGACCGCCCAGCACCTGCGTGACGACGCGGCGCTGCGCTTCGAGCTGCTCAGCGGCGTCAGCGGCGTGCACTACCCGAGCGAGACGGGCCGCGAACTGCATGCGGTCTACCACCTGCTCTCGATGACCCACAACCGCCGCATCCGACTCGAGGTCACCGCACCCGACGACGACCCGCACGTTCCGA
>CAYYQO010000404.1:1217-1632 GCA_964473845.1 uncultured Aeromicrobium sp.
GCACGAGCGCGAGACGTGGGACATGTACGGGCTCATCTTCGACGGCCACCCGCACCTGACCCGCATCCTGATGCCCGACGACTGGCCCGGACACCCCCAGCGCAAGGATTATCCGCTGGGCGGCATCGACGTCGAGTTCAAGGGCGGGTTCATCCCCTCCCCGGATACCCGAAGGAGTTACTCATGAGAGCCGCCCAGCGGATATTCCCGGGATGCTGTCTTGAATTGCTCGCTCCGCTCGCGGTGCTGGGCGGCATCGACGTCGAGTTCAAGGGCGGTTTCATTCCTGCGCCGGACGAGCGAAGGAGCTACTCCTAATGGTGACCACCGACCCGTACGCGGGCACCACCGAATCCACCTCCGGCCAGGTCTTCAACGTCACCGGCGGCGACTGGGACACGATCGAGGTCGACGC
>CAYYQO010000405.1:0-1608 GCA_964473845.1 uncultured Aeromicrobium sp.
TTCTCGTTCTACGCCACGCTCACCCGCCCAAGTTCATCGGTGAATCCGGGCTAAGGGGGTCGGTCGTGAGAAAGGATCACGATGACCGAGAGCATGGCTGCTGTGACGGACGAGAGCACTGGACCTGAGATGAGTGAGAAGCGGCCGAGTCGGTTGGAGGAGCGCCGTGCGATTCGTGCGGCGTCGCCGGCGCGGGCTGCGGTCAGCGAGTTGGCTGAGTCGGGTGCGTTGGATGGGTTGTTCTCCAAGATCGACGCGGGCGAGATCGAGTTGACCGGTGACGGCGGGTTCGCGACCGAGTTGTTGAAAGCGACGCTCGAGCGGGGTCTGCAGGTCGAGCTGGCTGATCATCTGGGCTATGAGAAGGGCGACCCGGAAGCGGCGGTGTTCCCGAACTCGCGCAACGGCTCGAGCGCCAAGACGGTCACGAGCGAGGCCGGGCAGATCGACTTGAGCGTCCCGCGCGATCGTGACGGGACGTTCACGCCACGGCTGGTGCCGAAGGGCTCTCGTCGTCTCGGTGGGCTGGACGACATCATCATTTCGCTCTATGCCGGCGGGATGACGGTCCGCGACATCGCCCATCACCTGGAGTCCACGATCGGCTCGGACCTGTCCCACGACACGATCAGCAACGTCACGGACGCGGTCGCCGATGAGGTCCTGGCGTGGCAGGCGCGGCCTCTGGACGCTTTCTATCCGGTGATCTACCTCGACGCGATTGTGGTCAAGGTCCGCGACGGCGCCCACGTGGTCAACAAGGCCGCGCACATCGCGGTCGGCGTCGACATGGACGGGATCAAGCACGTGCTGGGGATCTGGCTGCAGGCCACCGAGGGCGCCAAGTTCTGGGCCTCGGTCTGCGCCGATCTGGCCAATCGCGGCATCCGGGACGTGTTGATCGTCTGCTGCGACGGGCTCACCGGCCTGCCTGAGGCGATCGAGGCGACCTGGACGTCCGCGACGGTCCAGACCTGCGTCGTGCACCTGATCCGCGCGTCGATGCGGTTCGTGAACTACAAGGACCGCAAGAAGGTCGCCGCGGCGTTGAAACCGATCTACACCGCCGCGAACGCGGGCGCGGCCGAGACCGAGCTCGATGCGTTCGCTGACGGCCCCTGGGGCAAGGCCTACCCCCACGCGGTCCAGACCTGGCGGGCCGCGTGGGAACGGTTCACACCGTTCTTGGCGTTCCCGCCCGAACTACGCCGAGTGATCTACACGACCAACAGCATCGAGTCGCTGAACTACCAACTACGCAAGGTCACCAAGAACCGCGGCCATTTCCCCAGCAACGACGCAGTCGTCAAACTCCTGTGGCTCGCGATCTGCGACATCGAGGACAAACGAGCCCGCGAACGCGCCAGGGAAAAGGGCCGCCCAGCCGCCGCCCGCAAGGCCCCCGGCCGACTCGTCGAGGGCCAGGTCGTCACGAACTGGAAGCAAGCCCTGCAGCAACTCGCGATCGCCTACCCCGACCGCGTCAACGCCCACCTCTGAACCCACCAAACCGAGAACGAGACCGATTCCTTACACAGAAATCTTGACAAGCTCGATCCCGAAGCTGCGCACCGGTTCGTACTTTCCCGAATGGCTGCTCGAGCGCCG
>CAYYQO010000406.1:0-1605 GCA_964473845.1 uncultured Aeromicrobium sp.
TGCGCCGAGTCGCCACGAAGTCTCCGGCTGAAATCTGCTCGCCTCGCGCAGGTATCCGCGATCTTCGCCGCACCAGGGGCCGCGGCCCGATCGTGACCACTGCGCGAGGCGAGCAGATTTCAGCCGGAGACTTCGTGGCGACTCGGCGCAACAACGCCGAGCTCCAGGTCGCGAACCGTCAGACATGGACCGTCGTCGATGTCGATGAGGATGGCAGCCTTCGATTGCGCGGGCGAGGACGCGAGCGCGTGGTCCCAGTCGAGTACGCGACGCGGTTCGTCGAACTCGCGTACGCGACCACCGTGTACGGCGCCCAGGGCGAGACGGTCGACGCCGCGCACGTCATGCTCGGGGAGACGAGCGGTGCGGCAGCGGCCTACGTGGCGATGACTCGCGGCCGACGATCGAACGTCGCACATTTGGTCGCCGAGAGCACCGAGGACGCTCGGCGGCAGTGGGTCGAGGTGTTCAGCCGTGACCGAACCGATCTCGGTCCATCTCACGCGACGCGGGCAGCGCTCGACGCGGTGGATCGCTACGGGAGTCAGCGGCGGCGTCAGTCCGTGGACGATGAATACCGGCGCCAGATGCTCAGGGGAGACTACGGCGAGATCCGGGGGCCGGGCATCTGAGGCAAGCGGGGCTTGCGCTTGCGGATGGGACGCCAATCCACGCCGACCTCTTCGGTGATCCAGGCGCTGAACCCAGCGGGATCACGCGGGGAGGTGTCTTGGGACTCGGTGGCCGCGTCGATGACGGGTTGCCATGCCGACCGGATCACGTCGGGGATGTTCAGGCCGTCCCACACCTGCATCAACAGGACGCCGTCGATGGAGTCGAGCATCAACGCCTCGATGCCATGAACGATGACCCACTCGTAGTAGTCGATTCGCTCGGTCTCGACCGACAGGTCCCAGACTCGGGTGCGCTTGGACTTCGTCACGACCCCAGCGACCTGGACCTTGCTGAAGCAGTCGGGCATCGGCACCGACCACAACCTCTCGGGCACGACGTACGTCCCGATCACGGGATCCTCCCGGTCCTCGAACAGGACGATCGGTTTGAACGTCAGTTCCGCGTCGGCCGCGTCCAACAACCGCTCGACCACCTCTAACGTGGGGGACTTCTTGCGGGATTCGTACTCCGAGACCGACGACTGCTGCGTGCCGGACCAGAGGGCCATCTGCTGTTGAGAGATGCCCGCTGCCCTGCGCGCCGCCTCGATCACCGTCTTCGACCTCGCCATCGTCACATTCTATCGCTGATCATCGATAGGAGAGGGCGCACACCTGCTGGGTGAGGTCGAGAATGACTCGGCCTCGTCGACCAGCAAGGAACGATCATGACCGCATTGATGAACCCCGACGACAGCCGCCGCGTGAATCTCGGTGACGAGATGCTCAGTCTCCAGGAGGCGTGCACGTTTCTGCGCGTCCCGGAGGGAACCTTGCGCTACTGGAGGCACCTCGGCTGCGGCCCGCGCAGCTTCAAGGTCGGCCGTCACGTCCGTTACTGGCGTGCCGACCTCATCCTGTGGCTCACCGACCAGACAGTTGAGTCCCCGATAGTGGTGTAGCGCGGTTGCCGAGTTCATCACCTGGGTGG
>CAYYQO010000407.1:0-659 GCA_964473845.1 uncultured Aeromicrobium sp.
GCACTTCCCTTCCCCAGCCCGCTACATGTCTGCCTCGAACATCCGCCGCCTCCTGCTGGCACTGGCCCTCGCGGGCTCGTTGCTGCTGGCCCCGGCCGCCGCCGCGGAAGCGGCCCCCAAGAAGCCCACCAAAGCCACCAAGATCCGGGTCGCCACCAACACCACGGCGATGACAATCCGCTGGAAGAAGCCCAAGCGGGCCACGTACGTCCACATCTGCGTCAAGACATCCGGCAAGTCGCGGTGCATCCGATCGGTGCGCACCCGCAAGAACCACATCCGCTTCCGCAACCTCAAGGCGAACTCGGGCACCGACTTCTACTTCCGCATCCGCTCGCACTACGGGAAGCGGACCGTCAGCACCGGCTGGCGCAAGGCCAACCTCAAGGTCGGCAAGGGCCCCCAGAACCGCATGGTCAGCGGGAAGGGCAACTACCTGGGCTACCACTGGTCCCGCGCCACGAATGCCTCGTCGTACCAGATCCAGGTCTCGTCCACCCGGAACTTCAGCTCCGACGTGCGGACCACGTCCCGGCGCGGCACCGGCGCCAACGTCACCGGTCTCGCCGGTGGCCTGACGTACTACGCGCGCGTCCGTGGCGTGAACGGGCCGGTCCGCGGCCCGTGGGGCGCCGCCACGAAGGTCACCCTGCCGGCCG
>CAYYQO010000407.1:669-1600 GCA_964473845.1 uncultured Aeromicrobium sp.
CCGATCCGAGCGACCGTGGCGACCTACAACCTGTGCGGCGAGAACAAGTGTCTCAGCACCTCGAGTCCCGCGTGGTTCGTGAGCAACGTTCCCAAGTGGGCCAAGCGCAAGCCACTGGCCGGAGCGCTGATCCGCACGGCCTCGCCGGACATCATCGCCACGCAGGAGTCCGCCTCTTCGACGGCCTTCCACCAGGTGCTGCCCGGCTACACCCGCGGCGCCTACAAGAGCGCGAAGCAGACCTACTTCAAGACGTCGAGGTTCACGGTGCTCGACGGCGGCTGGATCACCCTGAACGCGACGACGAAGCGTTACGCGACGTGGGACCTGCTGCGCGACCGCCAGACCGGCACCGCGTTCATCATCGCCAACGCCCACCTCGAGCCGTACAAGGGCGTGACGAAGGACAAGATGCGTCACGCACAGACGACACGGCTGATCACGCAACTGGCTGCCAAGAACATCCACAATGTGCCGGTGGTCTGGGCCGGCGACTGGAACTCCAACGCCTCCAATGCGAACCAGTCCAACTACCCCGGTGGATTCGACGGACCGAAGCGTCGGTTCGCGATGATCGACGTCGTCAACTCGCTCGAACTGACGACGAACACGACCAACGCCGAACTGAACAGCGCCAACCAGGGAGTCCTGGCCCCGAAGTCGAACGGTCACCACGTCGATGCGATCTACGTGCCGCGGCGAGGTGTCGAGGTCGAGGGTTGGGCCATGCTGGCGAACTTCCTCCAGCCTGAGCCCGAGACCGGTCGCGAGTATGCGACGCCGCTGCCGTCCGACCACAATCCCGTCGTGACGAGGCTGGTCATTGCTACCGGCTAGTATTCACCCGTGGCCGGACTGTTTCGCACTACCTGTCTGATCGGCGCGGGTCTCGCGCTGGTGGCAGGCGCGGGCGTCATGGCCTTCACGACCG
>CAYYQO010000408.1:0-1594 GCA_964473845.1 uncultured Aeromicrobium sp.
CGCACCTGCTTTGCAAGCAGGGGGTTAGGGGTTCGAGTCCCCTAGGCTCCACCACCTGAAGGAGCACTAGAACTCCTGACATCGAGGGACGTCGGTTCGGGTACGGCGGCGGTGAACGGTGGGTCCGTGGTCAGTCTGTGTAGAAGGCAATCAGGATGGGGCCGAGGACGGCCGGATCAGGGACGTGCCCGGTGAGCTTGATCGTTGCTCGGCGCGCGTTCGGGATGCTGGCGGCGGCGGCATCGGCGGCGGCACCGAAGAAGTCAACGGGCAGTCCGGCCATGTGTGGGTCGGTGGTCCTCCCGGTCGTGAGTAGCACCGGCTGCGTCACCTTGGCGAGCCGTTCGACAGGGGGTTGGCCGTCGCCGAGGCAGGCCGCGTCGTACCGCAATGTCGGAGCCAGCGTGCGCAGCGCGTCCCACACCGGATCGGTTCCAGCGGCCGGGATCTGTTCCACGGGGGAACCCGCGAGTCGCATGAACAGGCGGAGCGCCTCGTCACGGTTGCCGGCATTGAGCGCTGTAGCCAAATCGACCTTGTAGCCGCGCCAGGCGGTAAGCATGTCGTCGCCGAGCAGATACGGCACTTCGTGGACGGCGAGCCGGTCGATGGGCAGTCCGGCTGCGGCGGCATCCAGCGCGAGCGCGCCGCCAGTCGATACGGCGAACAGATGTGCGCGCCCGCCAGCGGCGTCGATGACCGCGGCAAGATCCTCGATTTCGCGCTGCACCGCGTACGGTGCGGTGTCGCCACTGTCACCGCGTCCACGCCGCCGGTAGGCGATGACGGTGAATCGATCCGCGAGATGCTCGCCCAACGAGATGTTCTCGGTGCCGTCGTCCAGTCCGCCGCTGACCAGGATCATCACGGGCCCGTCGTCGCTGAGCCGGTCGTAGCCGATGACTGTGCCATCGGCCGAGGTCACCTGAGGCATGACCTTCTCCTCCACTGCCTGGTCCTAAGTTCTCCCCAACTGTGCGCATCCCTGTGGACGAACTACATGGGTGTAATTCACCTCGCTGGTCATTGATGGCCATGGCTCAGACGTGCGGCAGGATCTCCTGTGCCACGAGCGCCAGGTGGTCGAGGTCCGACAGGTCCAGCACCTGCAGGTAGATCCGCGAGGCGCCCGCGTCGGCGTACGTACCGATCTTCTCGAGGATCTCGGCCGGCGTTCCCGCCAGGCCGTTCTCGCGCAGTTCGTCGACCTCACGGCCGATCGCCTTCGCGCGACGAGCGATCTCGGCCTCGTCCGACCCGGCGCACAGGACGAGCGCGTTCGAGTAGACGAGCGAGTCGGGATCGCGTTCGATCGCTTCGGCGGCGGCCCGCACGCGAGCGAACTGCGTACGCGAGTTCTCGACCGAGTTGAACGGCATGTTGAACTCGTCGGCGAAACGCGCCGCAAGCTCCGGGGTCCGGCGCTTGCCGTTGCCGCCGATGATGACCGGGATCTTGTCCTGAGCGGGCTTGGGCAGGCCGGGCGAGTTCTCCACCGAGTAGTGCTCGCCGTCGAAGGAGAACGATCCCGACGTGTCGGCCCACAGACCCGTGATGATCTGCAGTTGTTCCTCGAGCCGGTCGAATCGTTCAG
>CAYYQO010000409.1:0-1593 GCA_964473845.1 uncultured Aeromicrobium sp.
CGACGAAGAAGACGCCGATGACGGAGTCCTCCTTGAGGCGCCGGTTCTGCGCGAAGACCGAGATCAGGATCGCGGTGACGACGCCCGCCAGGGTGCCGCCCAACATGAGGTTGCCCGACAGGACGAAGGCGACCGCCAGTCCCGGAAACACCGCATGGGCGACACCGTCGCCGATGAAGGCCATGCCGCGCAACACCACATGGCAACCGATCACCCCGCACACGATCGAGGCGATCACGGCGATCAGGAGTGCCTTCGGCAAGAAGGCGAGGTCCGGGTTGGTCAGATCACCCAGGAAGTCCAGAGGAGACACCGTCACACCGCCTGCACGGTCTTGAGCAGGAAACTGTCGCTGCTGATGCCGAAGGTCTCGATCCACGTGTCGGGACCGTGCAGGTCCTCCGGGCGGGCGCACGCGGTGATCGTGCGATTCAGCAGGGCGACCCGGTCGCAGTGGTGCAGGGCGGCCGGGATGTCGTGGGTCGACATGAGGACCGCCTTCGACTCGCGAGTCAGCGAACCGAACAGGTCGAACAACACCTCCTGGGTCGGCAGGTCCAGCCCCGTGAACGGTTCGTCCAGCAGCAGCGCGTTGGCCCCCTGACAGGTCTCCGACGGGACGGCGGCGCAGGTCACTCATGCGCACCCGTTCCAACGCTCCGGCCACGGCTCGCCAGTGGCGCACCCCGGGGCGCCGGCCCCAGCGGATCGATCCGACGAGCCCACTCATCACGACTTGCTCGACGCTGATCGGGAAGTCCCACGCGAACTCGTGGCGCTGCGGCACGTATCCGATCGGCACCCGGCCGGGTCGGGTCGGGCTGCCGCCCACCCGGACAGTGCCACCCGATACCGGGATCACGCCGAGGATGGACCTCAGCAGCGTGGTCTTGCCGGCACCGTTGGGTCCGATCAGGCCGACGAGTTCACCCGCGTCGACCTGCAGGTCGACCGAGTGCAGCACCTGCCGTCCACCGAGGGTCACCGAGACATCCGCCAGTTCCAACATGCTCATACCGTGCCGCCGATCTGATCGGCCCGACGCTTCGCCGTGCGGGCGGACGCCACCGATCGCACCAGCAGGAGGATCAGGAGCAGGGCGACCCCGCCGAGCACCCACGCAGCGACCGGTGCCGAAGCGTCCTCGCTCTCACTCCCGACAACGGCAGGAGCCGTGTCTGTCGCGATCGTGGGCTCGGCCGCGGCCAGCACCTCGTCCGGCGCGGTCTCGTCGCCGACCGCGAACCGCAGGGCCCGCGTGTCACTGACCTCCGTGCCGTCGACGAGCGACGCCGAGACCTTCGCCTGCACCAGATAACTGCCCGGTTCGGTGAAGACCCAGTTCGCATGCGTGTGGGTGTTGACCGGTACCCAGATCGGCTGGCTGCCCGTCGTCCGTGAGTCCCACAGCACGTCGGGCTCGCCGAAGCCGCCGTCCTGCAGGTAGACCACCAGGTGGCCGGGACCCTGCACCGATACGAGGTCGAGGGTGACGCCGCGGTCGATCGTCTCCATGACCTCGGGGTCCTGGGTGTTCCAGCCGATCCACACCACGTAGGGGTTCTGCGTCTGGGGGACCACGTGCACGGGGGT
>CAYYQO010000410.1:0-1586 GCA_964473845.1 uncultured Aeromicrobium sp.
ACGCATCGAACGTGCGCACCAAGGGTCCGTTCTTGCCCTCGGGCCGCAGATCCGCATCGACCTCGAGCGCGGGATCGTTCCCGGCCGCACCCAGCATCTTGCGCAGCAGCTGGGCGACCCACAGCGCACTGGCCTTGGCCTCTTCGGGGTCGGCCCCGTCGACCGGGTCGTGCACGAACATCACGTCGGCGTCCGATCCGTAGCCCGCCTCGTGACCGCCCAGCCGGCCCATCAGGATGATCGCGTTGCGGGTCGGCAGCGGCCGGTCCTTCTCCAACGACCACGCCTCCTCGGCGATCTTCAGCGTCGCGGAGATCGTCGCGGTGTTGATGGCCGAGAGGGCGTCGCCGACCTCGACGACGTCCAGTCGGCCCAGCACGTCGGACATCGCGACCCGCGAGAGCTCGCGCCGTCGAATCCGACGGATCGCCTTGACGGCTCCCTCGGGGATGTCGTGCCGGGCCCCCGACCGGGACATCTCGGTGTCGAGCCGGTCGAGATCACGCGGCACCAGGGCCGCATCGTCTCCCAGCAGGGCCACGGCATCGGGCGCCCGGCGCAGCAGGTCCGTGACGTACGTGCTCGAGGACAGCATGCGAGCGAACTGCTGGGCACCCGTGCCCTCGTCACGCAGCTTGCGCAGGTACCACGGCGAATCGCCCAGTTCCTCCGAGATCTGCCGGAAGGCCAACAGGGCCGCATCGGGTTGGGGTGACTCAGCGAACCAGCCGAGCATCGCCGGCAACAGCGAACGCTGGATCGCGGCGCGTCGGGTGACACCGGACGACAAGGCGCTGATGTGGGCCATCGCCCCCTTCGGGTCGGTGAACCCCAGCGCCTTGAGCCGGTCCTGGGCCGCCTGCGTGCTGAGCCGTAGACCATCCTCGGGCAGAGCCGCCACCGCCTCGAGGAGCGGACGGTAGAAGATCTTCTCGTGCAGGCGGCTGACGATCCGCCGGTGGTACTGCCACTCCTTGGTCAGGCTCTCGGCCGGGTTCTTGGCGAACCCCATGCTGCGGCCGATCCGGCGCAGGTCCTCGAGGTCCTCGGGGACCAGGTGCGTGCGCTTGAGCTTGAACAACTGGATGCGGTGCTCGAGGCCGCGGAGGAACTCGTAGGCCTCCTCCAGCGCCGAGCCGTCCTGGCGACCCACGTAGCCACGCTTGGTCAGCGCACGCAACGCGTCCAGCGTGTTGGGACTGCGCACGTTCTCGTCGACGCGTCCGTGCACGAGTTGCAGCAACTGCACCGCGAACTCGACGTCGCGCAGTCCCCCGCTGCCGAGCTTGAGTTGGCGGTCGCGATGTGCCGCCGGGATGTTGTCGATGACGCGCCGCCGCATCCGCCGGACCTCGGGGACGAAGTCGTCGCGCTCGGCCGCCTTCCAGACGAGCGGTTGCAGCGCGGCCAGGTAGCTCTCGGCCAGGTCGCGGTCCCCGGCGGCGTACCGCGCCTTGAGCAGGGCCTGGAACTCCCAGGTCACCGCCCACCGGTCGTAGTAGGCGATGTGGCTGGCCAGGGTCCGGCTCAACGGACCCTGCTTGCCCTCGGGACGCAGGTTCGGGTCGACCTCCCAGATCGTTCCC
>CAYYQO010000411.1:0-1586 GCA_964473845.1 uncultured Aeromicrobium sp.
ACGCATCGAACGTGCGCACCAAGGGTCCGTTCTTGCCCTCGGGCCGCAGATCCGCGTCGACCTCGAGGGCGGGATCGTTCCCGGCCGCGCCCAGCATCTTGCGCAGCAACTGGGCGACCCACAGCGCGCTGGCCTTCGCCTCGTCGACGTCGGCTCCGTCGATCGGATCGTGCACGAACATCACGTCGGCGTCCGAGCCGTAGCCGGCCTCGTGACCGCCCAGCCGGCCCATCAGGATGATCGCATTGCGGGTCGGCAACGGCCGTCCCTTCTCCAACGACCAAGCCTCCTCGGCGATCTTGAGCGTCGCCGAGATCGTCGCGGTGTTGATCGCCGTCAAGGCATCCCCGACCTCGACGACGTCCAGCCGTCCCAGGACATCGGACATCGCGACCCGAGAGAGCTCGCGCCGCCGGATCCGGCGGACTGCCTTGACCGCGCCCTCGGGGATGTCGTGCCGTGCACCCGAGCGGGACATCTCGGTGTCGAGTCGCCCCAGATCACGCGGCACCAGGGCTGCGTCGTCGCCCAGCAGGGCCACGGCGTCCGGGGCCCGGCGCAGCAGGTCCGTGACGTACGTGCTCGACGACAGCATCCGGGCGAACTGTTGGGCTCCCGTACCCTCGTCCCGCAGTTTGCGCAGGTACCAGGGCGAATCGCCCAGCTCCTCCGAGATCTGCCGGAAGGCCAACAGGGCCGCGTCGGGCTGGGGCGACTCGGCGAACCAGCCGAGCATCGCCGGCAGCAGCGAACGCTGGATCGCGGCCCGGCGGGTGACTCCGGACGACAGCGCGCTGATGTGGGCCATCGCGCCCGGCGGGTCGGTGAACCCCAACGCCTTGAGCCGGTCCTGGGCCGCCTGCGTGCTGAGTCGCAGACCGTCCTCGGGCAAGGCAGCCACCGCCTCGAGCAGAGGCCGGTAGAAGATCTTCTCGTGCAGCCGGCTGACGATCCGCCGGTGGTACTGCCACTCCTTGGTCAGACTCTCGGCCGGATTCTTGGCGAACCCCATGCTGCGGCCGATCCGGCGCAGGTCCTCGACGTCCTCGGGGACCAGATGCGTGCGCTTGAGCTTGAACAACTGGATGCGGTGCTCGAGGCCGCGCAGGAACTCGTAGGCCTCCTCCAGCGCCGAACCGTCCTGGCGGCCCACATAGCCGCGCTTGGTCAAAGCGCGCAACGCCTCCAACGTGTTGGGACTGCGCACGTTCTCGTCGACGCGACCGTGCACGAGTTGCAGCAACTGCACCGCGAACTCGACATCGCGCAGTCCCCCGCTGCCGAGCTTGAGCTGGCGGTCGCGATGCGCCGCCGGGATGTTGTCGATGACCCGCCGCCGCATCCTGCGGACCTCGGGGACGAAGTCGTCGCGTTCGGCCGCCTTCCAGACGAGCGGTTGCAGCGCGGCGAGATAGCTCTCGGCCAGGGCCTGGTCCCCCGCGGCGTACCGCGCCTTCAGCAGGGCCTGGAACTCCCACGTCACCGCCCAGCGGTCGTAGTAGGCGATGTGGCTGGCCAGGGTCCGGCTCAGCGGACCCTGCTTGCCCTCGGGACGCAGGTTCGGGTCGACCTCCCAGATCGTTCCC
>CAYYQO010000412.1:0-1583 GCA_964473845.1 uncultured Aeromicrobium sp.
TTAGGTCCTGGTGTCCTCAGGGACGTGCAGGTTCGAGTCCTGTCACCGGCACGGTGAGTCGTTGTATGACTCAAATGAACGATTGGCGAACCTTGGGTCTGCTCTCAATCATGCCCTCACGTCGACGCAACACTCAGCGGTGGTGCTTGCTTCGCTTGATGCGTGCGCCGAACTCGTCGAGCGCCTCGAGGACTTCCCTGGCTTGCCAGACGCGGTTGCGCGCTCCTTCACTGGTCTGAGTGAGGATCTCCGCATCGACGAGCGCGTTGATGGCTCGCTGCGCACCGGGCACCGACGTTCCGAGCGCGGACGCGACGTAGGCGTTGTTCACGACGGGTTGGCTGATCAAGGCCGTGGTCAGGCGACGGGCCGCGGCGTCAGAGCGCAGGTGCTCGATGCGGGCGTCCCAGTCCTTGGCGATGTCATGCAGGTCCGAGACCAAGTGGCGACCGTTGTTCGTGGACAGTGTGGTTGCTCGGCTGAACTCTCGAATGATCGGTTCGACGTCGCCCTCGCGGTATGAGGTGAGCGCACCGTAGTAGCCATCGGTATCCGCGAGCAGTCCCGCCGAGATGGGGACCGTGGTTCGCTTCGACAGTCCCTTGTTGCGAATCATGGCGTGAACGAGTGCCCGGCCGGTTCGTCCGTTGCCGTCGGTGAACGGGTGGATGGTCTCGAACTGGGCGTGCGCGATCGCCACCTGTTGGACGACGGGCAAGTCGTCGCGCTCGATGAACTCGATGAGGTCAGCCAGGTTGTCGTCCACGCGGCTGTGGTGCGGCGGGACGAATGACGCCCGGTGCGGTCCGGCGTCACCTCCCCCGATCCAGACTTGCTGGTCGCGGATGAGTCCAGCGCCTTCGTCGTGACCTTCCAGCAGGGTCCGATGCATCCGCAGGATGGCCTCCTCGTCGATGTCCTCTGCCAGGGAGGTGGCGGCTTCCATGGCTTCCACGTTCGCGCGGACGATGCGAGCATTGCGATTGGAACGTTCGCCGATCTCGGCGAGTGCGAGTTGACGGGCACCGACAGTCAGGTTCTCGATCTGCGACGACGACGCCGACTCGGTGCGCAGCAAGATGGTGGACAAAGGAGCAATCTCTGCCGCCCCCCACAGTTCGGCGACCTCTGCGCCGAACGAGATGATCTCCAGCGCGGCCGCCTCGGCATCAGCGGCGACTGCGCTGGAGACCTCGGGGTCGAGGTGCTCGATCGAAGCGGGAACGGAGGCCTGGTACGGGCCTGCATGCTTGCGCTGTTGCGTGCGCGATGCTTCCTCACTCACGAACCATGGACGTGACTCGTATCCGACGGCGGGCCAGGAGTTGCTGAGCTTGGCTACGCCCGCTGGTGACCTCGAGTTGCGGTTATCCGTGACCATGACACCTCCATGTTAACACTTAACCTTCTATGTGTTCATATGAGGCGACTCCATTCGCACGTGGACAACTCACGTTGGAGCGTCGGCACCTTGTAGAACGGTGACGTACGGTGCAGGTAGGAGAGTTTCCCCAACGACTCACGGTCAACGTTCAGGCGTCAGCCAGGACGTCCTCGGGGCTGATCGCGTCGAACCCGGTCGC
>CAYYQO010000413.1:0-1577 GCA_964473845.1 uncultured Aeromicrobium sp.
TCACGGAGAGGGACTTGCCGCCGGAGGTCAGCTCGGCCCACGGCTTCTTGACCAGTTCGGCGTATTCCTTGCTGGCCCGCCATCGGTTGCGGTTGAGATAGATCTTGGGCGGCTCCCACGGGTTGAAGACGTTGTACTCGGGGTGGCCGTGCAGGTCGATCATCCCGGGGAGGATCACTCCGCCGGTCTCGATCGCGCGAACCCCCCGAGGCTTCGTCTTTCGGACTGCGGCGATCACGCCCGCCTCGACCACCACCCAGCCCTTCGCGAGTGAGCCGTCTCCGGTCAGCACGGACCCTCCGAACGCGACCGGCGCCTCGGTGACCTTGGTTCCGTCGAGATCGGGTACCCCGATCACGCCGCCCTCGTCGAGGCTGTCGGGCTCCTCGGTGGACTCACGGAGCTGCTTCGTCACTCCGCGCCCGTAGGCGAGATCGAACGCGTCCATCCGGCACCCCTTGCTCAGCATCGACCCCGCGTGGGGTCATGACTTTGGTGAGCCGGGTGGGCTGGGTCTGGTACATGCAGTGTGGGCCAGCGTAAGACCGTCAGGACCAGAGGCTCAGTGGAATGTGCCGGGCCGCGTGGGTGAAGTCTCGATCGGTCGTGAGCAGTGTCAGATCGTTTGCGATCGCGACTTGGGCAATGAGCGCATCCACGGTACCCAGTTGGACCCCACCACTGCGGCACGTGTTGATGAGTTCAGCCGCGGCGAAATAGTCGGCCTTCGACGGCTCTATCGCGGTCAGAGCCGACAGCCGCGTCTCGAGAGTCTGCTTCGTTCGATCGGGCACGAATCCGCGCAGCAACTCCAAGACGATCAGGCCGGTCGTGGCGATGATCTCGTTGCGCTCGATCGCATTGCGCAACGCACGCACCTCTGATCCTGCCGACGGGGAATCCCGGCGGAACGCGAGCGACCACACGCTGGTGTCCACGAGGAGTGTCACCCGTCGCCGTCCCCCTGCTTGCGGTCGCGATTGCCTCGGTCGGACTTGTGGTCGTAGGTGTCGTCCCATTCCAACGTCCCGAACAGGTCGAGCAGCGACCGTTGTTCGCGGCGCGCGATGAACTCCTGCAGTGCGATGGTCACCGCCTCCTTCTTCGTGCGGACCCCGCTGACCTGCAACGCGTGGTTCAGCAGTTCGGGATCGATCGCGAGATTCGTTGCCATGTGCACCACCTCACACATAACTCTACACATCTCTATGTGCGGAAGGTGATCTCCGTTCAGCCTGACACGACTGAATCACGGTCGGCCGATCGTCCACAGGCTGTTTCTGGACACGGGCACTTCATGACCGGGCTGCCGGCGACAGCGCGCACACCACTTTCGGCATGATGGGGCACATGACTCACGCGCGCGCAGGACAGGCGGCACGGCCGGAGGACCTGGTCGACCTGGCCCATCTGGTCACGGCGTACTACACATTGAGGCCCGATCCAGAGGTGGTCGAGCAGCGCGTGGCTTTCGGGACCAGCGGGCACCGCGGGTCGAGCCTGGCCACCGCGTTCAACGAGGACCACATCGCCGCGACGACCCAGGCGATCTGCGAGTACCGCGCCCGGCAGGGCTT
>CAYYQO010000414.1:0-1568 GCA_964473845.1 uncultured Aeromicrobium sp.
TCGAGGCGGCCGAGGGCGAGAGCATCCAGGACATCTTCGTCAGCCGCGGCGAGCCTGCCTTCCGCGAACTGGAGGCCGCGGCCGTGGCCGAGGCGCTGCGCAGCCATGGGGGAGTGCTGGCGCTCGGTGGCGGGGCCGTGATCGACGAGAGGACGCGCGCGCTGCTGGCTGATCACACGGTCGTCCACCTCGACGTCGGGCTGGCCCAAGCGGCAGCCCGTGTCGGCATGAACTCTGGCCGCCCGCTGCTGCTGGGGAACATCCGCGGTCGGCTCAAGAAGCTCATGGACGCCCGCCGTCCGCTCTACGGCGAGGTCGCGACCTTCACGATCGACACGAACGACCTCGCGCCCGAGGATGTCGCCGACCGCGTGATCGCGGAGTTGGGCGCATGAGCCGCCGCGTCCACGTGGCCACGACCCAGCCCTACGACGTCGTCATCGGCCACCACGTCCTGTCCGAACTCGGACAGCTCGTTCCCACCGACGCCCTGCGCGTCGCGATCATCCACGCGGGCCCCGTCCTGGGCATCGCCGAAGGCCTCGCCCAGCACCTGCCGGGGCGTGAGGTGCTGTTGATCGAGGCGCCCGACGGTGAGCAGGCCAAGACGGTCGAGTTCCTGGCGTACTGCTGGGACCAACTCGGTCTGCACGGCTTCACCCGATCGGACCTGGTCATCGGCGTCGGGGGTGGCGCTACGACGGATCTGGCCGGCTTCGTCGCAGCGAGTTGGTTGCGCGGCGTCCGTTTCGTGACGGTTCCCACCACGGTGCTGGGCATGGTCGACGCGGCCGTCGGCGGCAAGACCGGCATCAACGTCGCCGCGGGCAAGAACCTCGTCGGCGCGTTCCACGAACCGATCGGCGTCCTGTGCGACCTCGCGTCCCTGACCGGTCTGCCGGCGCGCGAACTGCGTGGGGGCCTGGCCGAGGTCATCAAGTGCGGCTTCATCGCCGACCCGTCGATCCTGACTGATGTCGAGGCGTCGCCCGAGCGCGCCCTCGACCCGGCGGACGACCTGCTGGCCGACCTGGTCACGCGCGGCATCGCCGTCAAGGCAGCGACCGTCGCGTCCGACCTGCGCGAGACGGGTGCGGGCGGTTCCATCGGCCGTGAGGCGCTCAACTACGGGCACACCCTCGGACACGCCATCGAGCGTCACGAGCGCTACCGGATCCGTCACGGTGAGGGCATCAGCGTCGGCATGGTCTTCGTCGCCGAGTTGGCGCATCGCACGGGATCCATCGACGACGCGCTGCTGGCGCGGCATCGTGACATTCTGGATCTCGTGGGCCTGCCGACCAGCTACGACGACGCGACGTTCGAGGAACTGCTCGCGGGGATGCGCCTGGACAAGAAGACCCGCGGCGACCAGTTGAGGTTCGTCGTGCTGGACGGCCTGGCCAATCCGAAGATCCTCGCCGGCCCCGACGAATCCGTGCTCCGGGACAGTTGGGAATCGATTCGTGGCTGACGCGACCCGCATCGAGCGCCTGCAGGAACTGCTGCGCGGGGCCGGCCATGCCGCGATGTACGTCTCGGACCTGGTGAACGTCCGCTACCTGACC
>CAYYQO010000415.1:0-1563 GCA_964473845.1 uncultured Aeromicrobium sp.
GTCGGCGCCTCGCACGGCGCGCACCGCCACCACCGCAAGCCCGGCTCGATCGGTGGCTGCGCCACGCCGGGTCGTGTCTTCAAGGGCCTGCGCATGGCCGGTCACATGGGTACCGACACTGTGACCACCCAGAACCTCACCGTCCACGCGGTCGACACCGAGCGCGGCCTGATCCTGGTCAAGGGCGCCGTGCCCGGGGCCAAGGGCGCCCTCGTGGTCATCCGCTCCGCTGCGAAGGGAGCCTGACCGATATGGCCAGCAAGACCATTGACGTCGACCTGCCCGTCGACATCTTCGACGCCCGCGTCAGCATTCCGCTGATGCACCAGGTCGTCACCGCCCAGCTCGCCGCTGCCCGCCAGGGCACGCACGACGTCAAGTCGCGGGCCGAAGTTTCCGGCGGCGGCCGCAAGCCGTACCGCCAGAAGGGCACCGGCCGCGCCCGTCAGGGCTCGATCCGCGCGCCTCAGTACGCCGGCGGCGGCATCGTCCACGGCCCCACGCCGCGTTCGTACGACCAGCGCACGCCCAAGAAGATGAAGGCCGCCGCCCTGCGCGGTGCCCTCACCGATCGGGCTCGCAGCGGTCGTCTGCACGTCGTCGAGTCCCTCGTGACCGGCGATGCGCCGTCGACCAAGCTCGCTCTCGCTGCAGTGCGCGAGCTCACCGCCCGTACCCGCGTTCTCGTGGTCGTCGATCGCGATGACGCCGTGACGGTCAAGAGCCTGCGCAACGCCGAGCTCATCGCGACGCTCACCTTCGACCAGCTCAACACGTACGACGTGCTGCTGGCCGACGACGTGGTGTTCACCAAGGCCGCGTTCGACGCCTTCGTGGCAGCGCGCTCGACCGAGGGCGCCGAGACCGTCAAGCTGAGCAAGGCCATCGTCGAGGCTGACGAGCCGGCCGCCAAGCCGGCCAAGAAGGCGGCGAAGCCGGCCAAGAAGGCCGCTGCCAAGGCTGAGCCCAAGCTCGAGGTCCCCGAGACCGCCGAGCCGGCCAAGTCCGAAGCCGCGACGCTCGTCGACGCCGACGCGAAGGCAGGCGCCACCAAGACCCAGCCGTACGGCCCGGGTTCCAAGGCGCCGCTGGCCAGTGGCAACGCGCCGAAGGGCCACGAGATCAAGGGCAACGAGGACTCGATGAAGTACCACGTTCCCGGCAGCCAGTGGTACGACCAGACGGTGGCTGAGGTCTGGTTCGACACGGCCGAGACCGCCGCGGCCGCGGGCTTCGTCCCGGCCGGTGGCGACGAGGCCCAGGAGGAGAACTGATGACGAACCACGGAACCTTCGCACGCGACGTCCTGATCGCCCCGGTGGTCAGCGAGAAGAGCTACGGCCTGCTCGACGACAACAAGTACACGTTCCTGGTCCACCCGGACGCGAACAAGACCCAGATCAAGATCGCCGTCGAGGAGATCTTCGGGGTCAAGGTCACCGGTGTGAACACCATCAACCGCAAGGGCAAGGCCCGTCGCACCCGCACTGGCGAGGGCAAGCGCAAGGACACCAAGCGCGCCATCGTCAGCGTGGCCGCCGGCCAGAGCATCGACATCTTCTC
>CAYYQO010000416.1:0-1557 GCA_964473845.1 uncultured Aeromicrobium sp.
CGCCGGAGGGCATCACGTTCACCGTCGAAGGCCCGACCAAGCTCACCGTGTCGGGCATCGACAAGCAGGCCGTGGGCGAGGTCGCAGCCAACATCCGCAAGATCCGTAAGCCGGAGCCCTACAAGGGCAAGGGCGTGCGTTACGCAGGCGAGCGCATCCTGCGCAAGGCCGGAAAGGCTGGTAAGTAAGCCATGGCAATCTCGATCAAGCACGCCAAGCACACCGCTGGTCGGGTCGCGTCGCGTCAGCGTCGCCAGATCCGCGGCCGCAAGAAGATCCAGGGTTCGGCGGAGCGTCCTCGCCTCGTCGTCACCCGGTCGAGCAAGCACATCGTCGCGCAGGTCGTCAACGACCTCGAGGGACACACGCTGGCCTCGGCTTCCACGATGGAAGCCGACCTGCGCACCTTCGAGGGCGACAAGACGGCCAAGGCCAAGAAGGTCGGCGAACTGCTCGCCGACCGCGCCAAGGCCGCCGGCATCGGCGCTGTGGTCTTCGACCGCGCCGGCAACAAGTACGCCGGTCGCGTCGCGGCCCTGGCCGACGGTGCCCGCGAGGGCGGACTGGAGTTCTGATGACCATCACGACCAACAAGGGGAGTGCCGCATGAGCACGCGCCGAGCAGGTGGCGACCGTCGCGGAGGACGCGGCGACCGCAACGCCGACAAGTCCAACTACATCGAAAAGGTCGTCACGATCAACCGTGTGGCCAAGGTCGTCAAGGGCGGCCGCCGCTTCAGCTTCACCGCGCTGGTGATCGTCGGTGACGGCGACGGCCAGGTCGGTGTCGGCTACGGCAAGGCCAAGGAAGTTCCCACGGCGATCGCCAAGGGTGTCGAGGAGGCGAAGAAGAGCTTCTTCCGCGTCCCGCGCATCCAGGGCACCATCCCGCACCCCGTGCAGGGCGAGAAGGCGGCCGGTGTCGTCTTCCTGCGCCCGGCCGCGCCCGGTACCGGCGTCATTGCCGGTGGTCCGGTCCGCGCCGTGCTCGAGGCTGCCGGTATCCACGACGTCCTGAGCAAGTCGCTCGGTTCGTCCAACGCGATCAACATCGTCCACGCGACGGTCGAGGCACTGCGTCTGCTCGAGTCGCCGCAGGACGTCGCGAACCGTCGTGGCCTGGCCGTCGAGGACGTGGCTCCGGCCGCGTTGCTCAAGGCCGGCAAGGAGCCGGCTCCTGCGGAGGTGACCGTCTGATGGGCAAGATCGAAGTGACCCAGATCCGATCGGGCATCGGTCGTGAGCAGAATCAGCGCAACACGCTGCGTTCGCTCGGACTGAAGCGCATCGGCGACGTCAAGGTCGTCGAGGATCGGCCCGAAATCCGCGGCATGGTCAACACCATCCCGCACTTGGTCTCCTTCAAGGAGGTGGACTGATCATGGCGATCAAACTGCATCACCTGCGTCCCGCTCCGGGCGCCAAGACCGCCAAGACCCGCGTGGGTCGTGGTGAGGGTTCCAAGGGCAAGACCGCCGGTCGTGGCACCAAGGGCACCAAGGCCCGTTACCAGGTCCGCGTCGGCTTCGAAGGCGGCCAGATCCCGCTGCACATGCG
>CAYYQO010000417.1:0-1556 GCA_964473845.1 uncultured Aeromicrobium sp.
GTCCCGGCACCCTTTGGAATGCGCGACGACGTCTTCACCCTGATGCTGTCGCTTCCCGTCATGTTCTACTCGGCGTGGATCTTCTTTGACGGAGCTTGGCGGGCCTTGCGCGCACGGACCCTCGACATGATGGTCCTGGTTGCGGTCGCAGTCGGCGCGGGGTGGCTGTACTCGCTGGGAGTGACACTTACCGGTGGTGGCGGCGACGTGTTCTATGAGGCCGCTGCCATGCTCACCGTGTTCGTCCTGCTCGGCCACTGGTTCGAGATGCGAGCGCGAGGTGGCGCCAACGACGCCATCAGGACCCTTCTCGACCTCGCCCCACCCATGGCTCTGGTGATTCGGGATGGAGAACCGATCGAGATTGCCACGTCGGAAGTCCAGGTCAACGACCTCCTCCTTGTTCGTCCCGGAGCAAAGATCGCGACCGATGGCGTCGTCGAGGAGGGCAACTCACAGATCGACGAGTCGATGGTCACCGGCGAGAGCTTGCCAGTCGAGAAGGGTCCCGGCGATGCGGTCATCGGCGCCACGGTTAATGCCAGTGGAACGCTCCGCGTGCGAGCCACCAAAATCGGAGCTGACACGGCACTCGCCCAGATCGTCGCTCTGGTTCAGCAGGCCCAGAACTCCAAAGCGCCCGGACAGCGTCTGGCCGATAAGGCAGCTTTCTGGCTCGTTCTGGTCGCCCTCATTGGCGGCGTCGGGACGTTCGTTGTGTGGCTGGCGGTCGGCGCATCCGTCCAGACAGCTCTTCTGTTCGCCATCACCGTCGTGGTGATCACCTGCCCCGATGCACTGGGCCTGGCCACCCCGACCGCGATCATGGTCGGCTCGGGACTTGGAGCCAAGCGAGGAATCCTCTTCAAGAACGCCACGGCAATCGAGACTGCCGCGCGTATCGACACCGTGGTCTTCGACAAGACAGGCACCCTGACCAAGGGGGAGCCCGAGATCACCGACGTCGTCGTCGACCGGATGGACCGAGACAGGGCATTGGCTCTCGCAGGCGCAGCCGAACGCGAATCTGAACACCCGTTGGCCCGCGCTGTGGTGAACTACGTCGACGCGGCAGATGTCCCCCGACTGCGGGCGACCGCGTTCCGCAATGTCACCGGGATCGGTGCACTCGCCGAGGTGGACGGCCACCACGTGGCCATCGGGAATCGGCGACTCATGGAATCGGAGAACATCGAGGTCGGCGAGCTCGGACAGCGCCGCGACCAGATCGCGTCCGGAGGCCGGACAGCCGTCTTCGTGGCAGTCGACGGTCGAGTCGTCGCCGTGCTCGGCATCGCCGACGCCGTCCGAGAGACCTCCGAGGCGGCGATCGAGGCCCTGCACGAGTCCGGGGTGGAGGTGGTGATGCTGACCGGCGACAACCGTGCCACGGCCGAGAGAATCGCCGCCGAGCTCGAGATCGACACGGTCATCGCCGAGGTGTTGCCCGAGGACAAGGCGATGGAGATCAAGAAGCTCCAGGCCCAGGGGCGCACCGTCAGCCTGGACGAGCGACGGTGAGTCGTTGACGCCGTCTCCGACCATGGCGACGGTGC
>CAYYQO010000418.1:0-1548 GCA_964473845.1 uncultured Aeromicrobium sp.
GGATCTGCGGGATGATCACGAGCGGCATGAACTGGACCGCCTGGAACTCGGTGCGCGCGAATGCCGAACCCAGCAGCCCCAGGGCCGTGCCCACGATGGAGCCGAGCACCGCGAACAGCAGCGCCTCGGCGGACCGGTCGAGCCCCAGGTCCAGCCACCACTGCGCAACCGTGATGCTGATGGCCGACTGCCCGAGGGCTATCAGGCTGAACGCCAGCGCGTAGCCGCCGATCAGTTCACCGCGCTTGAGCGGAGTGGTCAGGAGGCGTTCGAGCGTTCCCGAGAGTCGTTCGCGCACCATCGTGACGCTGGTCAGCAGGAACATCAGGATGAACGGGAACAGTGCCAGCAGTTGTGGTCCGATCTTCCTGAACACGACCGGTTGCTGGTCGAACACGTACCGGAACAACAGCAGCAGGAGTGCGGGCAGGACCAACGCCATGACGAGGCTGCGCGGATCGTGACGCAGTTGCTGCAGGACCCGGCGCGTCGTGGCGAGCGTGCCGGTCATCGCTGATCGCCCTCTGCCAGGGCGAGGAACGCCGATTCGATGTCGGTCGTCCCGGTCGAGGCCCGCAAGCCGTCCGGGCTGTCGTCCGCGATGATCTGGCCCTCGCGCATCAGCAGCACGCGGTCGCACCGGTCGGCCTCGTCCATGACGTGACTCGAGACCAGCAGGGCGGCGCCGTCGCCGGCCAGGCGACGGAACATGGCCCACAGGTCGCGGCGCAGGACGGGATCGAGGCCGACGGTCGGTTCGTCCAGCAGGTAGACGTCGGGTGAGGCGAGCAGGGCGGCCGCGAGCGAGACGCGGGTGCGCTGCCCGCCCGAGAGATCGGCGGTGACCGATCGGCG
Organism: uncultured Aeromicrobium sp.; assembly: GCA_964473845.1. GTDB lineage: Bacteria > Actinomycetota > Actinomycetes > Propionibacteriales > Nocardioidaceae > Aeromicrobium. The sequence continues at coordinate 856 of CAYYQO010000418.1, forward strand.
CTGTCCCACGAGGTCGACGGCGGACAGTGCCGCGTCGATCGGCTCGCCGCCGACACCGTGGACGGCCGCGAAGTACGCGAGGTTCTGGTCGACCGTCAGGTCGGGATACACCGAGCTCGCCTGGGTCACGTAGGCCACGCGGCGGCGGTTCTCTGACGATCCGGCGGGTCTGCCGAGCACCTCCACGGTCCCGGCGGCCGTCACCTGGACGCCCGCGAGGGACCGGATCAGGGTGGACTTGCCACAGCCGCTCGGCCCCAGCAGGCCGGTCACCAGGCCGCGCGGGATCCTCAGGTCGAGGCCGGGAATGACCGTCTTGCCGCCCCTGTCGACCCGGAGCCCCGCGACCTCGACCGCGCTCTGCCTCATGACATGAACATACGCGCGCGGAATCCCCGCCGCCCCCTCTCCACTTTTGGTACGGGATGCACGCCTTTCGCCGATGGGAAGGTGGATCGCTCGCCAAAAGTGGAGAGGGGGGCGGGGTCGGCGCCCGGCCGAGTGCGAGTGCGAGGACAGGCCGAGGTCGTCGGTAGGCTGGTCGCGTGCCGAGCAACGTCGAACTCACCGTGGTCGAGGGCGGCAACGCGCTCTCGGATTTCCGTGCCAGTGCCCTGGTGTCCCGGCTCCGGGCGGTGGCCCCGGGCGTGACGGGCGTCAGCGCCCGCTTCGTGCACCTGATCGGCAGTGACG
>CAYYQO010000419.1:0-1545 GCA_964473845.1 uncultured Aeromicrobium sp.
CGAGCCGTAGTCCAGGACCGCGACGGTCGTCATGGAAGCTTCTCCGTGATCTCGACACGCCGTCTCGCTTCGCTCGCCGGCACTCGATCGACGGACCTACGGGCCCGGCGATCGACTAGCTGGGCGAGGAACGCGCCCGCGTATCGAGATCCCGCCACGGTCACAGGGCGCCCTTGGTCGACGGGATGCCCGTCTCCCGAGGGTCGAACTCGACCGCGGTCCGCAGGGCGCGCGCCAAGGCCTTGAACTGGCACTCGGCGATGTGGTGCGGATCGCGACCTGCCAGCAGGTTCACGTGGACCGTGATGCCCGCGTGGTGCGCGATCGACTCGAACACGTGCGAGGTCAGCGAACCGATGTAGGAACCGCCGATGATCGCCGTGATCTGGCGCTCGGGCTCGCCGGTGTGCACGAAGTACGGACGGCCGGACACGTCGACGACGCACTGGGCGATCGCCTCGTCCAGCGGGATCGTCGCATTGCCGTAGCGGCGGATGCCCGCCTTGTCCCCCAGCGCTTCGCGGATCGCCTCGCCGATGCAGATCGCGGTGTCCTCGACCGTGTGGTGGGCGTCGATGTGCAGGTCGCCCTCGGCGCGCACCGTGAGGTCGATGAGCGAGTGACGGCTCAGCGCCGTGAGCATGTGGTCGTAGAAGCCCACGCCCGTGCTGATGTCGTGCGTACCCGTACCGTCCAGGTTCACCTCGACCAGGACGTGCGACTCGGAGGTCTTCCGCTCGATCCGGCCCGTCCGGGCGGCTGCCTGCTCAGTCATCGGGGATCCACCTCCGTCAGCGCGTCGCGAAACGCGGTCATCTCGTCCGGGGTGCCGATCGACACCCGCAACCAACCTTCGGGCCCGACCTCGCGGATCAGGACACCTCGGTCGACCAAACCATCCCACACGGCGCGCCGATCGGCGAAACGCCCGAACAGGATGAAGTTCGCGTCGGACGCGGCGACCTCGTGTCCGCGTCCGGCCAACCACGCCGCGGTCTCGTCACGGGTGACGCGGAGCGCGTCGACCTGGGCGAGCAGTTCGTCCGTGTGCCGCAAGGCGCCCAACGCGGTGGCCTGCGTGACCGACGACAGGTGGTACGGCAGTCGCACGATGCGCAGGGCATCGACGATCTCGGCGTGGGCGGCCAGATAGCCCAGCCTCCCGCCGGCCAGCGCGAAGGCCTTGCTCATCGTGCGCGTCACGATGAGACGCGGCTGGTCGGCGAGCAGCTCCAGCGCCGTCGGTGTCCCCTCGCGCCGGAACTCGGCGTAGGCCTCGTCGACGACCACGATGCCGGGCGCGACGGCCAGCACCGCGTTCAGTTCCTCGGCGGCCAGCGCCGTGCCCGTCGGGTTGTTGGGCGAGGTCAGGAAGACCACGGCCGGCTGCTCGGCCTCGATCAGGGCGACCGCGGCGGGGACGTCGATCGCGAAGTCCTCGCTGCGGCGCCCCGCAACCCAGCGGGTGTGGGTGTTGCGGGCGTACTCGGGGTACATGGCGTACGTCGGCGCTGTCCTTCGCGCCGACGTACGCCATGTACCCCG
>CAYYQO010000420.1:0-1510 GCA_964473845.1 uncultured Aeromicrobium sp.
TCGACCCGACCGACGACACCACGGTCGACCCGACCGACGACACCACGGTCGACCCGACCGACGACATCACGGTCGACCCGACTACCGCGCCGACGACCTTCCCCACGGTCGCCCCCACGACGGTTCCGACGGTGACGCCCACGCAGGCACCCACCATCCGACCGAGCACGGCACCCACCACCGTGCCGACCTCACCGGTCACGAAACCGACCTATGGCCCGCCGGCCCCGATCACGACGCCGACCACGGCCGCGCCCACGACGGCGCCCACCGTCAGGCCCACCACGGTGCCCACCACGACGGCACCCACCACCGCGCCGCCCACGAAATCGACGACACGACCGACCTCGGCTCCCACCACGGCGGCACCCACCGTGGCACCGCCCACCGCGGGCCCCGAACTGCCGCCCGGCGTGCCGCCCGGAACGAAACTGACACAGCACCGCGGGAATCTGACGATCACCGAGCCCGGCACCGTCATCAGCAACCAGGAGATCTTCGGCACGGTCACCATCAAGGCCGCCAACGTGACGATCAAGAACTCCCGGATCCGCGCCCAGGCCCCCAGCGTCACGGGCGTCGTCAACAGCAAGTCGCCCGGCGTGGTCATCGAGAACTCCGACATCCTCTCCGACCACGACAACACCGACACCAACGGCATCATGGGCTGGGGTTTCACCCTGAAGCGCGTCCAGATCCATGACGTGGTCGACCAGGTCCACATCCACGGCGACGGCAACGTCACGATCAAGGACTCCTGGCTCCACAGCAACATCCACTGGGAGAAGGACCCCAATTGGGGCGGCAAGCCGAGCCACGACGACAACATCCAGGTCGTCTCGGGATCGAACATCACGATCGAGGGCACCAGGATCGAGGGTTCCAAGAACGCCGCGGTCATGCTCGGGCAGGACGCCGGGAAGATCTCCGACGTCACCCTGCACGACAACACGATCGGCGGAGGGGCCTGCTCGGTCAACATCGCCGTGAAGAACCACGGACCGCTCAGCGACATCAACATCATCGACAACACGTTCACCCGCACTCAGACCAAGAACCCCGGTTGCGCCGTGATCGCGCCAGCGACGTCGCTGCCGACGTTGTCGGGCAACGTGTGGGAGTCGGGCGGAACAGTCAGCGTCTCGCGAGGCTGATACCGAGCGCGGGTTCGGCGTCAGGAGTTGAAGACGCTCTGCGTCTTCGCCAGGCCCACGCTGATCAGGCTCTCGACCGCGTCCGCGGCCTCCTGCACGACGATGTCTGCCTCGATCCGCTCGGGCTTGGCGAACGGCTTGAGCACGAAGTCGTGGACCGGCAGTTGGCCGGCCGGCCGGCCGATGCCGAAGCGGACCCGCAGGAAGTCACCCGTGCCCAGGGACTGACGAATCGACTTGAGCCCGTTGTGGCCGTTGTCGCCGCCGCCGCTCTTGCAGCGCAACGATCCGAGCGGTAGGTCCAGCTCGTCGTGGATCACGATGAGCTGGTCGACGGCAACGTCGTAGTACTTCAC
>CAYYQO010000421.1:0-1500 GCA_964473845.1 uncultured Aeromicrobium sp.
CCGATCACTGGCTCGACATCGTCCAGACGTTCGCCGGACTGCCGGGCAACGACCCGCTGCCGCTGGCCGACCGCTGATCTGCGGCCGACCTCGATCAGGCGAGAGGCCGGTCCTGGCCGAAGGCGAGGCCGGCGAAGCGTTCGCCCATGAGCCGATGGGTGTCAGCATCCGGATGGAGTGCATCGGGCAGCGGGTGGGAGGCGACGTCGCCCTCGCCGTAGAGAGCCAGGCCATCCAGATAGTGCAGGTGCGGATCGTCTGCGCGACGCGCTTCGACGAGCTGTGACATCTGCTCGCGAATCACCCGCAGCGTGAGTTTGCCCAGGGGCACCTCGGCCGGATCGCCGGTCGCCATGAACCGCACGGTGTCGGTGCCGAGCGTCGCCGGATCGGGCCAGCCGGGGCCGGGGGTGTCCTCGTGGATCGGGCACAGGATCGGCGACACGAGCAGCAGTGGCGTGTCGGGATGACCCTCGCGGATCGTGTCGAGGAAGCCGTGCATCGCCGCGACGAAGGCGCGCAGGCGCATCACGTCGCCGCCGACGATGTTGATGCCCATCTTCACGCTGATGACATCCGCGGGGAGGTCGCGCATCGTGCGAGCGGTCGCCGGGTCGAGCAGGGCACTTCCGCCGAAACCGAGGTTGACGAGGTCCACGTCCGCCGCCGCGGCCGCGATGGCCGGCCACGTTCCGGTCGGGGTCAGCGCATTGGAGCCGTGACTGATCGAGCTGCCGTGGTGCAGCCACACCCGCCGGCCGTCGCTGGATGCGGCTTCGACCGGCGCATCGGTGCGCAACGCCACGATCTCGGTCAGTTCGTTGTGGGGGAGCCAGAGTTCGATGAGTTTGTCCGTCGCGGGCAGCCCGTGGAAGGTGACGGTCCCCGACTCGCCGGCCCGGTGCTCGCGCCCGCCAGTGGTCATGTCGATCGACATGACGTCTCCGCCGTGCACCGACCCTTGGCCTGACGGCACGCCGTCCACCAGTAGTTCGTAGACGCCGAGCGGGCGCGCAGGTGCTCCGACGTACGCGACCCGGGTGGGGCGAGTCTCGAGCTCGATCGCCGTCGCTGTCGTCCTGAACGTGAGGCGCACGCCGGACGGTTGCGCCTCGGCCATCAGCAACTGCGGATCGGGCAACTGGCGGCGCGCCCAGGCGGGGAGCCGGTGGGGTTGGACCCCGCGTGGCGTGCGTTCGAGTTCGACGATGCCGCGGAACAACGGCTCGGTCAGTTGGACGTCCTGCAGGGGGCGGTGGGTCATCGGGTGGCCTCCTCGGCCGGCCAGTGGGTGAGGGCGCTGTCGAGCGCCTGGGTCATGCGGAGCCAGGACTCCTCGGGATCTGGGTCGGAGTGGTCGAAGCTGCCGTGCACGTGCAGTCGGACGAAGCCGTTGACGGTGCTGCCGATGAGGCGGACGGCGTGGGTGCGCTCCTCGGTGGGCAAGTCGTACGCGTGGACGACGCCGAGCATGAGCGCGGCGACTCGTGCGCCTGCCGG